>CAUJHO010000019.1 GCA_963205025.1 Pseudomonadota bacterium | reverse complement strand
CTGCACCAGGCCAACATCAACATGAACCAGTTCATCGGCCGCAAGGTGCTGGGCCGCGAACCCTCCAGCGACGAGAACGTCATCATCCTGGACGACTATGCCAACACCTCCTCGGCCGGGTCGATCATCGCGTTTCACCTGCACAACGACGGCTTTGACGGCGGTGACACCGGCCTGATCTGTTCGTTCGGCGCGGGCTATTCAGCCGGGACGGTTTTCGTGAGGAAGCGCTGACCATGATCGACCGTACGGACATCGGCCAGGTCGTCGATGCGCTCTATGCCTGTATCTCGGGTCCCGCCGGACCGCGGGACTGGGACACCCAGCGCCTGATCTTCTATCCCGACAGCCGCCAGGCCCGCACCGGCCTCGACGCCGACGGCAAGCCCTGGATCAAGATCATGGACCGCGAACAGTACGTCGAGGACGTCACGCCCTACTTTGCCGCCAACGCCTTCTATGAGGTCGAAACCGCGCGCCGCATCGACGTTTTCGGCAATATGGCACACGTCTGGTCGGTCTATGAGGCCAAGACCCATCCCGACGACGCGGAGCCGGAACGTCGCGGTATCAATTCCATCCAGCTCTACCGCGACGGTGACGGCAACTGGTCGGTCCTGCACATGATCTGGGACAATGAACGCCCGGGTCTGAGCGTGCCCGACAGCCTCTAGCCCGCCGGCGGGTGGTCCGCCTTCCACTGCATGGCCCGACGGATCCGGTTCTCGACGCTCGGGTGGTCGTAGAACAGGACCTCCTCGATCCAGGACGGTGACGGCGCGCGGTACTCGGCCGTCTTGATCAGGGCCGCCGACAGGCCATCAGGCTCATTCGCATATTCGAGCGAGAATCGATCCGCATCCGCCTCGATCGTTCGGACCAGGGTATTGATGACCGGTGTCGCCAGGATGAAGATGAAGGCGATCACGACGCTCAGGACCGGCAGGCCGGTCGGATCGCTGATCGTCGCTACCCGGTCGGCCCCCAGCCAGCGCCGCGCCACCGGATAGAGCCGAGACGACAGCCAGAAGACGATCATCGACAGGATCGCAAAGACCCCTGTCATCCACAGCGGATGCATATGGACGTAGTGGCCCATCTCGTGACCGACCACGCCGCGAACCTCGGCGAGGTCTGCCCCCTGCTGGAACATGGTGTCGCTCATGGCCACGCGCGCCGTGCCGAACAGGCCCGAGACATTGGCCGTATAACGGTCCGACTGACGGCTGCCGTCATAGATGTAGATCCGGTCCGAGGGCGTACCGGTGCGCTCGGCCAGCTCGACCACGGCGTCCCGAACCGGACCATCCGGCGCCGGCGTGTAGGTGTTGAACAGCGGCTCGATGAAGACCGGACCAGCCAGCAGCATCACCGCCATGAAGGCCGCCGTCAGGCCTCCGGCCCAGGCCCACCAGAGCCGGCCGGCCCGCCGCATCAGGGCATAGACCCCGACCAGCAACACGGCCATTCCCAGGGCACCGATAACGCCGGACAGGGCCCCTTCGGCCAGCCACGCCGCGACGGGTTGGCTGGTCAGTCCATATTCGGTTTCCCGCCGCCAGCCGGACCACCAGGACCATGGCAGGGCCAGGAACCAGCTGGCGACCGAGAAAACCACGGCGATCACGAAGACCGTCACATTGGGCCGGGCGCGCCTGTGATTGAGCCAAGCGTTCAGGCCGTTGAGCAACCCCGACTTCAGGATCAGCCAGGCCACGAGAACCGAGACGACAAAGCCCCCCAGGATCAGCCAGTGCGATCCATGGGTGTAGTCGATCGCCCGCTGGGTTTCCTCCGGCGACATCGTCGCCAGCCAGCGCGCTGTTTCCGCCTCGACGTCGATGCTCATGGACCGCTCCCCTGTGATCAGGCCGCGACTAGACGACGCCGACTCGGGAGGCACAAATGAAAAAGGCGCAACAATCGCCTGTTGCGCCTGATCCATTCATGTCTTGCGTCGATCAGAAGCGACGAACGTAGCTGACGGTCCAGACGTCGGCTTCACCGTTGTCGTCCTGATAGTCGCGGCGGGTGTAGTCGGCCCGCACGCCGTTGACCCCGTCGAAGAGGTAGTTGGCGCCGACGCCGTAGTTCCAGCTGTCGCTGTGCTCGGTGGCGGTCGTGCCGAGGCCCGAGGCTTCCATCTCGGTCGTGCCGTAGCCGAGTCGACCGAAGACCTCGATGTTCTGGGCGATCGGATAGCTGGCGACGCCATAGACGGCGGCGTCATGGTTCAGCTGCACATCCACGCCCGGGACCAGAGTTTCATCGCCCAGGCCGACCGACAGTTCACCCTCGGCGCCGAAATACGGGCTGAAGCGCGCGCCGACGCGACCGGTCAGGGCGTCGAGGCTCACATCGGTATCGTCGCTGGAGAGGTTCGAATAGCCGACCGAGCCATACCACGACGGGCTCGTCAGGCTCTGGGCGGCCGCAGGAACGGCGATGGTCGCGGCAACGGCGACGACAGTGGTGAAAGCGAGAGTACGCATTGATAGGTCATCCTTGTTGATTTCGGCGGCGTTCTGCGTGCCGCCGGCCCACCCAGCCCGTCGCTAGATGGGCGGCGTTGAAGGTCGGACCAAGGCCCAATCACGACCATGCCGTGACCTTAAGTCTCTGTTTTGACATATCTCTGTGTTCGCTGAACGCGCATTTCTTGAGCCTTGCGGGTCTCCGGGCGTGGGCCTATTTTGAGGCGGATCTGGGAGGATCCCTATGAGACACGCCTTGCCGATGCTCGCTGCCCTGGCGCTGGCAGCCTGTCAGCCTGCCGCTGACGAAACACAGGCTCCTGGTGGCAATGACCCGTCCTCACAGAGCGCCGAGGGCGCCCAGGTAGCGTCGGATGCGCCGATCCAGCTCATCGCCCTGGACCCCGAGGGCCTGCGTCTGGTCGATGAGGCGACAGGATCCACCCGCCTGGTGCCGTTCGGCTCACCTGAGGATGAGGTCCTGACGACCCTGACCGCCATCGCCGGGGTGCCGATCGAGCGCGGCGAAATGGACGAGTGCGGCCCGGGGCCCCTGACCTTCGCAGAGTTCACCAATGGCCTGCGCCTCTGGTTCTCGCAGACGGGCTTCTCGGGCTGGGAAAGCACGGGCGAGCTGACCACCATGGACGGACTTTCGGCCGCCGCCAATCGCGCCGAGCTCGAGGCGGCGGGGATTACCGAGTTCACCCGCGATACCCTGGAGGATGAATTCCAGGCGGGCGACATCTACGGCATGATGGAACCCGAAGGCCAGGAGGTCGCCCTGCTCTATGTCGGGGATAACTGCTTCATGCGTTAGGCCCGATCCGACCCTGCGGATCGCAACGGCCTGATAGACGGGTCAGTCCGGCGGGAAACAATAGTCGAAGAAGGCCGCGACCAGCGGCTGCGCGCCCGGCGGTGCCGACAGGTCGTGTGCCTGGCCGCCAGCCATCATG
Source organism: Pseudomonadota bacterium (assembly GCA_963205025.1). Lineage (GTDB taxonomy): Bacteria > Pseudomonadota > Alphaproteobacteria > Caulobacterales > Caulobacteraceae > Brevundimonas. The sequence continues at coordinate 12,110 of CAUJHO010000019.1, read as the reverse complement.
GTCAACTGCCCCGTCGTGCGGAAGGCGACGAACACCGGGGCCCGCGCCGGGGCAACCCCGTTCAGTTGCGGGGCCATACCCTCGGGGTCGACCTCCCCGGAGTAGCTGGTCGTCACATCGCCGGACACAAACTGGAACGACGGGTCGTCCTCTTCCCAGGTTTCCCGCCACAGCCGCACCGTCCGTTCGCCCGGCCCGCACGACAGCGTCAGCCGCACATCGTCGGACTCCGGCACCGCAAAGGCCAGATACTGGTTCTCGCCATCCGGACTCAACATCCAGCGGGCTTCGCCATCGGCATAGACCGTGTCATCGACCGGAATGACTATCTCTTGTGGCGCGGTCGTCTCTCCAGCGGGCGGCGCAGCCGGCGCGTCGCTGGTCGCCTCGTTCGGCATTTCGCACGCCGCCATCAGGGCTGCGACGGCCATTAGAGGAAGGATCACGCGCATGGCTTGGGTCTCCCATTCGATCCAAACACAGTGAACCGTGTTCGACCGAACTGCAAATCCCCGAACCGTGCGCCCCTCTCTTCGCCCCGTGAGGGGAGAAGAAGGATCCGCGCACCGGAGGGCGAAAGCTCGTAGGTCCGCGCGGAAGATGAGGGCAATGGCTCAGGCCTACCGATCCTTCTCCCGCGCCGCCCCACCCCGCGCGACCAGCGCCGCCTGCGCCGCCGCCAGCCGCGCGATCGGCACCCGGTAGGGCGAGCAGCTGACGTAATCCAGCCCCGCCCCTTCACAGAAGGCAATGCTCGACGGGTCGCCGCCGTGTTCGCCACAGATACCCAGCTTGACGTCCGGCCGCACCCGCTTGCCGCGCTCGGCCGCGATCTTGATCAGATCGCCGACGCCTTCGGGGTCCAGCCGCACGAACGGGTCGTGCTCAAAGATGCCCTTGTCCAGATAGGCTTGCAGGAACCGGCCGGAATCGTCGCGCGAAATACCAAAGGTCGTCTGGGTCAGGTCGTTGGTCCCGAACGAGAAGAACTCGGCATATTCGGCCAGATCATCAGCCCTCAGCGCCGCGCGCGGCAGCTCGATCATCGTCCCGACCAGATAGTCGAGGCGGTCGCCGCGATCCGCAAACACCGCCTCGGCGACCCGATCCGTCAGCTCGCGCAGGAACTTCATCTCCTGGCCCTTGGCGACCAGCGGATGCATGATCTCCGGCATCGGGGCGTCACCCGTCCCGGCCTTGACCTCAAGCGCCGCCTCGATGATGGCGCGCACCTGCATCTCGTAGATTTCGGGATAGGCCACGCCCAGGCGACATCCCCGGTGCCCCAGCATCGGATTGGTCTCATGCAGGGCCTTGGCCCGCGCCATCAGCTTGTCGGCATCCAGCCCGGTTGCGGCGGCCACGGCGCGTACGTCTTCTTCGCTGTGCGGCAGGAACTCGTGCAGCGGAGGATCCAGCAGCCGGATCGTCACCGGCAGACCGGCCATGATCTTGAACAGATCCACGAAGTCGGCCTTCTGGAACGGCTCGATCTTGGCCAGCGCCGCGCGCCGTCCGGCCTCGTCATCGGCCAGGATCATCTCGCGCACGGCGGCGATCCGGGTGTCGTCAAAGAACATATGTTCGGTCCGGCACAGGCCGATGCCCTCGGCTCCAAAGCCGCGCGCGGTGCGCGCATCCAGCGGCGTCTCGGCATTGGCCCGCACCTTCAGCCGCCGCGCCGCGTCGGCCCAGGCCATCAGGGTCTGGAAGTCGCCGGTCAGCTCCGGCTCGATCATGTGGACCGCGCCCTGGATCACCTCTCCGGCCGAGCCGTCGATGGTGATGATCTCTCCGGCCTTAAAGGTCCGGCCACCGGCCGTGAAGTGTCCGGCCTTGTCATCAATGTGGACGCCGCCGGCCCCCGAGACGCAAGGGCGCCCCATGCCGCGCGCCACCACCGCCGCGTGGCTGGTCATGCCGCCGCGGGCCGTCACGATGCCGCGGGCGGCGTGCATGCCGTGGATGTCCTCCGGGCTGGTTTCCTCGCGCACCAGGATGACGGCCTCGCCCAGCTGGCCCAGACGCTCGGCCTCGTCGGAATCAAACACGATCTTGCCCGTCGCCGCCCCCGGACTGGCCGGCAGTCCCTTGGCGATCACCGTCTTGGTCGCATTCGGGTCCAGCGTCGGGTGCAGCAGCTGATCCAGGGCCTGCGGCTCGACCCGCTGGATCGCCTCCTCCCGGTCGATCAGCCCTTCGGACGCCAGCTCGACGGCGATCTTCAGGGCCGACTTGGCGGTGCGTTTGCCGTTGCGGGTCTGCAGCATCCACAGCCGACCCTGTTCGACCGTGAACTCGATGTCCTGCATGTCGCGGTAGTGCCGCTCCAGTCGCTCGACCGTCTCGCGGAATTGGCCGAACACCTCCGGCATCGCCTCTTCCATCGACAGCTTGGTCTCGCCCATCTCCTCGCGCCCGGCCTTGGTCAGGGCCTGGGGGGTGCGGATGCCGGCGACCACGTCCTCGCCCTGGGCGTTGATCAGGAACTCGCCATACAGCTTCGCCTCACCCGTCGACGGATTGCGCGTGAAGGCTACGCCCGTCGCCGAGGTCTCGCCCATGTTGCCGAACACCATCGACTGCACATTGACCGCAGTGCCCCAGCTTTCGGGGATGTCGTGCATGCGCCGATAGAACTTGGCCCGGTCGTTCATCCAGCTGGCGAAGACGGCGCTGACCGCGCCCCACAGCTGGGCCTTGGGGTCCTGCGGGAACTCGGCCCCCGTCTCGTCCAGAACCACCTGCTTGTAGCGCTCGACGACCCGCTCCCAGTCCGCCGCCGACAGGTCGGTGTCCTGGGTGATGCCGAGGCGGTCCTTGGTCTCGTCCAGCACCTCCTCAAAGGCGTCGTGGCCGACGCCCAGCACCACATTCGAATACATTGTGATGAAGCGACGATAGGAATCAAAGGCGAAGCGGCGATCACCCGACAGGGCCGCCAGCCCTTCGACCGTCCGGTCGTTCAGGCCCAGGTTCAGCACCGTGTCCATCATGCCCGGCATCGACGCCCGGGCCCCCGAGCGTACCGAAACCAGAAGCGGGTTGGTCTCGCTGCCGAACTGTTTGCCGACGATCTGCTCGACGCGAGTTAGCGCCGCCTCGACCTGTCCGTCCAGATCCGCCGGATAGGTCTGGCCCTGCTCATAATAGGCGGTGCAGACCTCGGTGGTGATGGTGAACCCCGGCGGCACCGGCAGGCCCAGCGACGACATTTCGGCCAGATTGGCCCCCTTGCCGCCCAGGAGGTTCTTCATCGAGGCGTCGCCGTCGGCCGAGCCGCCGCCGAAGCCGTAAACCCATTTCGTCATCGTCAATCCAGAGCCGGTGGTAGGACGGGAAGGCCCGCCGAGGGTGGGGCCTGACTAGCGTGCGGGACACGAATTGGCGAGGGCAGACCGACAACAGATGGTTGCATCCTTTTCGAACCTGGGTCGTTATTGGTCAGGACGACTATCCGTCGACCTGGAGCCCCCCCACATGAGCATTCTCGGAAACATCTTCGGCAAGATCTTTGGCCGCGACAACGATCACAAGGCCACATCGACCGGCGACAAGTCGGCGGTCGGCGACAAGCCGATGCCGGCGGGCTTTGACAAGACGGCGGGGACGGCCAAGTCTGCGACCGTGGCGCTCGACCAGGCGGACGTCGAGGTGATCCTGACCAAACTGGCCGAGTCCAAGGGCGAAGCCCTGAACTGGCGCACCTCCATCGTGGATCTGCTCAAGACCCTCGACATGGATTCGAGCCTGGAGAGCCGCAAGGCCCTGGCCGATGAGCTGGGCTACACCGGCGACAAGTCCGACTCGGCCTCGATGAACATCTGGCTGCAAAGCCAGGTCATGGCCAGGATCGCTGAAAACGGCGGGCGCGTCCCGGCCGAACTGACCGACTGATAACGGACGAGCGGCGGGGTGGTCAGCCGCCCCGCCATTCGCTCAGGGCCTCGCCGCCCGCACTTTCGAGCGCCAGGCGATCCAGCTGGACGGCCGCGACACAGATGGGCCGCATATCAGGACCGCCCGCCCGACACCGGAAGGCACGGCTGTCCGGGAAGCCCACGATCCGACCCTCCAGACGCACCCGCAAGCCCGCCTGCGGCCACTGGGCCGGGGCCTCGCCCTCGCCGCGCACCGCGTGGGCATAGGCTCGCCCGTTGCGCCGATCCAGTCGGGACCCTTCCTCGGCATGCACGATGGCCAGGCCCAGCGACTGCGCCGTCGGCGTCTGGGTGGCGTTCTGCAGAGGATCGGCCCGGACCGCCGGGCAACCGTCCTCGGTCATCCAGGGACGCGGCAGCCAGATGCCCTCGACCTCCTCCCAATCGCCATTGGCCCCGGTCATCAGCGCCGAGGCCGTCCAGTCGCCGGGCGTCAGGCTGAAGCGGATGACGGTGCGATCGGTATTCCAGGCGACACGGGCCAGGCCGTCCGCGGCCTCGGCGGGCAGACCGGCCGCCGGGCCCGAACAGCCCACCGGCATGACCACACTGAAAGCCCGACCGACCAGGGCGTCATTGCCCTCGGGGACGGCCCCGGCGGCATAGGCTGCGGCGGCCTCGCCCGCAGCGGCGATCATGTCGGCGCGGTTCAGGGCGGTGGTGGGGGTGGCAGGCAGTTGCGAGCCTGCCGGAGGCGTCTCGTCACCCGCCTCGATCGGCTGGGCCGGCGGGGCCGGTTCCTCTGGCGCGCGTGGACAGCCACTGACGACCAGGCCGAGCGCCACGGCGGAAGCGATACGACCCAGGATCACAACCGAGTTAGCCATGGCAACAACCCTAGCATGAGGCGCGTTCCAAAGGCTATGCAATCTCAAAGAGATCGCCAGTCGGAGCCACTGTCAGGACCTGATGACCCTTGACCAGATCATAGCCCTGCTCGTGCTCGTGGCCGTGGTCGGAGTGCTGATTCATGGCCGCGTCCGCGCCGATGTCGTGGCGCTCAGCGGGGCGGCAGCCCTGTTGATCCTGGGCGTGGTGCGTCCCGTCGAGGTCCAGAGCGCCTTCGCCAGCCCGGCGGTCATCGCCCTGGCCGGTCTGTTCGTCATCGCCTACGCCATCGAGCTGTCGGGGCTGCTCGGCCTGATGATCCGCCAGGCCACGCGGCTGGCCGTGCGCTTCGGCGCCACCGGCGTCTGGATGGTCATGGGCCTGTGCGGCCTGTTGGGCGGGTTTCTGAACAATACGCCGGTGGTAGTTCTGGCCGCCCCCGTCGTCCGCGATGTGGCCAAGACGCTCAAGCTGTCGCCCAAGCGTTTCCTGATGCCGCTCAGCCATATCTCGGTGATGGGCGGGCTGATGACCCTGATCGGAACCTCGACCAATCTGCTGGTCAACGACATGGCCCGCAACGCCGGCCAGCCGGTTTTCTCGATCTTCGAAATCACCCCGGTCGGCGTCGGCATCGCCCTGGTCGGAACGATGTGGCTGTATTTCGTGGGGGCCCGCCAGCTGGGCCGGGCCGTCGCCGCCGACGAGGCCGAGCAGGCCCGTCTGGCCGCCGCCGAAGAGGCCAAACGCGAACAGATGCGGCGTGAGGCCGAACGCAAGCGCCTGCGGCTTCCCTTCGGCCTGCCGCGCTTCGGCGAATCGCGCTCGAGCGAAGACGGCTCCGGCGACGCCCATCTGGGCGATGTCGAACTGTTCAGCGCCGCCGACCGGCCGTTCGAACTCAAACGCGCCCTGATTTCTGCCGGCGTCTTCGTCCTGGTGGTGGTGTGCGCCGGCCTGGGTCTGGCCCCAATTGCGGCCGCCGCCTTCGCCGGGGCCGTCGCCCTGATCCTGCTCAAGGTCATTACCCCGGAAGAGGCCTATGCCGGGCTTCGGCCCGAAATCCTGCTGCTGATCGCCGGCATGGTCGTGGTCGGGGTCGCCATCGAGGTCACCGGCCTGGCCGATGCGGGGGCGCAGTCACTGATCTCGGTGCTGGAACCGTTCGGGCCGCTGGCGGCGCTGATCGTGCTGTACGGCGTCACCCTGTTCGCGACCGAACTGTTGTCCAATGCCACGGTGGCGGTTCTGATCACCCCGATCGCCGTGGCCCTGGCCGAAAGCCTGGGGGTCGATCCGCGTCCGTTCCTGGTGGCGGTGATGATGGCCGCCTCGGCCGCCTTTGCCACGCCCTTCGGCTATCAGACCAATGTGCTGGTCTATCAGATGGGCGGCTATTCCTACATGGACTTCGTCAGGATCGGCGTGCCCCTGAACCTGATCACCTGGGCCACGGCCATGGTGGTGATCCCGATCGTCTTTCCGTTCTAGCCCCCGCCGACGAACTGGACGACCTCGATGCAGTCGCCGTCCTCGAGGGCGGTTTCGCCATGCAGCGACCGGGGCACCAGCACCCGGTTGCGCTCGACGGCGACCTTGGCGATGTCCAGCGACAGGCTCTCGACCAGGGCGGCGATGGTGGCGGCCTCGGTCTGATGGGGCTCGCCGTTCAGGGTGATCTTCATGTGCGGCTTGTGACCCCGACGCCCGGACGATACAAGGGCCGCCGATTTCACGGTCGCCCCGGAGCCTCATGGCCAAGCCCCTGTATGTTCTGAACGGCCCGAACCTTAACCGGCTCGGATCGCGTGAGCCGGACATCTACGGGTCGGACACCCTGGCTGACGTTCAGGCCGCATGCGAACGGCGCGCAGGATCGGTTCAGGTCGTGTTTCGCCAGAGCAACCATGAGGGTGAATTGATCGACTGGATCCAGGAATCCGGCGACAAGGCCTGTGCCCTGGTGATCAATCCGGCCGGCTATGGTCACACCTCAGTCGCCCTGCTTGATGCCCTGCGGACCCTGTCGATCCCGATTGTGGAGTGCCATCTTTCCAATCCGGCGGCCCGCGAGGAATTCCGCCAGGTGTCCTTTGTTTCGCCGGCTGCGACCGGCATAGTTTCCGGCTTCGGCCTGACGTCCTATGAACTGGCGGTCGAAGCGGCGCTTCGCCTGGTCGGTTCGGCGTCGTCGAAGTCCTAAAGTCCACGAGAGGCCAACGCCCATGCCGGCGCCCAAGACCCCCAGCAAGACTGCTTCCAGCGATACCGACGCCAAACTCGTGCGCGAGCTCGCCGACATCCTCAACGACACCTCGCTGACCGAGATCGAGGTCGAACGCAGCGGCCTGAAGATTCGGGTGTCCCGGGCGGCCGCTGCCGTCGCCGCCCCGATGCACTTCGCCGCGCCCGCTCCGATGGCCGCGCCGGTCGCAGCTGCCGCTCCGACCGCCATCGCCGCCCAACCCATGTCCGCTGATCCCGCCGGGCCCGCCCCCGAGGTCGGCGAAGCCGTCCCCTCGCCCATGGTCGGCACCGTCTATCTGCAGGCGACCCCTGGTGCCGCGCCGTTCGTCAAGGCGGGCGACAGCGTCAAGAAGGGCCAGACCCTACTGATCATTGAGGCCATGAAGACCATGAACCCGATCGCCGCGCCCCGCGACGGCAAGGTTCTGAGCATCCTCGTCGGCGATGCCCAGCCGGTCGAGTTCGGCGAATCCCTGTTGCTGCTCGAATAGGCCCGGCCATGTTCGACAAGGTCCTCATCGCCAACCGGGGCGAGATCGCGCTTCGCATCCACCGCGCCTGCAAGGAGATGGGAATCTCCACCGTCGCGGTTCATTCCGAGGCGGATCGCTCGGCCATGCACGTTCGCCTGGCCGATGAGAGCGTCTGTATCGGGCCGGCCCCGGCCGCGCGGTCGTATCTGAACATTCCCTCGATCATCGCCGCCGCCGAGATCACCGGGGCTCAGGCCATACATCCGGGTTATGGCTTCCTGTCCGAGAACGCCAAGTTCGCCGACATCGTGAAGGCCCACGGCATGACCTTCATCGGCCCGACGGCGGACCATATCCGCATCATGGGCGACAAGATTTCGGCCAAGCAGACGGCCAGGGACGCGGGCATCCCCGTCGTTCCCGGCTCTGACGGCGAGGTCGAAACGGTCGAGGCCGCCATCGAGGCGGCGAAATCCATCGGCTTTCCCCTGATCGTCAAGGCCGCCGCCGGCGGCGGCGGGCGCGGCATGAAGGTCGCCCTGACCGAGGACAATCTGGTCGAGGCCGTCCAGACGGCCCAGACCGAGGCCCTGGCCGCCTTCGGCAACGGCGCGGTCTATATGGAGCGCTATCTCCAGAGGCCCCGCCACCTCGAGATCCAGGTCATCGCCGACAGCCACGGCAATGTCGTGCACCTGGGCGAGCGCGACTGTTCGCTGCAGCGCCGCCACCAGAAGGTTCTGGAAGAGGCCCCCTCGCCCGCCCTGTCGGCCGAGGGCCGCGCCAGGATCGGCAAGACCGTCACCGACGCCATCAAGAAGATCGGCTATCTGGGCGTCGGCACCATCGAATTCCTCTGGGAGGACGGTGAGTTCTACTTCATCGAGATGAACACCCGCCTGCAGGTCGAACATCCGGTCACCGAGATGATCACCGGCGTCGATCTGGTGCGCGAACAGATCCGCATCGCCGCCGGCGAGCCGCTCAGCTTCACCCAGGACGACATCGTCTTCGAGGGCCACTCGATCGAGTGCCGGATCAATGCCGAGAACCCGGTCACTTTCACGCCCTCGCCCGGTCTGGTGAACGACTTCCATGCCCCCGGCGGCCTGGGCGTACGGCTCGATTCGGCCCTCTATGCCGGCTATTCGATCCCGCCCTATTACGACAGCCTGATCGGCAAACTGATCGTGCATGGCCGCGACCGCGAAGAGTGTATCGCGCGGCTCAAGCGGAGCCTGGGCGAAATGGTCGTCGGCGGCATCGATACGACGATCCCCCTGTTCCAGAAGCTGTTGGCCGAGCCGGACATTCTCTCGGGCGACTACGACATTCACTGGCTGGAAAAGTGGGCGGCCCGACAGAGCTGACGCTTGAGGATATGCTGGCGGCCTATGCTACCGGCATCTTTCCGATGGCCGAGAGCCGCGACGATCCCGAGTTCTTTTTCGTCAGTCCCACGCGGCGCGGCATCCTGCCTCTGGAGGCACCGTCGGTGCCCCGCCGCCTCGGTCGGACCGTTCGCTCAGACCATTTCGAGGTCCGCATCGACAGCGCCTTCGCCGAGATCATAGATGCCTGCGCGGCCCCCGGAGCCGGGCCGCGCGACGAGACCTGGATCAATCCAGAGATCCGCCGGATCTACCTGGAACTCCATGCGGCAGGCTTTGCCCACAGTGTCGAGTGCTGGTCCGGCAACCAGCTGGTCGGTGGCCTCTACGGCGTGGCGCTCGGCGCGGCCTTCTTCGGGGAGAGCATGGTGTCCATGCAGCGCGATGCCTCCAAGGTCGCGCTGGTGCATCTGATAGCGCGGCTCAGGATCGGAGGCTTTTGCCTGCTCGACGTCCAGTTCATGACACCACACCTGGCGAGTCTGGGCGCGGTCGAGATCAGCCGTGATGACTATCAGATGCGTCTAGATCGTGCGGTCGGCCAGGACGCCGACTTTGCGCGCATGCCCTACGCCTCGGACGGAGCCTCGGCCTGGCACGAGATCACCCAGGCGTCATAGAGCGGATGCTCCAGCCCGCTGAGCGCCGGCGAAGAAGCGAACACCCAGCCCTGGAAGACACGGCGCGGATCCACCGCCCCGTCGCGGGCACGCGGCTGGGAGAAGATCTCCAGATAGGCCACGGAGTCTCGCATCGGCTCGTCGGTCGCCGTCGTCTCACAGGCGCGAACCCTGAAGACCAGGCCGCGCCAGCGCCGCTGCTGGCCGACGGGAACGGCAAACCGGATCGACACCGCCGTCACCTTGTCCAGGGCCTGGATGATGGCCACGCCCTGGCGCGGGCGGGGCAGCGGGTCGGCCATTTCCGGGAACGGCCGACCGACGGGAATACCACCGGCCAATTGCACGTTGGGCACCGCCGCCGCCTCGACCTCTTCCTCAGGCAGGCCCTCGGTCGGGTCGCCGTCATCAGGCGGGGTGACGGTGTCGGCGGTCAGGGGCGTCGTCGCCGGCTGACTGGGCTGGGGGATCACGATCGGGTCTGCAGCCGGCACCGGCGCAGGTGTGGCCGTGGCCAGGCCGGCCGTCGCAAGGACCACCAGAACCGTTGCCGCAAACCACTGGCTGCGGGTCATTCCGGGCTCCAGGCCTCATAGTCGCCGGTCGCTGCCGGTCGCTCGCCCGTCCGAGCCAGCGATCCCTGCGGACGCCAGGCCATCGGGGTCCCGGTCAAATTGGGCAGGTAGTCACGCTCCCACGCCTTGCGGGCCAGGGGGGCCTCGGTCGGCGGCTCATCGAAGGTGTAGTGCAGCCAGCCGTGCCAGTCCGGCGACACCTTCGACGCCTCGGCATAGCCCTTGAACACGACCCAGCGGCGCTTGCGACCGTCATAGCTGACGTTGTCACGGCTCTCGTAATAGGTATTGCCCATCTCGTCCTCGCCGACCTTGCGGCCGCGTTTGGCAATCGTGAAGAGGGTACCGAGCGTGGCACCGTTCCACCAGGTGAGCAGGGTCTTGAACACGAGCACATCCAGACATCAGAATTCTGCCGACTTATAGAGGGGCCACCCGCCGCCGTCCATGGTCGGTCGCAGACCCCGCCCTGCAACATCTTGTGGGTTATTCGCCGCCGCACCCCCACATCTATTGGCGCGCGCGAATCAGGCCGCTACAGTCGTGTCAACTGTGACGGAGGTGCGGATTGCGGCTCGATTCCCATTTCGCCAATTCGGAGCGTCGCCCCGCCCTGGCGGGACGGCTGATCGAACGCGACGGGGCCTGGGTCAGCGTGACCGCCCCGACGGACTGGACCACGGCCCGCATCGAGGCGTGGCTGGACTGGGGCTCCGATGTGCCGCGGGACCTGCCGGCCGAGGCCGCGCACGAGGCTCCGGGCGAGGACTCGCCGCTTTGCGGCAGTCTTGAACGCTATGCCCGTCGGCTGGCCGCCTGGGGGCGTGCCACCGGCGTTCTGGCCGACGAGGCGGCCGCCAGACTGTTCGTCGACGAGTTGATGGCGACCGTTCTGCTCGGGCTGGCGGCCCCCGGACCGGTCCTGGCTGACGGGCATCGCCATCACCCGACAGCCGGGGATCAACTCGGCTCGCGATCGGAGCTCGGCCTCGCCTCCCTGACCGACCTGGAGCTTGAGCGGACCCTGGAGGCCCGCCGCGACCTGCGCCTTCGCGCCGCCTGGCCGGATATGATCATCGACCGGCTCAACGATGTTCGCCACGCCGTTGATCGCTGCGAAGGCCGCGCCTCCGCCTGTTCGGATACCGACCAGAACCCGCAGCTGGCGCGGGCTATACGGGCCGGCCGCGAGGTGGGTCTGAGCGACACGGTCCTGCGCCTGGCGGCCAATGGCGTCGTCGATGCTCCCGAGCGCGCCGACGAACTGATTGTCCTGGCCCAGCGGGCCGAGGTGGCGGCGGGGGATCCGGCTGCCCAGCTGGCGGCCCGGTCACCGGGCGTGCGCCTGGCTTTTTCGCCCGCCGACGCCGAGGGGGCGATCCTGGCGGTCGCGGCCCCGAGGGTCGGTCTGGACGCCCGCCGCATCGGGCCCGACGACCTCGTGCCGCTGGCCCGACTGTGGACGGTGGCGCTGGAGATCGAGACCGCCTGCGGCTTCACCGGTTCCGGGGTCCTGGCGCGGCTGCGCCTCGACGACCGGCCACTGGCGCTGGTTCTGTGCGGGATCGGCGATCTGCTGAGGTCCGAGGGGCGGGCCTTCGACAGCGAAGCGGCGCGCCAGAGAATCTCGGTCTGGCAGGCGACCCTGGACAGCGCCGCCACCCTCGCCTCTGCCGAGCTGGCCCGCCAGCTTCAGCCCTGCTCCAGTTGGTCCGCAGAAGCCCCGGTCGTGATCGAAGCCCTCGCCCGCAGGCAGGCCGCCGCCGCTGGCCTCAAGGGCGGCATCGCCGACCGCTACGGCGAAGCCCTCAAGCTGGCCCGCCGGACCGGACTGCGCCACCTGCAGACGACCGGGCTGGATCTGGATCTGGAAACGCGCTTGCGGCTGGGCATGCCCAGCGAGGGCGTTGAACCCGCCGGTGGCCTCAAGGGGGTCTTTGAAACCACCGACGGTTCCGTCGAAGCCTGTCTGCATCCTGACGTCGCCACGGCCCTGGCCGTCCTCGGCGTCGATGCCACCGCCGTCGAGCGCCAT
>CAUJHO010000018.1 GCA_963205025.1 Pseudomonadota bacterium | reverse complement strand
CAATCGCGCGTCCGCCGATAATGGTCCCCGCTCGCTCGGCAGGCGGTCCATTTGTGACAGCCTTCGTCCTCGTCGGAGAGGTGGCAGAGTGGTTGAATGTACCGCACTCGAAATGCGGCGTGCCTGCAAGGGTACCGTGGGTTCGAATCCCACCCTCTCCGCCATCGTTTAGTCCGCCAGCGAACCCGCATTCCGGTGGACTCTGCGCGGGAGACGGACGCCGGCCGCGGCCTGACCTCAGGCGTATTCGTCCGCCCAGCCCTGGATGACGTCATAGCCCTCGTGTCGGGCGACCCGAAGGGCGCTTTCATAGGTGGCATATCCGCCGGGACGGCGCTGGCGCGCGCCGTCCTCGCGCCGCAGCTCAATGTGGAACTCCACATTGTCACTGTCGCTGAGTGGCACACGCCGGATGATACGGGCTCCGTCCATAGCGGGGCGGATTAAAGGCACACCATTGGTATGTGAGCAAGCCCCTTGCGCGCCCTGCGAGAAAAGTCGCTTGATTTCCGTCACATGCGCCAGGGCAGTGGCGACCCCGGGGTGACTCGAACACCCGACCTCCGGTTTAGGAAACCGCTGCTCTATCCTGCTGAGCTACGGGGCCGTGACCGGGCCTCTTTAGCCGCAGCACGCTCATGAAGCCAAGCCTCAAGCCGCTCCCGAAATCGCTCGAACGGACGCCGCACGGCGACGACCGCAAGCCGGTGCCGAAGCACCGCAGAGCGTCGCAACTGATCCCTGAACGCCGCTTGCGCGTCGACAGAGGATGCGTGACCCATGAAACCCTCCAAGTCCATGATGCCAAGGGTTGAGCGTAGCTGTCAGAAATGAGGATTATCTAAATCTCGAGCCCACGCCAGATTGTGGTTAATCTGTCTTTAGATACAGCATCTTGTAGGGAACAAAGGCGGAAGACGACGGTGTCAGCGATTCGGACGTGATTCGTTCCGGGCGTGTTCCCGGATCGCGACGGCAGCCTTAACTGGGCCGACGGGGCGGCCGGCTCGGGTTGAATTGTCTGATGGCGTGGCGCTGGCCGCCACCCATGATCGGGGCCCGTGGGAACGCCGGGGGCTTTTGCATGCGCTCTCGCGCCCGTCCGCGTCCAGACTTGGCTGGCGTCAAGCGGGTTGCCGCGCGCGGGCGCGCGCGATGTCGGCGAGGGAGGCGGCCATGGGCGGACCTTACAAGGCGCACGTGCGCCTTTGGCCAAGGCGCACGGTTCGTTGTGTGTTCCCCCTATTTCCGGCGCAAACCCTTGGAACGATTGGTGGGTGATGTAGGGCTCGAACCTACGACCCGCTGATTAAGAGTCAGCTGCTCTACCAACTGAGCTAATCACCCGGAACCATCGTCTCCGGCAACCGCCATTCAAGGCGCGTGCCAACCCGACCGGCTCGATCCAAGCCAACGGGAGGGGCGCAAATAGAGAGGAATCCTCTCGCTTGCAAGGGGAAACAGGGGCAGGCTGGGTCCCGCAAGCGGCCTCTCAAACCCGGATCGGATCGGCCGGTCATCACTCTCTCGTCCTGGAGTCCCCCGAAATGAGCCGTCGCGACCTCAGCGGTGCCATCGATGTCAGCGTGCTGGAGACCTTCACCCAGGGCGACAGCGCCCTGGCCGACGAGGTGCTGGGCCTGTTTCAGGAGCAGGCGCGGCTGTGGTCGCCGCTGCTGGATCCGGGAGAGGCCGGCTGGAAGGATGCCGTCCATACGCTGAAAGGGTCAGCGGCGGGGGTCGGGGCACGAGCCCTGGCCGAGGCCTGCGCCCGGGCCGAGCCGGCCGGACCGGACATCCTGGCCGGGCGGCTGGAGTCGGTTCGCGATGCGCTCGACGCCGCCCTGGCCGACGTCGCGGCCTGGCGCCACGAGCTGATGCTCAAGAGCCTGCGGGCCTGAGCAGCGTCATCTGGTCGAAGTCCACGATGATCGGTGCCACGCCGATCTGGGCCAGGAACCGCCGGAAAGCCCCCGCCTCCAACGCCGTCGTCGCCGTATTTTCCAGCGGGTGGAAATTGACGATCTGGGCCTCCCACAGACGGCGATCGAGAACGAAGGTCACCCGGCGGTCGGCGTCATTGATCAGGCCGAAGGCCGTCACCGAGCCGGGCGTGAGCCCCAGCACCGACTGCATCAGCTCGGCATTGCCGAACGACAGCCGCGCCGAGCCGATGACCCGATCCAGCCGCTTGAGGTCGATCTCGGTGTCCTGACGCGCGGACACCAGCCACAACCGGCCTTTCTTGTCCTTGAGAAACAGGTTTTTGGAGTGCGCGCCGGGCATGGCGGCCTTGAGGTCAAGCCCCTCTTCGACCCGGAACACCGCCGGGTGCGTGACGGTGTGGTGGGCGATGGCCTGATCATCCAGCCACGACAGGAAGCGGTCTTTGTCGAACATCATGGTGACGCTTTACGTCAGCGGGCCACCAAGGCTAGGGAATTCGGCATGGAACTGCTTTGCTACCCCATGGGTGGTCGCCCGCCCGAGATCGTGCCCGGTCGCGCCCAGCGCCAGTGGATGGACAACTTCGCCAACCGGCACGCCTACAAATGCTTGCCGCTGACCATGGCCAATACGACCGGCTGGGAGATCCTGTCGCCCTGGGACGTCACCATCGAATGGACAGGCGGCCGCAGCCAGTCGGACATCAGCTTCCAGTTCGACCGCCCGGTCCCCGACCAGGACCACTTCATCGCCTCGCATTTCGCCGGCGGGGTGGTGACCTTTCATCCCGGCTATCTGTTCCGCACGCCGCCGGGCTGGTCGATCTGGACCTCGGGGCCGCCCAACCATGTCAAGGACGGCATCCAGCCGCTGACCGGGCTGGTCGAGACCGACTGGCTGCCCTTCCCCTTCACCATGAACTGGATCTTCACCCGGCCCGGGCGGGTCAGGTGGGAGCGCGGTGAGCCCTTCTGCTTCATCACCCTGGTCCAGAACCGGGCCATGGAACAGGTCCAGCCGATCATGCGGTCGCTAGATCGCGACCCTGAGCTCCATGACCAGTTCACGGCCTGGAACCGCCAGCGCGGCGAGTTCAATCGCCGCCTGTCGGCCAACGACCCCGATACGGTGCGCGAATCCTGGCAGCGGTTTTATTTCAAGGGCGAGCTGCCAGAGGAGGCCCCCGGCAAGGCCCCCGAAGATCATGTCAACAAGCGCCGGCTCAAGCCGATCCGCCTGACCTAAGCGGCTAGCCGCCCTGCTGCGGTCGCGTCACTCGCGGCGCGAGGTTCTGCATGACCTCCCGGGCGTTGAAGCCGTGACGTTCGCCCGACGGAACAGCGCCGCGTCCCATCACGATCTCGGCGCGCGCCTCATAGCGGGTGGTCTGACGCATATCCATGTCCCGATACCACGGGTCCCAGGGCGTCCAGTATCCGCCCCGATAGAAGCGCCAGCTGGGGCCCCAATAGGGACCGTAGGCCCCCCGATACCAGGGATCCGCCATCGAATAGGCCCGCGTCTCGGCGTCGGTCTGGCGGAAATCAGTGACGAACCAGTCGTAGCCGGACTGCACCGTCAGCTCTGCCGCCCGATACAGCAGGTACATTTCGACCATGTCACGGCTGGTCAGGGAATTTCCAGAGAAGGCGACCGCCCAGCGGTCTTCCTGCAGCCGTTGTTCGGCATAGCCGCCGCGCTGGCCCCCGTAGCCTTCGGGCGCATAGACGGTGGGTGTCGCGCAGGCCGACAGGGCCAGGCCGGCGGCGACGATGGCAAGGAGCTTCTTCATGGCAATCCTCCAGGTCGGAAACTGTCCCCTGACCCGATCATAACCCATGATTCGACAGGGTGTTCCGTCAGGCGGCAGCGGCGCGACGACGCAGGCGGGCCAACCGCCGCAACCGTCGCCAGAAGCGCACCTTCTCGGCCTCGGGCTGAGGCTGGAGGTTGCGGACGAATTCTTCGGCTGAGGCGCGCCACGAGAACTGTTCGGCATAGGCGCGGACGGTCTTACGGTCGAGGTTCAGACAGGCCATGCAGGCCGTCCTCAGATCGTCGTCGATGGCTCCGGCGCCGGAGCCGGGAATGATGTCGATCGGTCCATGCGCCGGATAGGCGGCCACCGGCGTTCCGGCCGCCATCGCCTCCAGGATCACCAGGCCGAAGGTGTCGGTCCAGGACGGGAAGACAAAGACATCGGCATCGGCAAAGGCACGGGCCAGGTCTTCACCGAACATGGCGCCGGTGAACTTCACCTCTGGATAGCGGGCCTCAAGGTCTGCCTTGGCGGGACCGTCCCCAACGATGACCTTGGTGCCGGGCAGATCCGGCTCGGCGAAGGCCTCGATGTTCTTCTCGACCGCCACCCGCCCCACATTCAGCCAGATCGGTCGGGGCCAGTCGGCCGGAAAGATCGGCTCACGATCCGGCCGGAACAGTTCGGTGTCGACGCCCCGGGTCCAGGGCGACACGTTTCGGAACCCGTGCCTGACCAGTTCGTCACGCAAGGTCGGGGTCGCCACCATCAGCCGTCCGGACGGCTTGTGGAACCACTTCATATAGGCGTAGCCGACCTGCACCGGCACCGGGAACCGGGCCGAGACATATTCGGGGAATTTGGTATGATAGCTGGTCGTGAACGGCAGCTTCCACTCTAGGCAGATGCGCCGCGTGGCGATGCCGATCGGCCCTTCGGTGGCGATATGGACGGCCTCCGGCTCGAAGGCGGCCATGCGTTCGCGGATCTCTTCCTCGGCCCCCAGCGCCAGGCGGATTTCCGGATAGGTCGGACAGGGGATGGTCTTGAACGCGTCCGGGGTGACGGTCAGGACCTCGTGGCCCATCTCCCGACACTCTGCCACCGTGCGAGACAGGGTTCGCACCACGCCGTTGACCTGGGGTTCCCAGGCGTCCGTCGCCAGAAGAATACGCATTCTGTTCCGTTCAGCCGCTGCGGCCCTGCCCGATCCTATAGGCGCGTAGGGCGCTCTAGGCTAGCGCCGGTCGGCCTCGATATCGTCGATGTCGGCGTCCGACAGACCGAAATGGTGTCCGACCTCGTGGATCAGGACATGCTCGACGAGCAACGCCAGCGCGACGTCCCCACGCTCGATCCATTCATCCAGGATCGGTCGGCGGTAGAGGAACACCTCGGCGGGCCGTGGACTAGGATCGCTCACCGACGCCTGGGTCAGGTCGACGCCGTGATAAAGTCCTGTCAGTTCAAAGGGATCCTCGATATCCAGCTCGTCCAGAAGCGCGGGCTCGGCGAAGTCCAGCACCCGGATGACCACCGGGCCGGCGGCCTGTCGGAAGGGCATCGGCAGGCGCGCCCAGGCCGCCTCGGCGAGGCCGGCCAGATCGTCGAGCGAGGGGGCGAGCGGCATTTGCGACCTATCGCCCCGTTCCCGGCGGCGGACAAGTCGCCGGATTAGGTTATGGTGCTGCGAATCGCTCTTCGGGATGGCGGGTTGGACCGGTTCAGATGACGCCTATCGATATCGCTTTTGTGGCCTCGGCGGGGGCGGTCGGCCTGGCCCTTGCGGTGGTCATCTGGGCCTGGCGCATCCGTCGCGGGGTGCAGCAGCACCAGCAAGCCCTGGACCGGGCCGCCGTCGAGGGCGTCAGGGCCCTGGCCGATGCGCGCGGTGCCGCCGAAGCGTTCGAGGGGGCGGTTATCCGCATCGAGGACGGTGAGGCCCGGCTGGCGAGCGGGGCCGATGCCCTGGAGGCGGTTGCCGCCGCCCTCGGGCTGGACAGTGAGGCCCACCCCGGCGACCTGGCCGCCGCCGTCGTTCACGCCCTGGCCGACCAGGCCGCCGACACCAGCCAGCGCATCAAGGCCCTGGTCGAGCACGGCGAGCCCTGCCGCCTGACGATCCAGGGATCGACCGGTCCGGTCAGTGTCGAGGGCAAGGCCCTGGGCGGGGCAATCTGGCTGCGCCTGGACCCAGCGGCCGAGATCGAGGTCATCGGCGACGGTCGCCTGTCGGCCCTGGCCGACGCCCTGCCGGCACCGGCCTGGATTTCCGACGCCGCCGGCGGCCTGATCTGGGCCAACCGGGCTTGGCTGGAGGCCGTCGAACAGCCGTCGCTGGAGGCGGCCCGTACCGCCGGGGCCGCCTTCGACAAGGATGGGCCCGCCCTGGTGCGCGAGGCCCTCGAGGCCGATCAACGGATCGAGAAGTTCCGCTGGGCGGTTCTGGGCGGGCGGCGGCGCGCCTGGCGTCTGACCTTTGAGCCGATCGGCCATGGCGAGGTCCTGACCCACGCGGTCGATGTCACCGAAACCGAGGAGACGCGGGAAACCCTCAAGCGCCATGTCGCCGCGCATGACGAAACCCTGGATCATCTGGATGATGCGGTGGCGATCTTCGGTGCGAACCGGCGAATGGCCTATCACAACTCGGCCTTCCGCAATCTGTTCGGCCTGGACGCCGTCTGGCTCGACGAGCGGCCGACCCACGCTGAGGTGCTCGACCGCCTGCGCCAGCGCCGCAAGCTGCCGGAAACCGCCGACTATTCGAAATGGAAGGCCGGCGAGCTGGAATACTACGGCTCCACCGAGGTCGCGCCGGACGACGTCTGGCCGCTGCCGGACGGGCGCACGCTGCGCGTCGTGCGCCAGCCTCATCCCCTGGGCGGCCTGCTGCTGCTGTTTGCCGACATCACCAACGACCTGAACCTGCGGGCCGAGTACAACGCCCTGCTGAACGTCCAGCAGGCGACCCTGGACAAGCTCAATGACGCCGTCGCCGTGTTCGGCTCCAACGGTCGCCTGCGGCTTCGCAACGACGCCTTCGAACAGTTCTGGTCGCTGGCCGCCGACCAGCTGGATGAGACGGTCGGCTTCGACGAGGTGGCCGGCCGCTGCCGCGCCCTGCTTCCCGACGCCGCCCTGTGGGCCGAGCTGGGGGCCCGGGTGACCGATCCCGACCCCGAAAGCCGCGCCCCGGTCGCGGGCGAAGCCCGTCTGACCGATCGCCGTATCGTCGCCTGGCAGACCCGCCCCCTGCCGGACGGGGCCACCCTGATCGCCTTTTCGGACATCACCGCCCGCCGCGAGCTGGAAGACGCCCTCGAACAGAAGAAGGCGGCCCTGGGCGAGGCCGAACGCCTCAAGCGCGAGTTCGTGGGCAATGTCTCCTATGAGCTTCGCACGCCCCTGACGACCATCCTGGGCTATGCCGAGCTGCTGGAGTCCGAAGGCTCCGGCCTGCCGGATCGCGCGCGCCAGCACCTCGCGGCCGTCAAGTCTGCGGCGGGCCAGCTGGCCCATTCGATCGACGACGTTCTCGACATGGCCCAGATCGACGCCGGGGAGATGGCCCTGAACCTGGGCGACGTCTCGGTAGCAGAGGTGATTCAGACGGTCGCCGAACGCATCCAGCCCCACCTGGCGGCCAAGGGCACGGTGTTGACCGTGCGGGTCGACGACGCGGTCGGCCTGATCCGCGCCGACCAGGCCCGACTATTGAAGATCGTCGACCAGCTGGCCGACAACGCCGTGCGGGCGCTGGATTCCGGGGGCGAGGTCGGCCTTGTCGCCGTGCGCCGGGCCGGCCAGGTCCAGATCTCGGTATCGGACACCGGGCGCGGCGTGGCCTTCCACAAACAGGCCCATGCCTTCGACCGTTTCGTCGGGCGGGATCGCGGCGGCCCGGGCCTGGGCCTGGCCCTGGTCAAGGCGGTGGCCGAGTTGCACGGTGGCGGCGTCTCGCTCGAAAGCGAGCCGGGCCAGGGCGCGACCTTCAGCATCGAGCTGCCGATTGTCGCCATCGACGCCAACGCCAAGCCGGAACTGGCGCTCGACGCTGGTTAGGTTTGCCGCGATTTGGTGCTAGGAGGCCGCAGGATTTCCTGTCGTTCGGCCCCCATGACCCAAGCTCCGCTGCTCAAGACCGCCCTCATCTACGATTTCGACGGCACGCTCGCGCGCGGCAACATGCAGGAGGTCACCTTCATTCCCTCGGTTGGAATGGGGGCCGGTGACTTCTGGGGCGAGGCGGACCGCCTGACCCGCGAGGCCGACGGCGACAACATCCTGATGTACATGCAGCTGATGCTCCAGCGCGCGCGCGAGCAGAAACAGCCGATTACCCGCCGACTGCTGGCCGAACACGGCGAGGATGTGAAGCTGTTCGACGGTCTGCGGACCGACCTGACCGCGACCGGCTGGTTCGAGCGGATCAATGCCCTGGGCCGACGCTACGGCCTGGACATCGAACACTACATCATCTCGGCCGGCCTGGAGGAGATGATCGATGGATGCCCGATCCGCGGGGCCTTTACCCACGTCTTTGCGTCCAAGTTCGCCTATGACGCCGACGGGGTGGCGATCTGGCCGGCGGTCGGGGTCAACTATACGACCAAGACCCAGTACCTGTTCCGCATCAACAAGGGCGTGCTGAACCACTACGAGCACGACAAGATCAACAAGTTCATGCCCGATGCCGACCGGCCCGTGCCGTTCGAGCGCATGATCTTCCTGGGCGACGGCGACACCGATGTCCCCACCATGAAGATGATGCACTCCAAGGGCGGCTTCTCGATCGCGGTCTATGATCCACGCAATTCCGAGCGCGACCAGCAGAAGCTCTACAATCTGATCTCCGAGGATCGGGTGAACTTCGTCGCCGCCGCCGACTACCGCGAGGGCACGGCCCTGGACCTGATCGTCAAGGGGCTGGTCGGGCGCATCGCCATCAATGCCGGGACCATGCCGGCCGAGGATCTGTGAGGGGGCGGGGCCCAGGTTTTCGGGGCGCTGCAGCCGGCGGCCACGCGCCTCGCCCCAGGAATCGAACCCCTGGACGCTAGTTCAATCGGCCCGAAGCTCCACCACGGATCTCGCAAGCATAGTCGGTCGCCGGTCGATTCCCCGTCGACCCCGCGATCGGTGTCAGGATGCCGCCGCGGGCCTGGCAGGCCGTCTGCAGTTCCGCCATCTCTTCGGCATAGGTCGGATAGGGCTCGCCCGTCGAGGCGCAGGCACTCAAGACCAGCAGGCTTGTCGCGGCGACAAGGGCCAGGGCGCAGGTACGCATCACTCCATCTCCTGTCGAAAAAGCCCCGCAACCACGGGACGGTTCAGGCTCGACCCCGATCATGTCAGAAATGGGTCCGCCGTGGCCACCGCCGATTGATCAGACGCCGGCTTCGGAGCGAATGCGATTGATCACCGCCTCATTGACATAGCCGTCGGCGGTCAGGCCCCGGGCGACCTGGTACTGGCGCAGCGCCCGGCGCGTGCCCGAGCCGACGATGCCGTCGACGCCCCCCGGATCGTAGCCCAGCGCCTGCAACCCGCGCTGCAGGGCCAGGCGCTGATCGCGCGACAGCGGCGGCTCACTGGGCCAGGCCCGCGATACACCGGGGCGGCCATCCATGGCGTCGGCCAGCAGGCCGATGGCCAGGGCATAGCTCATGGCGTTGTTGTAGCGGCGGATCACATAGTGGTTGGGCAGGGCCAGGAACGCCGGCCCGCCGGCCCCTGACGGCAACAGGATCGTCGCGTTCTCGGCGGCCTCGGCATGGGTGAGGTCACCACCGCCGACCAGATCGACGCCCCGCGCGCGCCAGTAGCTCCACGGCTGTTCGGCCGAATCCGTCAGGCTGTAGTCGAAGCCCGACGGCAGGGTCACCTCCAGCGCCCAGCGCTGGTTGCGCCGCCAGCCGGCATTGGCCAGAAGATTGGCGGCCGAGGCCAGGGCATCGACGTCCGACCCCCAGATATCGACCCGCCCGTCGCCGTCGCCGTCGCGCGCCAGCCTCAGATAGTTGTCGGGCATGAACTGGGTCTGGCCCATAGCCCCGGCCCAGCTACCGGTCAGGCGGGCGCGGTCGCGGCGGCCTTCGCTGACGATGGTCAGGGCATTGACCAGCTGGCCTTCGGCCCATTCGCGCCGACGGCCTTCCCAGGCCAGGGTCGCCAGCGACCGGATGACGTCCATATCGCCCTGGATACGGCCAAAGGCGCTCTCCTGGGCCCAGATGCCGACGAGGATCGACTTGGGCACGCCATACTGGTCCTGGATGGCGTTCATCCACGGCGAGGATCCGATGCGGTCGCGCCCGGTCTGGATGCGGTCGGCCGTCAGGGCACGGGTGATGTAATCGCCGGCCCCGCGCGCGAACTCCGGCTGTGACCGATCCCGGTCGATGACGCGGTGATCCGGCGTCAGGCCCGCCAGCTCATAGGCCCAGACCTCGCGGTTGGCTCCGCCGCGCCGGGCCAGGAAGCTGTCGCGCCAGGTGTTGAACTCCATGACCTCGGTCGGCGTCGCCTCGCCCGTCGAGGGCTGGACCGGCGTCACCGGCAGGCGCTGCGGCTGTTGTGGCGGCGAGGTCGGGGTCGGAGTCGGGCTGATCGGCGGCAGGTCGGGGGCCATCGGCGCACAGGCCGCGACCACCAGACACAGGATGAGGCGGGACGTCATTCTCATGGGGTCAGCCTAGCTGGCTTTCCCCAGGAGGTTCAATCACAAGCGCGTGGGGCGCGAAGCGGCGGATCACCGCGCAGAAACGCCGGCCTGGTGCGCCCGCGTTGACAGCCGCGCGCGCTTTGCATATAGACCCCGCTCCGCCGCGAGCCCCCTCGCGGCGCTTGTCTTTTCATGAACGTCCAGCCCGGAAGAAGACCATGAAGGTCCGTAGCTCCCTCAAGTCGCTCAAGACCCGCCACCGGGACTGCAAGATCGTGCGCCGCAAGGGCAAGGTCTATGTGATCAACAAGACCGACCCGCGCTTCAAGGCCAAGCAGGGCTAAGCCCGCTCGCGCCGGATCGGCGCGGTCTTGTCCAGCGAGATTTCCACAGGCCTCGGGCGATTGTCCGGGGCCTGTTTCGTTATGGGCGGTTGAGGCAGAGGGGGGTTCGGGTCTAGGGAACAGCCTCATTCACCCTGTTTTGCCCCGGAGCACCGCCTTGGCCGACGACGCCGCCTTTTCCAATCCTGACGTCCTGACCGCCACCGCCCAGGGCCGGCTGCGGACCATCATCGAGCGCATCGAACGCCTCGAAGAGGACAAGGCCGCCATCATGGCCGACATCAAGGAGGTCTTCGCCGAGGCCAAGGGCGAGGGCTATGACGTCAAGACCCTGCGCAAGGTCGTGCGGATCCGCAAACAGGACAAGGCCAAGCGTCAGGAAGAAGAGGCGATCCTGGACCTCTATCTCTCGGCCATGGGCGAGGTCTGACGCTGAAGCGGTCCGGCTTCAGCTCAAACAAGGACAGGCCCTCGCGGGCCACGGCGGGCACGCCCCCCACCCCTGTTTTGAAACCGGACAAGCCACGCCCCAGCCCCTTCGAGGCTGAGCGCAAGGCGGCCCAGCGCAAGGCGATCAATGCCCTGAAGCGCGCCCGGCGCGCCGCCGACAAGGCCGGGGTCGAACTGTCGGACTGGGAGGGCGAGTTCATCGACAGCGTCTCGGAGCGCGTCCAGACCCACGGGCGCGCTTTCGCCGACCCGGATCTGGGCTCGCCCGGCCAGGCCCTGTCGGCGCTCCAGGGACGCAAGCTCAAGGAAATTGCCGCCAAGGCACGCGGAGAGACGCCCAAGCCGCGCTTCGGACGGCGAAAACCCGGCGCATGAAACGACGCTCCGTCCTCGCCGGCCTGATTGCCGTCATCGGCGCGACCGTTCTGCCGCGGCCGGTCCAGGCACAGACTCTCCCTGAGGTGTTGGCCTTTCACTACGGCTGGTACGGGCCGGACGAAGGCTGGGGTGTCTCAGCAGACGGTGGTCGCAATCACCCCAATATGCCGGTCGGCGGTCGCTACGACAGCCTCGATCCCGCCGTCATCGCCCGCCAGATCGCCCAGGCCCGCGCCGCCGGCATCACCGGCTTCATCACCAGTTGGGACGGCCGGGACAATCGCCGCGATCGGGTTTTTGAAGCCCTGCTGGCCGCCGCCCCACCGGGCTTTTCGATCACGGCCTATGTCGAAAGCTCGGGCGGCTCGGCCCAGGCCCTGGCCGACCGGCTGGCGCATTTGCAGGCCCGGCTCTCGGCCTCTCCCCGGGCGCTTCGGCTGGCGGGGCGGCCCTGTCTGTTCGTCTTTGATCGGGTGCTACAGGAAATCGGAGAGGCCGGTTGGGCCCAGGCGCGTCCCCGCGACCTGGCCGTGGTCGGCCCGGCCAACACCGAGGCCGAAATCCTGGCCCGGCGCCCCCTGTTCGACGGTCTTCATGTCTATTCGATGCAGTTTCAGACCGACGGCTGGTGGGTAGGGTTCGAATATCAGGCGCGGCGCTGGCTCTCACGCTGGGTCGGCTGGCAGCGCGGACAGGCAGTCACCACCGCGACGATCCTGCCGGGCTATGACGACCGACGCCTCGACAATCGGACCGGCGACCGCCCGACAACGCCCCGGCGCGGCGGGCGGACCTTTCAAATGATGCTGCGTGCCGCCCGCGCGGCCCGCCCCGACTGGCTATTGATCGTCAGCTGGAACGAATGGTTCGAAGCCACCGAGATCGAGCCGTCGATGGAGAATGGGGGGCGGGAGCTGGAGATGGCTGAATAAATTCAACCTAAGGCATAAGTATTTCTTGCAGTCGCGTTTCGAGTGCGGCAATGATAAGATATATCGTCGTTCTTTGGATGCTAGAGGAGGAGCGAGGAGATGACCGACAACAACTTCACGGATCCGATTCTGACATTCCAGGGACTCGTCGGGCGAATAGGGCGGGCTAGCCAGGCGGAAATGTCAAACCTTCGGCCGGGCTATGATCGCCCTGTGGGGAATGAATACATCTTCATCCCGACATGGTCATTAAGATCGGACAATCCGCCTGACCAATTCGATCTTGATACTGGAGATATTGAGAATTTTGGACAGAAAGTTGTAGATGTTGTGACCCGAGCGCCGGGATTTGAAACTTATGAATTCAGAAGCAAACATTCAGTTTTGAGGATAAAAACCTTAAAACAACTCAATAATGAGATCTATGAAATCCTCAAAAAATACCTTCCGGTGCAACCGACATGAGAACGATCATCCCTGCGGGTCTTCTGTTCGTCGTGAGCGCACTGGCCGGGACACCGGTTGCGGCGCAAACGGAGTCGGTCCTGCAACCTTTTCGAGCCGCCTGTACCCGCCACATGGCCTCAAATCCGGTCGATGCCAGGTTGCCCGCCTCGAACGTCTTGGATGTACTCCTACAGAATAATGGAGTTCAATGGTCCGGGGAGTTGGTCAACGCCTACCTTGCGACTGTCAGTGGAGACGCGCTACTTGGTGATACACTTGCGCGTGTAAGCAACGGAGAAGTTCAGAGCGGCATCGGGCAAGATCTCCGGGTCTACCGCCTGACAATTCTGGACCGACCGACGCCGGGCCAGATGAGTGCAACGGGTCGTGCCGCCGGCGACCTCTCAGATGATGCCTGGGTCGAGGCCTATCTTGGTGGTCAGTTGGACCTGCTCCAGATTCATTGCCCGCCGGCCTCCCGAACCGAGACCCCGGAACGCCGTCTCATCATTACGGGCGATGTCGCCAGCCTGAGCCAGGCCGGACTGGCCCAGCGCGAGTTTGCGACTATTGGATACACCAATAATCTCGAGACGAGTTCTGAGAGCTACAGCGTCGACGTGGTAGTCGGCGTTGGAGCATTCGAGGTCCTGAGCGCTCGTTGGGTTCCCTTCGTTAGCTATGAACGCCAGACCGCTTTATCCACGACCACCAATGACCTCACATTCGGCATCACTGGCTTTTGGAGGGGCGATTACCACGAGGTGCGCTGGGCGGGAGAATACGAGACTGACGACCAGTTTGAGTCGACGGTCTATCGCGGCAGCCTTGATTGGGATCCACCGGCACCACCGTGCGGGACCGTATTTGAGTACCCCGCAAGGCTCGTTTGTCGATACGGCTTCCGGGCAGACTATCTCCAAGTCGTGGACCCCGGCTCAAAGGTCAGCCTTACCAATGCGGACTCCTTTATGCGTGCGGGGGGCTGGGTCAGTCTACGTTATGGGCGACCGCTCTTGGATGGCTGGTTTCAGATTGCTGTCGACTACGAACTGATGGAGCCGATTTCAGGAGACGAAGGCGATGCCGCCCGAGGACGAGTAGCGGCGAGCTTGTCACCGTCTCAGACCTCGCATTATCAGTTTAGCCTCGTCTATGAGAACGGCGAAGACATCACGAGCCTCGTCCGCAGCGAAACCATCAAGCTTTCGCTCGGCGTCCGCTACTAACCCAACCGGCTGACCAGTTCCTCCAGGCCCTGTTCGCGCACCTTTCGGTACAGGGTCGAACGGCCGATGCCGAGCCGGCGTGCGACCTCCGACATATGGCCCGCATAGACCTCGATGGCGTGCTGGATCAGGTCGCGCTCGATGGACTCCAGCGTCCGCAGATGCCCGCGCTCATCCAGGAACTTGATCGGAGCCTCGGGCAGCGGCGGCAGGTCCTCGGGCAGGCGGATCGGGGCCTCAGATGCGGACTCAGCCACGGCCTCCGGGGCCGGCGGATTCAGGCCCGAGATCGACGGGAAATCATGCGGCTGCAGATAGGCCCCGTCGGCCAGGACGATGGCGCGATAGACTGTGTTTTCCAGCTGACGGACATTGCCCGGCCAGTCGAACCCCTGCAGCAGCCGCATGGCCTCGGGTGCCGCTCCGGCGATGCGGCGGCCCTCCTCGACATTGAACCGGGTCACGAAATGATCGACCAGGGCCGGAACGTCCTCGCGCCGCTCGCGCAGGGCCGGGGCCTCGATCGGAAACACGTTCAGGCGATAGAACAGGTCCTCGCGGAACGTCCCGTCCTTGACCTGTTGGGCCAGGTCGCGATTGGTCGCCGAGACGATGCGGACATCGACCTTGGTCGGGCGTTTGGAGCCGATGGGATCGACCTCGCCTTCCTGGAGCGCGCGCAGCAGCTTGACCTGCATGTCCAGCGGCAGCTCGCCGATCTCGTCCAGGAACAGGGTGCCGCCGTCGGCCTCCTTGAACTTGCCCAGATGCTTGTCGGTCGCGCCGGTGAAGCTGCCCTTCTCGTGGCCGAACAGGATCGATTCCACCAGATTGGTCGGCAGGGCCCCACAGTTGACCGCCACGAAGGGCTTGCCGGCCCGGTCCGATGAGCCATGCAGGGCGCGCGCAATGACTTCCTTGCCGACGCCGCTCTCGCCGGTGATCAGAACCGGGATGGTCGAACCGGCGGCGCGCTCGCCCATGCGCTTGACCAGCTGCATGGCGGAGCTGGACCCGACCAGATCGCCAAATCCCATCCGCCCCGAGGCGCGCTTCTTCAGGCGCGACACCTCGCTCGTCAGATCACCCATCTGCAGGGCATTTCGCACCCCGACCAGGATCCGTTCCGGCGAGGCCGGCTTGACGAAGAAGTCCTGGGCCCCGGCCCGCATCATCTCGACCACGGTCTCGATGCCGGCGTTGGCCGTCAGGATGATGATCGGACAGGCGACGCCCGACAGGCGCGCTTCCTGAAGGACCTCCAGGCCCGACATCTGGGGCATGACCATGTCGAGCAGGACGACGTCGATGCCGCCGCGCGCCAGCCGGTCCAGGCCGGCCGGGCCGGATTCCGCCCCCTCGAAGGTGAACCCCTCGCGCTCCAGAACCGCCTGGATCAGGCGGCGCTGGGTCGGATCGTCGTCGATGACGAGCACCGTCTTGGCCATGAAACATCCCATCACATCACTGCGGCCTCGCCTCTGCGGGCGTGGCTCGTTCTGGGACAGGTTGTAACCGAACCGAATGAAGATCAGGTTTACCGCAAACCCAATGTGGCTAACGGTTTCTTAGCGCGTTCGGAGGCGGGAACCGGTTGCCGGATCCCGACGCGCATCGCCGAGCCCCGGCGCAGGAAGCGGTGCCGTTGAGATCCACCGCGCCCGGCCCGAAGGTCAGGCTGCGGCGCTGGCCTCGATGCGGTGAACCAGCAGGGCATAGAGGGCCTCTGGCGTTCTGGCCCGACGCAGCTGCTCGCGCACTTCCGGGCGGCGCAACAGGCGCGACACCGCCGCCAGGGCCCGCAGGTGTTCGGCCCCGTCTTCGGCAGGCGCGAACAGGGCGAACACCAAATCGACCGGCCGGTCGTCCACGGCGTCGAACTCCAGCGGTTGCTCAAGCTTGACGAAGACGCCCGAGACTTTCGAAATCTCCGGCGAGCGCGCGTGCGGCACCGCCGCCCCGCCAGACAGGCCGGTCGAGCCGAGCGCCTCGCGCTCCATCAGGCCTTCGACCAGTACCTTCTCGGAGGCACCGACGGCCGGCGACGCCAGCTCGGCCAGGATGTTCATCAACTGTCGCTTGGTCGTGACCCCAGCCCGCACGGCCACGGTCGACGGCGATACCAACTCTGAAATGTCCATACTCTCTACCGATTCCACCCCGGGGGTT
This sequence comes from Pseudomonadota bacterium, assembly GCA_963205025.1. Taxonomy (GTDB): domain Bacteria; phylum Pseudomonadota; class Alphaproteobacteria; order Caulobacterales; family Caulobacteraceae; genus Brevundimonas. The sequence continues at coordinate 9,776 of CAUJHO010000018.1, read as the reverse complement.
GCATGGCCTGTAGCCTGCAACTCTGTCATTCCTGAGACGGGCGCCCACCTAGCGGTGTTCGTCCATCACAACAAGACTAGCGGCTAACCGTTCCCGTTCGATGAACGTGTCCGCTGGGGGTCAATCCAGCCGATATTGCCGTCCGGCCGGCGATAGACGACCGACAGGCCGCCGTGGGCGGCATTGCGGAAGACCGCGACCGGATAGCCGGTCATGTCCAGTTCCAGCACCGCCTGTCCGACCGTCATGTCCTTTAGTTCGGTGTCGGTCTCGGCGATGACCATGCCTGCGGGCGGGCCTTCGTCCGGCCGCCCGGCCTCGCCGAAATCGTCGTCCTCGACCAGGCCGGGGTCGCGCAGCACCGTCGAACGCAGCACCTCGGCGGCGGCCATCTCGGTCCTTTCGGGCGACATGCGGCGCGGGCCCAGATGGTGGTCCTTCAGGCGGCGCTTATAGCGCCGGACGCGCGTCTCCAGCTTGTGCAGACTGTCAGTGAAGGCCGAATGGGCGTCACCGCCCTCGCCGGTCGTCACCAGGGACTGACCTGACGCGAGGCGAACCCAGCAGTCGACGCGGTAGCCGTGGCCATCCTTGGACACCACCACCTCGGCGTCCTGGCCACCACGTTCGAAATACTTGCCGATTCCGTCCTGGAGTTCCTGGGAGATGCGCGAGCCTAACGCTTCGCCGACATCCATGTGCTTGCCGCTGACCTGGACCTGCATGACCCTAAAACGCGCTTCTCGCGGTTTGGTGTCAAGCCGAACCGGACCGGATCAAAAAAGTGTGTTGGGCTTGACCCGACTCAGCTTGCACGCAGCAGGCGACGGCGCTCCACCGACGAGGGAATTCTCAAGGCTTCCCGATATTTGGCAACCGTACGGCGTGCAATATCAACGCCGGCTTCCTTGAGAATTTCGACGATCCGGTCATCCGACAGAACCGCCGATTCGGCCGTTTCGGCCTCGATCATCTGCTTGATCTTGTGGCGGACCGCCTCGGCCGAATGGCTGGCGGCACCGTCGGTCGAATTGATCGCCGAGGTGAAGAAGAACTTCAGCTCGAACACCCCGCGCGGCGTTGCCAGATATTTGTTCGAGGTGACCCGGCTGACGGTCGATTCATGCATCGAAATGGCGTCGGCCACCGTCTTCAGATTGAGCGGCCTGAGGCATTCGACCCCGAAGGCGAGGAAGGCATCCTGTTGGCGGACGATCTCCGAGGCCACCTTCAGGATGGTCTTGGCGCGCTGATCCAGCGACTTGACCAGCCAGGCGGCCTGGGCCGAGCATTCGGCCACAAAGGTCCTGTCCTGGTCGCTGCGAGCCGAGGCCTGGACCACGGCATGATAGCGCTTGTCCACGAGCAGACGCGGCAGGGTGTCGGCGTTCAGCTCGACCCGCCAGCCACCGGCCGGATCCGGCCGCACGAAGACATCGGGCACCACCGTCTGGCTCGGCTCGCCACCGAAGGCCGCGCCGGGCCTGGGCGTCAGAGCCTTCAGCTCGGTGATCATTTCGGCCAGGTCTTCGTCATCGACACCGCACAGCGACCTGAGGCCGGCGAAGTCACGGCGCGCGACCAGCTCCAGATTGTCCAGCAGCGCCTGCATGGCCGGATCGAGCCGGTTCTTTTCCTTCAGCTGCAGAGCCAGGCACTCCGGCACCGAGCGCGCCATCACCCCGGTCGGCTCGAAGGCCTGACAGCGTTCCAGCACCGCCTCGACCCGCTCGACGCTCCAGCCCAGCCGGTCGGCCAGCTCGGTCAGTTCGCCGCGCAGATAGCCTCCCTCATCGACCGCATCGATCAGGGCCAGGGCCACCGCATGTTCCACCGGCGTAAAACCCGCCAGCGTCGCCTGGGCCTGCAGATGGTCACTCAGCGACAGTTCGCGCCGCAGCACCCGGTCCAGCAGATCGTCGTCGGCCTCGACCGATCCGCCGCGTCCGACCGCCGACCAGTCACCCAGCGGCTGGCCGGTATCGCCCTCACTGGCGCGATCGGACGCCTTTTCGCCCGGAGCGGCATCGCCATAGACGTCCTCGGAGCGCGCATCGACGGCATCGGCGGCATCGGAGGCCCGCCCGTCCTCGAAGGACATCTCGGCCCGGTCGGCGGGGGCCTCGGCACGTTCGGCGGGCTCGGACGGCTCGCTGCGGTCGGCATCGGTGTCGTCGCGGGCCAGGAGCGGATTTCGTTCCAGCTCCCCCTCGACAAAGGCCTCCAGCTCCAGGTTCGACAGCTGCAACAGCTTGATCGCCTGCTGGAGCTGGGGCGTGATGACCAGCCCCTGCCCCTGCCTGACTTCCAGCTTTTGACCGAGACCGGCCATTGCGCCTCCACCCCCGGGCGGATGGCCCGAAACTTGCTGGAGGGCATCCTGAACCCGGCCCGGTTAACGGCGTCTAAGCGTCGGCAGTAACCGTCTTCGTAGTCCCGGCCTAAACCGTTCCGCAGGCAGGATACCCGCGACCGAACTGGGGATCCGTCGATGGTGTTCATCAGGCCGCTGATCCGTTACGCCGACTTTTCCGGGCGGGCGAGGCGCAGCGAATATTGGGGCTTCGTCCTGTTCCAGACCTTTGTCGGCGGCTTGCTGACGGGAACTGCCGTCATCTCCCTGACCCAGGCCCCCGAAGGTGGGGGCGAGATGGGGTTCTTCGCCTGCCTGACGCTGGCCGCCCTGGCCGCCCTGGCCTTTGTCACGCCACACCTGGCGGTCACCGTGCGCCGCCTGCATGACACCAACCGGTCGGCCTGGTGGCTGCTGCTGCAGGCCCCGGGGGCCCTGTCGCCCGTGATCTTCTTCGGCGCGGCCGTCGGCATGGCCGGCGGCGGCACCAGGTCGCCAGATGCCGTCGCCGCCGCCATGGTCTCGGCGGCGGCCGGGGCCATGCTGCTGCTGATGGTCGGACAGGTCTGCAACACCATCCTGATGGTCATTCTGTGGATGCGCGGGACCGACGGCGAAAATCGCTATGGTGCGGATCCACGCTACGACCATGGCCGACTCGGTGCCGGTCCCGGCGCAGGCACCGGACGGCTCGATGAAGCCCGACTCGACGCCATCTTCGCCCAGGCGCGCCAGGCAGCGGAGGCGGCGGCCCCCGTTCGCTCGGCCTGGCCGGAGGCACCGGCCGCTACCGGCTTCGGGCGGCGGGGCGTCTAGCGACGACGTTCGATCTGCCGTCACCGAGGGTGACGAGCAACCCGGCCCCCACCTAGAGCGGCTCGCCTCGCAACAACTGCGGCAGGTCACCGACCGCGCCCCCGGCCTCGGCCATGAAGAAGCGGCGCGCCGCCGGTACGGCATTGACCGCCGCCATGCCCAGATCACGCACGCCCCGCACGACCGGATTGTCGGTGGCAAACGTCCGGTCGAAGGCGTCCATCATCATCGCCATCGTCACATTGTCGAACCGGCGCCAGCGCAGATAGCGTTCCAGCACTGCCGCGCCGCCGATGTCCTCGCCCAGACGCCGGGCCTCGACCAGCACCTGGGCCAGGGCCGCTGCATCCTTCAGCCCCAGGTTCAGGCCCTGGCCCGCCAGGGGGTGAATGCCGTGCCCGGCATCGCCGACCAGGGCGGCCCGCGGCGCGATCAGGCTGTCGGCCAACAGCAGGCTCAGCGGATAGACGAAGCGCGGCTCCAGCACCTCGACCTCGCCCAGAAACTCGCCGAAGCGCCGGCTCAGATGCGCCGTGAACGCCTCCAGGCTGGCCGCCTTCAGGGCGCGCGCCCGATCATGCGGCTCGGTCCACACCAGCGACGCCCGCTGGTCGGTCAGGGGCAGAATCGCCAGGGCCCCGTCCGGCAGAAAGACCTCATGGGCGATGCCGTCGTGCGGGCGCCCCAGCTTGACCGTCGCCACCACGCCCGAGCGTGGATAGGGCCAGCCGACCACGCCGATCCCTGACAGGTCGCGCACCTTTGATGCGCGGCCCTCGGCCCCGACCACCAGGGGCGCGCGCGCCGAGGTCCCGTCCGACAGGGCGGCGGTCACGCCAAAGTCGTCGTGCTCCAGCCCCGCCAGCCCGACCGGGGTGCGCAAACGCACCGTCGACCGCTCCAGCGCCCGCGACAGGGCCACGCGCGACTGGCGGTTTTCGACCATCCAGCCCATCGGCTCGCCCTCGGACCGGTCCGAAATCTCGGCCGCGTCGAAGCGCAGGAACACCCCGTGCCCGGCCCCGGACGCCGCGCCCGGCCGCTTGCCGTCGGTCACCAGGATGCGTTCAATCCGCTCGGCCACCGGGGCCAGGTCGTCGCCGGCCCCCAGGGCCTGCCACTGGCGGAAGCTCGACCAGGCAATCGCCGAAGCCCGCCCGTCGAAACTGGCGTCCAGCTGGGTCGAAAAGGGCACCGGGTCGACCAGGATCACATCCAGACCGCCCTGGGCGGCGGCCAGGGCGAAGGTGGCCCCGGCCAGACCGGCTCCGGCCACGATGACATCGGCGTCGAAGGTGTTCATGCCAGCTTCCTAGACGATTTCGCGCGCCCTCGCATCGCCTCTTGCCGCAAGGCGACGCCACCGTAATGAAAGGGGTCGGGAGGAACATTGATGACGATCAAGGCCGCGCCGGGCGTTTCGCCCGCCCATCCTGAGCCGGGCGCGCCGCCGGCCCGAAAGCCGATCTGGACGCATCTCTACGTCCAGGTCATCGCCGCGATCGTGCTCGGCGGGCTGATCGGGCATTTCTGGCCGACCGTCGGTGAGGACCTGAAACCGCTCGGCGACGCCTTCATCAAGCTGGTGAAGATGATCATCGCCCCGGTCATCTTCCTGACGGTGACGACCGGCATCGCCCATCTGCGCGACCTCAAGGACGTCGGCCGGGTGGCCGGCAAGGCCTTCGCCTATTTCCTGACCTTCTCGACTCTGGCCCTGATCGTGGGCCTGGTCATCGCCAATGTCGTGCGGCCCGGTGCCGGCATGAATGCCGACGCCACCACCCTCGATACGGAGGCGGTGGCGCAATATTCCCAGGCCGCCCACGACCAGACCATAACTGGCTTTCTGATGCACATCATCCCCGACACCGTCGTCGGGGCCTTTGCCGAGGGCGAAATCCTTCAGGTCCTGTTCTTCTCGATCCTGTTCGGCATTTCCCTGGCCATCATCGGCGGCCGCGCCCAGCCGGTCCTGATGGTGCTGGAAAGCGCCTCGGCCGCTTTTTTCCGGCTGGTCGATATTCTGATGAAGGCCGCGCCCATCGGCGCCTTCGGGGCCTTCGCCTTCACCATTGGCCGCTACGGCATCGACAGCGTGATCAACCTGGCCGCCCTGGTCGGCACCTTCTATCTGACTTCGCTGGTGTTTGTGCTGGGAGTGCTGGGGGCCGTGGCGGCGGCCAACGGCTTTTCCATCCTCAAGCTGATCCGCTACCTGAAAGAGGAACTGCTGCTGGTGCTGGGCACCTCCTCGTCCGAGGCCGCCCTGCCCAGTCTGATCGAAAAGATGGAGCGGGCCGGAGCGAAAAAGTCCGTGGTCGGCCTGGTCGTGCCGACCGGCTATTCCTTCAATCTGGACGGCACCAACATCTATATGACCCTGGCCGCCCTGTTCATCGCCCAGGCCTACGGCATCGAGCTGAGCCTGGGCGAACAACTGCTGCTGCTCGCTGTCGCCATGCTGTCGTCCAAGGGAGCGGCGGGGGTCACCGGGGCCGGCTTCATTACGCTGGCGGCGACCCTGGCGGTGGTGCCCAGCGTTCCGGTCGCCGGTATGGCCCTGATCCTGGGCGTCGACCGTTTCATGTCGGAATGCCGGGCCCTGACCAACTTCATCGGCAATGCCGTGGCGACCCTGGTGGTGGCCCGCTGGGACAAGGCTTTGGACACCGAGGCTCTCAACACAGCCCTCAACGGCGCGCCGCCCCCCCTGGCCGCGCCCCTGGTCGAAGCGGATGAGGACTAGCCGCTCCACCGCGCGCGAGCGCTTGCGCCCCGCGTTCTGTCAGACTCTGACGGTGACGCGCACGCAGCCAAACCCGTGTTAGGGAGGGATGTCTGGAGATTCCCCATGCACCTCGCCCGTTTCCCCCGCGTCCGCCTCGCCCACCTGCCGACCCCGCTGGAGGTGGCCCCGCGCCTGTCCGAGCTTCTGGGCGTCGAGATCTGGGTCAAGCGTGACGACTGCACGGGCCTGGCCGGGGGCGGCAACAAGACTCGCAAGCTGGAGTTCCTGGTCGGGGCGGCGCTGGACGACGACTGCGACACCCTGGTCACCCAAGGTGCCGTCCAGTCCAACCATGTGCGTCAGACGGCGGCGGCGGCGGCCGCCTGTGGCCTGAACTGCGAGGTCATCCTCGAAGAGCGCACGGGCTCGCGGGCCGAAGACTATCTGGCCAACGGCAATGTCTTGCTCGACAAGCTGTTCGGGGCCGCCATCCGCTTCGTGCCGGGCAGCTCGGACATGACCGCCGAGCTGGAAAAGACCGCCGACGATGTACGCGAGCGCGGCGGTCGGCCCTATGTCATCCCCGGCGGCGGCTCCAATGCCATCGGGGCACTGGGCTATGTCGACTGCGCCCGCGAGATCATCGTCCAGGCCGACGAATACGACCTGGAACTGGACCGGATCATTACCGCCACCGGATCTGCCGGCACCCAGGCCGGCCTGGTCGCCGGCCTGGCGGTGATGGGGGCCGATGTGCCGGTACTGGGCATCGGCGTTCGCAATCCGCGCCCGCAACAGGAAGAGGCCGTCTTCAAACTGGCGACTGAAACCGCCGTCATGCTGGGCCGGCCCCAGGCGGTCAGCCGCGATCAGGTCGTGGCCGACTGCGATTACGTCGGCGAAGGCTATGGGCTGGTCGATGCCGGGGTCATCGAGGCGCTCAGGATCGCCGCGCGCACCGACGGCCTGGTGCTGGACCCGGTCTATACGGGCAAGGCCATGAAGGGGCTAATCGCGCTGGCCCGTTCCGGCACCCTCCAGGGTGAGACCGTCGTCTTCATTCACACCGGCGGGGCGCAAGGCCTGTTCGGCTACCAGTCCGAGATCGGCGATCTGTTCTAGGTCCGACCCTCCCCGTAGTTTCAATGCCACAATATTGAAACTAAAGGATTTCAAATCCTGAATCTGACCGCTGCAGCTTTCTCGATTAGACTGCTGCCATGGCCCCCGCTCGCCAAGCCCCCACGCAGAGAATAGTGCACCTAGTGCGCTTAATGCACTTAGTGCACCCTGTTTACGGTGCACTAACGGGCCTCGCGCCGCCGGGCCAGCTGTCGAAGACGCCATGGCAGCACGCGCCGGGCCTTGCCTCTCGGAGCCGAAAGGACGTTGCATGGTTCGTCTCCTGACCCTCACCGCCGCCGCCGCCCTTGTCGTGGCCTGCGCGCCGCCGGCTGACGACAGCGCCGCCGCGGCGACGCCTGACCCGGGCGTGACCGAGCCGGCTTCCCCCGCCGAACTCGCGGGTCTGGATGTGCAGCCCATGACCTATGAGGAGTTCGCTGCCGTCGTCCCGCCGGGCCTCGGCTGTTCGTTTGAGAGCGGCGAAGACCTTCTGGTCGTGGCCTCCGGTCCCGACGACAATTCCGCCGGCCATGACGCGGCCATCAAGATCGGTGATGAGGTCATCGCCCTGACGGGGCAGGAGACCGGCGGCTTCGATGCCCTGGTCGACGGCGGTACCTTCGAAGGCTCGGGCGTCATCGTCCGCATTACCCGCTCCAGCGATGGCCGTCAGGCCGGGATCGAGACCACCGCCTGGGACGCCCATCTGGAGGCCGAGCGCAGCGGCCGGCAACTGGCCCTGACCGGAACCTGGTCCTGTGGGGCCTGATCCGGCGACGGAAGGCTGGACCCCGGACCGCGAACCGGCCTAGCCTTGGGGCGTGGGGGATTTGGCGTGAAGATTCTGGGTGTTCTCGGCGGCATGGGTCCGGCCGCCACGATTGATTTCCTGGCCAAGCTTCAGGATGCGACGCCGACCGAGCGCGACGAGGACCATATCCGGGTGGTCATGGACCTGAACCCGCGCGTGCCCAATCGACACCTGGAAACCGAAGCTGCGGGTGAGACGCTGGCGGCCATGGCGGTTGCCCTCAAGGTCGCCGGGGCCCAGATCCTGGCCATGCCGTGCAACACCGCCCATGTGAACCGTACCGCCATTGAGGCGGGCTCGGGCCTGGAACTGATCGACATGCTGGACGCCGCCGTCGACGCCGCCCGCGACGAAGGCGCGCGCCGCATCGGGGTGCTGTCGACGCCGCTGGCGCGGGGCCTCTATGCCGAGCGGCTGCGTATCGCCAATCTGTCGGGCGTGGCCCTGTCGCCCCTGGGTCAGGAGGCGCTGATGGAGGCCATCTTCGCGGTCAAGGCCGGCGACCTGTCCGAACAGGTCGCAGACGTCATGGCCGCCGCCGCCGCCGAACTGGTCCAGGGCGGGGCTGAGGTCATCATCGCCGGCTGTTCCGAGGTGCCGATCATGCTCGACCCCGACCGGGTCGCCGTGCCGCTGGTCGATGCGACCGAGGCTCTGGCGATGGCCTGCGTGGTGGCCTGTCGCTAGGCTACTTCCCGAACAGGCCCGTCTGCCCCCCGCCGGGCGGCGGTGCGTCCAGGCCCAGGTGGACATAGGCCCGGGCACAGGCGACGCGACCCCGGGGCGTGCGCTGGATGAAGCCTTGCTGCAGCAAATAGGGCTCGATCACATCCTCGACGGCATCGCGGGCCTCGGCAATCGCCGCCGCAAGCGTGTCCATCCCGACCGGCCCGCCGCCGTAGTTCTCGATCAGGGCCTTGAGGAAGCTGCGGTCCAGCCGGTCCAGCCCGGCCTCATCGACCTCCAGGCGGCTGAGCGCGCGGGCCGCCACGATCCGGTCGATGGCGGAAGACCCCTCGGCGTCGGCAAAATCCCTGACCCGGCGCAGCAACCGCCCGGCCACACGCGGGGTGCCCCGGGCGCGGGCGGCGATCTCGGTCGCGCCCTCGGTCGTCAGATTCAGCCCCATGCGCCGCGCCCCATGCTGGAGCACGCCCAGCAGCTCTTCGGGCGAATAGAATTCCAGCCGGATCGGAATGCCGAACCGGTCGCGCAGCGGCGTCGCCAACAGGCCGGCCCGCGTCGTCGCCCCGATCAGGGTGAAGGGGGCCAGGTCGATCCGCACCGAGCGCGCCGACGGCCCCTCGCCGATGATCAGGTCCAGCACATGGTCCTCCATGGCCGGATAGAGCACCTCTTCCACCGCCGGATTAAGCCGGTGGATCTCGTCGATGAACAGGACGTCGCGCGGCTCCAGATTGGTCAGAATCGCCGCCAGGTCCCCCGCCTTGGCCAGAATCGGCCCCGAGGTCGCCCGATAGCCGACGCCCAGTTCGCGCGCCACGATCTGGGCCAGGGTCGTCTTGCCCAGCCCCGGCGGTCCGAACAGCAGGACGTGATCCATGGCCTCGCCACGCGACCGGGCCGCGTCGACAAAGACCTTCAGATTGGCCTTGGCCTGCGGCTGGCCGACGAACTCTGCCAGGGTCTGGGGCCGAAGCGCGCGGTCCGACGCCTCGGGCGTGTCAGCGGAGACGATGCGGTCGTCGGTCACCGCCCCAACTCCTGCAGGGCCGCCTTGATCACCGCCGAGACCTCGGCGTCCTCACCCAGGCGGGTGATCGCCTGATCCACGGCGCGGCGCGCGTTGATCTCGGCCATGCCGAGGCCCAGCAGCGCCGAGACCGCCTCGCCCGCCATCGAAGGTGTCGCCGCCACGACCGGCGCCCTGGGCAGGCCCGATGGCGTGAAACTGACCTCGCCCAGAGAGTTGCCTTTCA
>CAUJHO010000017.1 GCA_963205025.1 Pseudomonadota bacterium | reverse complement strand
CGCCGAAGCCGCCGGCCCCGCGGGCCCAGACGTTCCAGTTCGTGCCCTGGGCACGCCAGTAGAGGCCGAGCTCAAGCAACTGGGCGCTGAGGATTTCCTCGCCGCGCGATTCCGGGTCCTCGAGGTCCGACGAGGTGAGGGCCACGGACAGGCCAAGTGCCCCGAACCCGGATCCCCGCTCGACGCCGCCGGCGAAGCCGAAACCTTCCGAGCGGAAGCCGTAGGCCTGGCCTTCCTCGCGGTCGGCATAGAAGTTGATTTCCTGCAGCCAGGCGCTGGTTTCGCCCGCCGGGGCCGGATGTCCCCGACCGGACAGCGCCCGCGTCACCGCATCCACGCCGGTCGCCAGCGACATCAGGGCCCCGCCCGAGTGCTCAGGCAGGGTCTGCTGGTACATATCAAAGAAGCCGTCGTGGCCCGTCTGGGACAGGAAGGCGTTGAGCAGTTGGCTGTCGCCGGCGAGTGCCTCGTAGAAGGCTCCGTAGGCGTCGGCTTCAGCGGCAATGAAGCCGAACTCCGACGCCGTGCGCTGGCGGGCGTCGACATAGACCTGGTTCAGGGTGCTGTCGATGCCGGCACTGACCACGAACATGTAGGGCGAGGTTTCCTGAACCTGCGTCTGATCCAGACTTCCGGCCGTCAGGGTCGTGGCCTGGATCACGACAAAGCGCGTCGGGTCATCCAGCAAGGAGGTGAAGCGTACGCCGACGCTGGCACCACTGGCGATGTTGGCCGTGCCATTGACGATGAAGCCGCCGGCATTGCCCGCCACCGGATCGACGGTGACGACGAGACCGCCGTCAGCCCCCAGGTTCAGGCCGGATACATTGACGGCCGTGGTCTGGCGCGCGTCGAGCAGGCCCTCGGTGATGTCGATATTCAACAGGCCGTCCGCATCCGCCAGCGCGCCGGTCACCACGGCACCGCCGTCGATCACGAGGCTGTCCGCCCCGGCTCCGAACTCCAGGGCACCAGTCACGGTTCCGGCGTTGATCTGGACCACATCGGCCCCGGATCCCAGCAGGATGTCGCCCACGATGGTGGGGTCGAGTTCGGGGTCGACCTGTTCCTGGGTCAAGGTAACGCCGGTGGTATTGGCGCTCAGGTCGATGGCGACGGTGTTGCCGGTGATCTGGTCGGCGGTCGCGTCTGTCGGTGCAATGACGGCTTCGATAATGCCGCTGTTGGTCAGGGAGGTGAGGGTGCCGCTGGCATCGCGGATGGCGGTGGCATTGCCAGCTTCGCCCTGAATGTAGGCCCCGATCGTCCCGCTGTTGACCAGGGTGCCGCCGGTGGACCCGGCTAGATAGTTGATGGCAACCGCCTCATTGGCGGCTTCGCCGGCGCTGAGCGCGCGGATCAACGACTGGTTGTTGATTGTCGCCAGCGTGGCATTGGCTCCGACCATAAGGGCCGAGGCATCGCCTTCATTGGCCAGGGCGGTGATGGAGCCGGCGTTGCGAAGGCCGCCGTCGATGGTCACTGCGAGACCGCCATCGACGCCGATGCGAACTGCCGTCGAGTCGATTCCGCTATAGACCCCGCTGCCCAGAATGGCTCCGCGATTGATGAAGCCGTAGGCGTTATCACCGGTGCCGACGACGCCGACCGAGACGGTCTGTGTCGTCGATCCGACCTGAACCGCCGGTGCGGAACCGTAGGACGAGATATCCGACGCACCCTCGTCGGTGTCGAGCACCCCGTTGTTGTTGCTGTCGGTGTCGGTGGTGTCCGGAATGCCGTCGTCGTCGTCGTCGTCGTCGCTGGCATTGTTCAGATATGGGGTGTCGAACAGGATGCCGCCGGTTATGTTGGCTGCGATGTTGACGGCCGGACCTCCGATCAGCAGGTCGTCGGCATCCAGCGCCGCAATCTGGGCCGCCGTCAGGGCCGTCGTGTAGCGGAAGCCCGATGCGATAATCGTTCCGCCAAACGTCAGTCGACCGCCGACAGCGCCTTCGACCGAAACGCCGACGGTACCCTCGCCCAGGACGTTGACGGCCCCACCGTTATACAGGTTGCCCGAAATGGTGCCGGTGGTCCGCAGGCCGTACGAATGATCGCCCAGCATGTTCAGGGTGCCGGTCTGCAGGAGATTGCCGACCAGGTCAGTTTCGAGCGACAGGGCGGTGGACTGGTTGCCCTCGACGTCGATCAGGCCGTCGTTGTGAATATCGCCGGTCAGGGCCCCGGGCCCGACGACGCGCAGGCCGTAACGATCGCTGCCCTGGGCGAAGGCACCATCCAGATCGCCGTCGCTGTCGGAATCGGTACCGGCGTAGGTTTCCGAGATGATGATCGAGCCGTTGTTGATGATGTTGGCGGAATTGCCGCCCATCACCAGGACGCCCGTCGTTCCGTTCGCCGTTGTCTCCATGACGATCCGGCCGCTGGTGTCGAGCGTCAGTCCATGGCTGGAATCAATCGTCACGGCGGTGCCCGACGACAGCCGGATGACGCCGCCATTGGAGATGCGGATCGCGTCGGGGTTGCCGTTGTTGGCCGTCGACGTGGAAATCGGAGTGGTGCGCTCGGTGCTGATCACCGTCTGGGCGGCCGCACCGGAGGCCATCATCAGCGGGGCGAGCGCGACGGCCGCCGCAAGCTGGATACGCATGAAGAGTGACCCCTACGACTGTTTCGCGCACAAACCGACCATCCGCATGACGGAGTGCCGGAGAAAGCCCCAACTTTCCTCTTTTTGGGGCGATTGCAAGGCGAACTTACCCGGATGTGACGATCGGCGCCAATGCCATTGCCTGTGTGATACCTAGGTGATATCACTTTGACATCAGATGGAGGTATCCGTGGAATCTAAGATCACCGCCTCGGCCGAGCGCCCGGCCAGGACGTCCAGCGGCATCATGATGCTGCTGCTTTCCCTGTTGATGGTGCTGGCGGGAACGCTCGCCATTGTCATGGCGGTCGGTGGGGCCCTCGTGCCAATGGCCTTGCTGGTCGGCATCATCCTGTTGGCCGTGGGTCTGTTTCTGATGTGCGGCCTGTATTCGGTGCAGCCGAACGAGGCCGTGGCGATCCTGCTGTTCGGCGACTATCGCGGCACGGATCGCAAGGCCGGCCTGCGTTGGGTGGTGCCCTGGTACTCGCGCAAGAAGGTCTCCATGCGGGTCCGCAACGTCACCTCGGACAAGCTGAAGGTGAACGACAAGCGCGGCAACCCCATCGAAATCGCCGCCAATGTGGTGTGGCGAGTGCGTGATTCGGCCCAGGCCCTGTTCGACGTCGATGACTTTGCCGCCTTTGTGAATATCCAGATCGACACGGCCCTGCGCGATATTACGTCGACCTATGCCTATGACCACGGCGACGACCACGAGCCGACCCTGCGCGCCGACGCCGAACTGATCGCCGAGAAGCTGCGCGAAGAACTGAATGAGCGCGTCCGTGTCGCCGGCGTCACCATCGACGAGGCCCGGCTGGCGCACCTGGCCTATGCCTCGGAAATCGCCAGCGCCATGCTCCGCCGCCAGCAGGCCGAAGCGATCCTGTCGGCGCGTCGACTGATCGTGCAGGGGGCCGTCGAGATGGTCGAGAACGCCCTCGAGCGGCTGGCCGAACTCAACGTCGTCGAGCTCGACGAAGACCGCAAGGCGGCCATGGTCTCCAATCTTCTCGTCGTTCTGTGTGCCGACCGCGAGGCCCAGCCTGTGGTCAATACCGGGACGCTCTACGGCTAGGCGGATGGCCGAGAGCTCCAAACCCCCGGGCAGGAAGTCGTTTCTCCTGCGTATCAACCCGCAGGTGATGGCGGCCGTCGAAAAACTGGCGGCTGCCGAACTGCGCTCGGTCAATGCCCAGATCGAATGCCTGGTCCGCGAGGCCATCGCCGCGCGCGGCCGCCGACCGGACTGATCTGGACGCCAGATAGCAATGGTGGATTGCATCCCGCGCGGCGCGGGTGCGTTATGGTCGGGCGAGTAAGCTGATGCTGGGTCTTCGACATGGCCATGGATACCGGAGAACAGGAACAGAAGTGGGTCTTCACCCTCGAGGAGAAGATCGCTGAAGCCCTGAAACGCCTGGACCGCGGACATGAGGATCAGCGCCCGCGGCTGGTCGATACGACCATGCAGTACGCGCCGATTTCGGGCGGGGTGAAACGCTACCTCAGGTCAAAGTCAGACTGGCTGGAACGGCATCGCCCCGGTATCCGCCACGCGCTGCTGGTCCCGGGAAAACGAACGCGCGTTCGGGGTGATCGGACGGTGACGGTCGCCGCTCCCAAGGTGCCGTTCGGGGCTGGATACCGCTGGCCGATGTCACGCAAGTCCTGGTCAACCTGGCTGCAGGCGCTGAATCCGGCTGTGATCGAGGCCGGCGACCCCTATGGCCCTGGCGTCGCCGCCATTGAGGCCGGTCAGACCATGGGCGTGCCCGTGATCGGTTTCTGTCATTCGGACCCGGCCTATCTGGCGTCGCTCCACTGGGGTCAGTGGGCGGCCAGGCCGATCGAGAAGCGCTGGGGTGAGATCTTCAGCCAGTTCGACCGCGTGGTCGCACCCAGCCGCTTCATCGCCTGCCGCCTGCGTGAGGCAGGGGTGGACCGCATCGTCGAACGGCCCCTCGGTGTCGATGTCGAGGCCTTCAATCCGGCCCATGGTGACCGGGAGGCCGTTCGGCAGGCGCTGGAGGTGCGACCCGATGAACGCCTGCTGGTGTTTGCGGGCCGGGCCGCCCGCGAGAAGAACGTCGACACCCTGATCGCAGCCGTCGAAAAGCTGGGCGCTCCCTATCGACTGTTGCTGATCGGGGCGGCGGACGGCCTGCCGATCGAGGGAGGTCAGGTGATATCCTTGCCGTTCCAGCAGGATACCAGGTCCGTGGCGCGTCTGCTGGCGTCCTGCGACGCCTTTGTGCATGCCAATGACAAGGAGCCGTTTGGCCTGTGCGCCCTGGAGGCCATGGCGTCGGGCCTGCCGGTGGTCTGTACCGGCTTTGGTGGCGTCTCCGAGACGGTCGATGAGACGGTCGGGATCAAGTCCCCCAGCCTGAAGACGTCCGACTATGCGGCGGCTATCGAAGCCCTGTTCGAACAGGATATTGAAGCCATGAGCCAGGCGGCCCGCCGCAGAGCGGTCACGCGATATGGCTGGTCGACCGTCTTTGAGGAACTGTGCATGGTCTATGCCGAGGTGTCGGGGGTCCGGGCGTTCGTCGAGGCCGGAGAAGCCCGCCTGGAATCAGCGCACTGACGTCCTGAAATGCGAAGCGCCACTCCCTTGAAAAGGAAGTGGCGCGAGTGACGGGGCTCGAACCCGCGACCTCCGGCGTGACAGGCCGGCACTCTAACCAACTGAGCTACACCCGCGTGCATTCCTCGTCGGGGCGTCCCCGGCGAAGGGGCGTCGTTTAGGCGGCGTCGCGGGCAGGTGTCAAGCGGCTCTGACGGCATTTTCGAGCGGGGCCTGGCCAGGCCTGTCCGGTTTGCGTGCCGAAGGCCGTTTGACTGGTCGGGGGCGGTGCTCCGCCGCTTGGAGAAAATGCGATGGCGATAATCAGACGACAGTTTCTGGCCGGGGTCGGTGCCCTGGCGGCCGGTGTTTCCGCAACGACCCTGAGCTTCGCGCAAGGGCGGCGGCGGATCGAGATTCAACTGCGCGATGCGCGACGCCTGGAGGGACTGGCCGGCGAGGATCTGCGACGCGGTCTGATGCGCGGCCTGACCTTGCGCGTGGACGGAGGTGAGGCGCTGCCGGTACGTCTGCTGACGGCGCGTTTTGTCGAGGGGCACCTGGTGGATGCGTTCGGCTCGGAACGATTCGAGGCGCGGTCAGGAGCAACCGAATTCCCCGGTGACATGTTCTTCCCGGGCGACATGTTCTTCCCCGGCGACATGTTCTTTCCTGGGAACATGTTCTTCCCTGGCGACATGTTCTTTCCAGGGGACATGTTCTTCCCCGAGGGGCGTCGAGCGGCTCGCGAGCGCGCCCTGACCCAGATCGCGCGCGAAACCCTGGGCGAGCGTCCGAACGGCCTGGTGTTCCTGGTCGTCGCTGAAACGCGCGGCGTAACGGGTCGTGGCGCGGGCCTGGCGACCCGCCGGCGCTAGGTTCAGAGGCGTGAGAGCCGGGGTCATCGGTGCCGGTGCCGCCGGCCTCTCGACCGCGATCGCCCTGTGCGATCTCGGCCATGATGTGATGGTGCTGGATTCCCGCGCCCGCGACCAGCCATCGCCGCGCGCCGGCCATGTCCATCGTCTCGACGGCCCGGGGTGGGCGACGCTGGAGCGTCTGATCGGACCCGTCATTCGTGCCGGGGCCTTCGAGACGGCGGCGTCCGGTCTGGCGTCGGGCGGCGCGTTGGCCTGGGGCGAGGGCCAGCGCCTCGCCACCCTGGCCGACATCGAAGCGGTATTGATCACCCAGGCTGAGCGACGGGGCGCGGGCCTGGCGTTCGCGGCCGAGGTCACGTCGGCGGCCGCCGAAGGTGACCGGTGGCGTCTGGGGATGGCCTCGGGGGCCCATAGGACCTTTGATCTGCTGATCGACGCCAGTGGCCGCCGCCGGGTTCTGCTGGACCTGCTGGGAGAGGTCGGGCCGTCCGTGTGGATGGACGAACTGGACTGTCCTGAATGGCATGTCAGCTTCGCCGGCGTCGGCCCTGCCGGGCGGCCGGTCCAGGTGGCGTGGGCAGCCCGCGATCTGGAGGGGCTGATTCAGATCGACGGGGCCGGCCGGGCGACCGTGACGGCGCGGTCGGGGATGAGCCAACCCCTGTCAACCGATGAGATCCTGGCCGCGATGCAGGCGGCCGGGGGGGCCGCGATGGGGATGCTGCTGGAGGGCCTGAAACTCAGGCCGGATGCCCTCCGATATGTCTCGCTCGGAACCCGTATGATGGCACTCGACGAGGCCGATCTCGGTGACTGGCCTCCCTTTGTCCTGGTCGGGGATGCCCTGATCGAGGCCCCGCCCCGGCACGGCGAGGGGATGGGGCGGGCCATCGGCCAAGCCTTGATGCTGGCCGAGCACCTCGGCTGCGCGTCTCCCGAAACCTGCGCGACCGATCTGACGCGCGAGGCGAGGGCGCGGTGGGCCGGCTACGGCATCGCCCAGGCGCTGAGGTCGGCGGTGGTGGCCTAGGATCAGTCGGTCGGGACGGCCTGGCTCAGGCGGCCCTGTTCATCGATGTGGCCTGGTCCGCCCGCGCCTGATGCGCGGCTGCCGGGTCGAGCCAGAGGCTGAGCGTTTCCAGCAGACGGGCCTGGGTCACCGGCTTGGCCAGGAAGCCGTCGATGCCCGCATCGCGGCAGGCCCCGATGCTTTCGTCGCGGCTCTCGGCACTGACGGCCAGGATTGGAACCTGACCGCTGAGGCCCTCGAAGGTGCGAATCCGGCGGCTGGCCTCAAAGCCGTCCATCCGCGGCATGCGAAGATCCATGAGAATGAGGTCAAAGGCGTGGACGCGGGCGGAATCGACGGCCTCGACACCGTCGCTGGCATAGTCTGTCTCGCAGCCCACGGCCCGGACCATCAGTCCCAGAATTTCGCGATTGGCCGGATGATCGTCGACGATCAACAGGCGTGGGGCCCGTCCCTGGTCCTCCGAGGCGGTCGGGCGTGCGGCCCGTGTCATCGGCAGGTTCAGGGAGATGCGGGTGCCGCGCCCGACTTCCGAATCGATCGACCAGGTTCCTTTGAGCGCCTGGACCATTTTGTCGGCCAACGACAGGCCGATGCCCATGCCCTCTTGCGCTCGCGTGGCGCTGTTGTCGTCCTGGGCAAATACCTCGAGCAGGTGCGGCAGGCGATCCGGTGCGATGCCGATGCCCGTGTCGAAGATGACCAGACGCGCGCCGTCGGCATCCACATCCGCCTCGACGCCGATCGTTCCGTGCGGGGTGAACTTGGCGGCGTTGTGGAGCAGCAGTCGCAGGACCTGGCGAATGCGTCGGGCGTCGCCCTCGAAGAAGGCGTCGTCGCCCATGTGGTTCACGAACTCGACCTCCAGCGGACGCAGGAGCACATTGTTGCGGACATGATCCAGAACGGTCACGACCGTTTCGCGCAGGTCGAACGCCTCGACCTCGATGTTCATCTCGCCGCGCGCGAAGTCGATCATGTCTCCGACGAGTTCAAGCGCATGGGTATTGGCCATGGAGATCTTGGCGACCTGATCGCGGGATTCGGGCGACAGTCCGGGATCGGTGGCCACCAGCGAGGTGAAGCCCGCCACCTGACCCAGCGGCGTGCGGAGTTCATGGCTGATCATGTTGAGGAAGCGGCGCTTGGCTTCAATCGCCTCATTGGCGACCCGGGCGGCGAGGCTGAGCCGCCGGGAATCCTCACGGATCCGGGCGGTGTGGGCCTGCAGCCGGGCCTGTAGTCGTGACTTCTCGCTGACCACCGTCGAGGTCGGCAGGATGATGGCCAGGATCGACGCGAGATACACATAGAAGGACGGCAGACGGGTCACGATATCGAGCCCGCTCTGGCGTTCGGCCTGGCTGCTTCCGAACCCGAAGGCTTCAAAGCTCGATGGTTCAACGAGGAAGGACAGGGTCACGATCGTCGATACGGCCAGGACCATCACGGCAGCCTGTTTGGGCGACAGGCGCAGCGACACCATCAACAGGACCGGCAACACCGTTGCCACCGGCAGGTGAACGATCCGCAGGCCGACCAGGGCCGTGAAGACGCAGGCGGCGGCGATCATGCCGACTTCTGGCGACATCTGCCCGAAGCGTGAGGCTCGCGGCGGTCGCGGTTGGGCCAGAATGATCATGCTGGGTGCCACGACGAGGCAGCCGACCAGTTCCACGCTGATCCAGCTGGCCAGATACATGTCCAGGTCGGCGGCCGAAACGCCGAGCAGCGTCAGGCCGACAATGGCCGATAGCGCGACCGCCGGGGCCGCGGCCAGCAGGGCGAAGCGCGCCAGGCGAACCGGCCGCCTCATACGCAGGGCCGCGCCGCAGAAACGACGCGCGACCAAGGCGATCAGAACGGACTCGATCGCGTTCAGCGAGCTCAAGATCAGCGTGGACTGCAGGCCACCCTCGCGCACGACCAGGTCAAAACAGATGTTCAGCGCAAAGCAGACCGCAAGAACCGCGATGGCGCGCGACCGGTCCAGCAGCAGCAGCCCCGCGACCAGCACGCCGTTGGCCGGCCAGATCGCAACCGCCCCGAAGGTGGCCTGGCAAAGATGGGCGAGCACCATGGACACGACAAACAGCGCCACAAAGCCCCAGGCCGGAAATGAGGTTCTGGCGGCGGCCTCATGGCGAAACAGGCGCCACGGAATATGACGCGAACCAGGAGCTCGGTTCATTCGGACGGTGCTTTCGACGCGCTGGACGGCTGCCAGACGAGTTGCTTCCGGAACGGGGTACTGAACGCCATTGAATCTGGAAGGTCGGGGTCGTCTTGCGAAGCGATGGTCGGCTGTGCGCGGTGTCGAGCGAGATTCCGAGGCGCAAACTACCCAGAGTAGGTTTCAGAACTCCTAAGCCGGAGCGCGGGTGCGATGGTGCGCGCCATTTGTGCGAAACACTCTCAACAAAAATTCCAAGCCCGCAAGGGTTTGAACGCGGGAGGGGTTCGGTCTAAGAAGCCCCGATTCCGCTGTGGTTATCGCGGCCTGGACCCTTTCGCATGAACGCATTCCTGCTCGAATATCTGCCGATCCTGATCTTCATGGCCATCGCCGCCGTGCTGGGGCTTGGGTTCATCGTGGCCGCTCTGGTGCTGGCCCCCAGTAACCCGGACGTTGAGAAGCTGTCCGCCTACGAATGCGGCTTCAATGCCTTTGACGATGCGCGCATGAAATTCGATGTGCGTTTCTATCTGGTGTCGATCCTGTTCATCATCTTCGATCTGGAGGTCGCCTTCCTGTTTCCGTGGGCGGTGACCCTGACGGATCTGGGCCGGCCCGAGATGGTCTTTTCCTTCTGGTCGA
>CAUJHO010000016.1 GCA_963205025.1 Pseudomonadota bacterium | reverse complement strand
AGCTTCGCCCTGACCCGGCCGATGATGACGGCTCGGCACATCACCCTGTTCAACATCGCGGCCGATGAACGGATCGCACCGGAGTTCCTGCAAAACGAGGCCACGCCCGAGGCCCTGGCGAAGGCTGTGGCCGAGCGGCTCGATGACCCGGCCCTGCGCGCCGATCAGGTCGCGCGCCAGACTGCAGCCCTGGATCTGATGGGGCGCGGCCAGCCCGACCCCAGCGCCGCCGCGGCGGATGTGGTGTTGCGGGTTGCCGGCGAAGCCTAGCCCGCCCGCCGCCGGCGGCGCGGGCGTGTGTCCTCGACCGCGCGTTCATCGAGGGCGGCCAGAGCCTCGCGGACATAGGTGGCATGAACCACCACGCCCAGCCCCAGCGGTTCCTCGCCCTGATCCACCTGCTGGGTGACGACACCCAGTACCAGCGGATGACCGTCGGCACCGTGGGCCAGAAACACCGGCCCGCCCGAGTTGCCAGGGTACAGAAAGCCGTCGATCAGAAAGGTCGGAAAGGCCCGGATCGGGCTGAGCGGATAGGAGGCGATCCTGACCGTTCGCAGGATCGGAAATCCGGCCCGGTTCGACGACAGGCCGCGCGGATAGCCCAGGGTGAAGACCTGAACCCCCGGCCCTACGCCTTGAGCTTCCAGGTCGCGCTCATCGGCCAGCCAGCTCAGCGGGATCGCGCGCGCGACGATGCCGGGCGGGGCCACGATTTCCACCACGGCGATGTCGCGCTCGGGATGGCGCGCCCAAAGGTCGCGGCCGCCGATCTCCAGCGGAGCCGGCTGGGGCGCAAAGCTCCAGCCTCCATCCTCCGTCGCGAAGCGCCAGCCGATGCGAATCTCGGGCGTCTCGGACGGATCGATGGCATGGGCCGCCGTCACCAGCACGGTGCGAGGTGTGCCGTCCCAGTAGGGGGCCGAAACCAGAAGGCCCGCAGAAATCCGGCGATCACCGCCCGGCCGGGTGTTTTCCACCTGGACCGTGGCCTCGATCATCTGGACCGTCTGATCCCATTCCATGTCCGCGTCCTGACCTTGTCGAACATTCATTTGACCTGATGGGCCAAGCTGAGCAACGTCCGCGTCGAATTTTGGGAGTCCGTCGTGAATCGCCGCCAAATGCTCGCCTCTTCCGCTGCCCTGGCCGCCGTCGGCGCGTCGGGGGCCCCCGCCTTCGCCCAGACCGGAGCTGCCATGCCCACGCCCCCCGTCGCCCGCCGTATCCCGGTGACCATTGAACAGCTCGGCCGGACTCGCGTCGACGACTATCAGTGGATGAAGGACGACAACTGGCAAAACGTCCTGCGCGACCCGTCGCTGATCAAGGCGGATGTCCGCGAACACCTTGAGGCCGAGAACGCCTATCGCGAGGCCGTGCTCGCCCCGACCGCCGACCTGCAGGAGGCGATGTTCAATGAGATGCGCGGTCGCATCAAGGAAGACGACAGCTCGGTACCCTCCCCCTTCGGGTCGTGGGAGTACTACGCCCGTTATGAGACGGGCGCGCAGCATCCCTTCTATTGCCGGCGTCCCAAGGGCCAGACCGACGGCGAGCAGATCCTGCTGAACGCCAATGCCCTGGCCGAGGGCAAGGACTATTCCTCCGTCGGCTCCACCAGCCCCAGCCCTGACCACCGCTATTTCGTCTATGCCGAGGACGATCAGGGTTCGGAGGTGTACAAGATCTACGTCAAGGATCTGACGACCGGAGCCCTGGTCGGCGATCCCATCGACGAGACGGTCGGCGACTTCACCGTCTCGCCCGACAGCCAGTGGCTGTTCTGGACCAACCGCGACGACAATGGCCGCCCCAACAAGATATTCCGCCGCCCGATCACCGGTGGCGAGCGCGCCCTGGTCTATGAAGAGACCGACGAAGGCATGTTCATGGGCGTCGGCCGGACATCCGACGACGCCTTTGTCGTCATCGGCATCCAGAACCAGGAAACCTCGGAGACCCGCTATATCGCCGGCTCTGACCCGACCGGTGCCCCGACCCTGGCCGAGGCCCGGGCCGAAGGGACGCTCTATGATCTGGATCACTGGGGCGACCGCTGGATCGTTCGCACCAACGCTGACGGGGCCGTCGACTTCAAGGTCTGTGAAGCCCCCACCGACAATCCGGCCAAGTCCGGCTGGACGGACCTGATCCCCTTCACAGCCGGCAAGATCATCGAGCGCGTCGGCCTGTTCGAAAACTGGCTGGTCCGCCAGGAGCGGGCCGACGCCAACACCCGCATCGTGGTGCGCGCTCGTTCAGGCGAGGAGCACGCCATCGCGGTCGATGAGCCGGCCTACGCCCTGGCGATGCAGGGCTCGTATGACTTTGCCACCAACGTCATGCGCTATGCCTACAACTCCATGGCGCGGCCGACCGAAACCTGGGACTACGACATGGCCGCGCGGACCCGTACGCTGCGCAAGACCCAGGAGATTCCGTCCGGCCACAACCCTGATGACTATGTGGTCGAGCGCATGGAGGCCCCGCACTCGGACGGGGCCATGGTGCCGATTTCGATCCTGCGCCGGCGCGATACGCCGGTCGATGGCTCGGCCCCGCTTCTGCTCTACGGCTACGGCTCCTACGGCATTCCGATGTCGGCCGGCTTCAATGCCAACCGCCTGTCGCTGGTGGATCGTGGGTTCATCTATGCCATCGCCCATATTCGCGGTGGCTCGGACAAGGGCTGGGGCTGGTTCCTGGCGGCGCGGCGCTTCACCAAGAAGAAGACCTTCGAGGACTTCATCGCCTGCGCCGAACACCTGATCGCGCACAACTATGCGACGGCGGGCAATATCGTCGCCCATGGCGGCTCGGCGGGCGGTCTGTTGATGGGGGCGGTGGCCAATATGCGCCCTGACCTGTGGGCCGGGGTCCTGGCCAATGTGCCGTTCGTGGATGTGATCAACACCATGTCCGACACCTCCCTGCCGCTGACGCCGCCGGAATGGCCCGAATGGGGCAATCCCATCGAGGATGCCGAGGCCTATGACTACATGATGAGCTACAGCCCCTATGACCAGGTCGAGGCAAAGGCCTATCCGGCCATCCTGGCGACCGGTGGCCTTTCGGACCCTCGCGTCACCTATTGGGAGCCGGAAAAGTGGGTGGCCAAGCTGCGTCCGGCCACGACCTCGGGCAATCCGATCCTGCTCAAGATCAACATGACGGCCGGCCACTTCGCCTCGTCAGGGCGGTTCGACTATCTGCGTGACATCGCCCATGACTTTGCCTTCTGCGTCTGGGCCGCCCAGCGCGGCTGGGAACAGCAAGGCGGATGATCCGCGACGCCGGGCCTCCCGTGGGGCCCGGCCTGAACCTCGGTTAGCCCCATGAGTGCCCGCCTCAATCGTATCTCC
>CAUJHO010000015.1 GCA_963205025.1 Pseudomonadota bacterium | reverse complement strand
GGCGGTCGTCCTTCCGACTTTTCGGGCGCCGCTGGGTATCTGATGCATACGCGCCCCGGCCTTGGGCGGCCGGGGCGCTTCCGATCTGAACCTATGTAGTGCGCCCTAGCACTTGTAATACATGTCGAATTCGACCGGGTGCGGATGCAGCTGTAGTCGCGCGACCTCTTCCATCTTCAGGTCGATGTAGCTGTCGATGAAGTCGTCATCCATGACGCCGCCCTTCTTGAGGAAGGCTCGGTCCTTGTCGAGCGACTCCAGCGCTTCGCGCAGGCTGCCGCAGACCTCCGGTACATTCTTCCGCTCCTGCGGCGGCAGATCATAGAGGTTCTTGTCCATGGCCGGGCCGGGGTCGATCCGGTTCTCGATCCCGTCCAGGCCGGCCATCAACAGCGCCACGAAGGTCAGATAGGGGTTGCCCATCGGATCGGGGAAGCGGGCTTCGATGCGCTTGGCCTTGGGCGAGGACACCCACGGAATCCGGATCGAGGCCGAGCGGTTGCGGGCCGAATAGGCCAGCTTGACCGGGGCCTCATAGCCCGGGACCAGGCGCTTGTACGAGTTGGTGGTCGGATTGGCGAAGGCGTTGATCGCCTTGGCGTGCTTGATGATGCCGCCGATGTACCACAGGCACATGTCCGACAGGCCGGCGTATTTGTCGCCGGCGAACTGGGGCTTGCCCGCCTTCCAGATCGACTGGTGGACGTGCATCCCCGAGCCGTTGTCGCCGAACATCGGCTTGGGCATGAAGGTGGCCGACTTGCCGTAGGCGGCCGCAACATTGTGGATGACATACTTATAGAGCTGCATCCGGTCGGCCATGGTCAGCAGGTCAGCGAACTTGAGGCCGAGTTCGTGCTGGGCGGGGGCGACCTCGTGGTGGTGCTTTTCGGGCTCAAGGCCCAATTCGCCCATGACCGCCAGCATCTCGCCGCGCAGGTCCTGGCCCGAATCGACCGGATTGACCGGGAAATAGCCGCCCTTGGGGCCGGGCCGATGGCCCAGGTTGCCCTCGGGATAGACTCTGTTGGTGTTGGACGGCAGCTCGATGGAATCAAAGCTGTAGCCCGTGTTCTCCGCTGACGTCGACCAGCGGACGTCGTCGAAGACGAAGAACTCGGCTTCGGGGCCGAAATAGACGGTGTCGCCGACGCCGGCGGACTGGATATAGGCCAGCGCCTTCTTGGCCATCGAGCGCGGATCGCGGTTGTAGGGCTCTCCGGTGTCGGGGTTCAGCACATCGCAGAACAGGAACAGGGTGGCCTGCTGATAGAAGGGATCGACATAGGCCGTGGTCAGGTCCGGCTTGAGCAGCATGTCGGATTCATTGATGGCCTTCCAGCCGACAATCGACGAACCGTCGAACATGGTGCCTTCTTCCAGGAAATCATCGTCGACCATGCCGATGTCGAAGGTGACATGCTGGAGTTGACCCTTGGGATCGGTGAAGCGGAGATCGACGTAGCGGATCTCTTCGTCCTTGATCTGCTGTAGAATTTTGGCTGCGCTCATCGTGGGGAAGGTCCGTGTCGGCTGGGGAGGAGAACGAAAAAGGGCCGCCGAAGCGACCCTGGCGGAAGGCTAGATGGCTTGCGGGCCGGTTTCGCCAGTGCGGATGCGGATGACGTCGATGACGTCGGTGACGAAGATCTTGCCATCGCCAATCTTGCCGGTGCGGGCCGAGGCGATGATGGCGTCGGTAACGGCCCCGACCATGTCGTCGGGAACGACGATCTCGATCTTCAACTTGGGCAGAAAATCAATGACGTATTCGGCCCCGCGATAGAGTTCAGAATGGCCTTTCTGGCGGCCGTAGCCCTTGGCCTCGACAACGGTCATGCCCTGGACACCAATGTCCTGCAGGGCTTCCTTCACCTCGTCGAGCTTGAAGGGTTTAATGACGGCTTCGATCTTTTTCATGGCGATTCCGGGGGGCGGGCCCGGGGAAGGAAAGGACATTGCATTGCAGCATAACGCAAGCGGCAATTCGTCGGTGAGGGTATGGACGGGCCGTCCCGTGCCGATGCGTGGCGTCGGAGTCGCGCTTTGACGCCGGTGCCCAATGAACCCGGACTGTGGAAGGCGCAGTTTCCCTGGCCCGAGTCCGACACCCACAAACACCGGCGCGGTCGACTGGCCGTGGTGTCGGGTTCGGCCAGCCGGACGGGTGCGGCACGGCTGGCGGCGCGCGCCGGCCTGCGTATCGGAGCCGGAGTCGTCACGGTTCTGAGCCCGCCGTCAGCTCTTCTGGTTCACGCCGTGGCCCTGGAGGCGGTGATGGTACGGGCCTTTGGCGGCCCCGAGGACCTGGGTCGCCTGGCGGGGCAGCTGGACGCCGCCGTGATCGGTCCGGCTGCGGGGGTCGGCGAGGACACGATCCGCAACGTCGAGGCCCTGATCGCCGTGGTCGGGGGGATCGTGGTGGATGCGGATGGGCTGACGAGCTTTCGGTCCGACCCGGCGCGCCTGTTTGCCGTGATCCGGGCGTCTGATGTCTTGACCCCGCACGAAGGGGAGTTTGAACGGCTGTGGCCGGGGCTGCTGGCTGAGGGCCGGGAGGTTGCAGCCCTGCGTGCGGCCGAGACGGCCGGGGCCGTCCTGGTTCTGAAGGGAGCAGAGACTCTGGTGGCGGCCCCCGATGGTCGCCTGGTCCGCAACGGCAATGGCGTGCCCTGGCTGGCGACGGCGGGATCGGGCGATGTGCTGGCCGGACTGATCGGCGGCCTTATCGCGCAGGGCGCGCCGGCGTTCGATGCGGCGTGTGCCGCAGTCTGGATCCATGCCGAGGCGGCCGCCACATTTGGGCCCGGTCTGATTGCCGAGGATCTGCCGGGGCTGCTGCCCGCCGTCCTTGGACGGCTCCACAGCGGGGGCGGCTAGACGGGGTCAGGCGGCCCCGTCAGCCTTGCGCTTTTCGGCATAGATCAGAAGCGGCTGAGCCTTGCCTTCGATGACCTCGGTATTGACCACGACCTCTTCGACGCCTTCGAAGGTCGGGAGTTCGAACATGGTCTCCAGGAGGATGCCTTCGAGGATCGACCGCAGGCCGCGCGCGCCGGTCTTGCGGGTGATGGCCTTCTTGGCCACCGCCGACAGGGCGTCATCGGTAAACGTCAGGGTGACGTTCTCCATCTCGAACAGGCGTCCGTACTGTTTGACCAGGGCGTTCTTGGGCTCGGTCAGAATCTTGACCAGGGCTTCTTCGTCCAGGTCTTCCAGGGTCGCCAGGACCGGCAGACGGCCGATGAACTCGGGGATCAGGCCGAACCGCATCAGGTCGTCCGGCTCGACGCCGCGCAGGATGTCGCCCATGCGGCGGTCGTCCATCTCCTTGACCTTGGCTCCGAAGCCGATGGAGGCCGCTTCGCCGCGCGCCGAAATCACCCGCTCCAGTCCGGCGAAGGCACCGCCGACGATGAACAGGATGTTGGTGGTGTCGACCTGCAGAAACTCCTGCTGCGGATGCTTGCGACCGCCCTGCGGCGGCACCGAGGCCACGGTGCCCTCCATGATCTTGAGCAGGGCCTGCTGGACGCCTTCGCCCGACACATCGCGGGTGATCGAGGGGTTGTCCGACTTGCGGCTGATCTTGTCGATTTCGTCGATATAGACGATGCCGCGCTGGGCCCGGTCGACATTGTAGTCGGCGGCCTGCAGCAGCTTGAGCACGATGTTCTCGACGTCCTCACCGACATAGCCGGCTTCGGTCAGGGTGGTGGCGTCGGCCATGGTGAAGGGCACGTCGATGATTCGCGCCAGGGTCTGGGCCAGCAGCGTCTTGCCCGAACCAGTCGGCCCGATCAGCATGATGTTGGATTTGGCCAGTTCGACGTCGTTGTTCTTGGTGGCGTGGTTCAGCCGCTTGTAGTGGTTGTGGACAGCGACCGAGAGGACCTTCTTGGCGTGATCCTGGCCAATGACATAGTCGTCCAGAACCTTGCGGATTTCCTTGGGCGAGGGGACGCCGTCCTTGCCGGTCTTTACGAAGCCGGTCTTGTGCTCCTCGCGGATGATGTCCATGCACAGTTCGACGCATTCATCACAGATGAACACCGTCGGGCCCGCAATCAGCTTGCGGACTTCGTGCTGGCTCTTGCCACAGAAGGAGCAGTAGAGCGTGCTCTTGGATTCGCCGCCGGCGGCCTTGGTCATCTTCTCGTCCTACTCACACCGGGAATGTCGCCTAGCGGGACGCCCCATGTCTTCCCGACCCTCATCGTACGATAGTGGCCGCAAAGTTCCCAAAACAATGACAACGCCAGACACAATCGTCCACCCCGACCTTCGAGGACCTTGTCACGTTCGCATTCATCATCAGGGTAAAGCCTAAATGGAGACTGAACAGGCGATTGACCAGACCCGCCCGGTCGTTGCGTTCGATTTTGATGGAACCCTGACAATTCAGGATAGTTACACCGCCTTCCTTAGGTGGAGGGCAGGAAGTGGTGGCTATCTGGCTGGATTGGCGGACTTGGTTCCCGAGTTGATCGCCTATCCTCTTCGACGGGACCGGGGGCGGCTGAAGGCGGCGGCTACCCGGACGTTTCTGGGGGGAGTTTCCGCCGAATTGGTTGCCGGGGAAGCACGCCAATTTGCCGATGCGGTCTGGGACCGATTCCTGCGGCCAGACGCCCTGGCTTGCTGGGAATCATGGGGCCGGCGCGGCGCGACCCGTGTGATCGTGACGGCCTCTCCGACGCTGACGGTCAGGCCGTTCGCCGACAGACTCAGGGCGGATCTGCTGTTGGGCACCGAGCTGGCGATCGCCGATGGGAAGCTGACCGGTGATTTCGCGACGCCGAATTGCCGAGCCGAGGAGAAGGTGGTGCGGCTGCAGGCGGCCTTCGGCCCGGAGATACGCCTGGCGGCGGCCTACGGAGACACCTCCGGGGACACCGAAATGCTGGCGATGGCCGCGCATCGCGGCTGGCGTGAGTTCGTGCAGCGACCGAAGTCCTAGCTAGACGTCGATTTCCACACCGACCGCGACCAGGCGATTGCCGGAATAGCGGGCAAAGGCCTGACCGAAGATGGTCTCGCCGCAATCGAAGCGCGACCGGACGTGGACCTGATTCTGGGCGTCGAGAACCCCGGTCGCACGCAGTTCGGTCTGGCGCGTCAGCTGATTGGCCGCAGCGGTCCGGTCCGCATCGTCGAAAAAGCCCGAGAGCAGGGCACCCTGGCCGGCGAAGACGAATTTGGAGATCACCTCGCCGTCGTAGAGCGTGTAGGTGACGCCATCGCCGTCAGGCAGGACGCAGGCACCGGTCGCGATGCCCGATTCTCACTGTTCGGCGATCGCAAGTCCCGCCGGAATCTCGGTGACCCGGGTTCCCAGATTGACTGACCCGAAGTTGTCGACCCGGCTCGGCACCAGGCAGTTCTGGGCCATCACCGGGCCCGCGACCGCGAGCGTGGCTGCTGCAGCCAGGCCAGCAGGGAACAGCTTCATGACGTCACCTTCAGCTTGGAGCCATCGACACCTTCCACTCGCACGCTCTCGCCGACCGACGGGCCGTCCCCCTCGATCACGGCAGACCACTCCGATCCCGAGACAAAAACCCGACCGCGACCATCGACAAAGGCCTGGGTGACCTCTGCGGTTTCGCCCACGAGCCGCGCGGCGCGGTCATTGATGTCCGGGTCGGACGGATTGATCCGCTTGA
Organism: Pseudomonadota bacterium; assembly: GCA_963205025.1. Lineage (GTDB taxonomy): Bacteria > Pseudomonadota > Alphaproteobacteria > Caulobacterales > Caulobacteraceae > Brevundimonas. The sequence goes on along the minus strand of CAUJHO010000015.1, from coordinate 24,325 downwards.
TCAGCCGACGCGAGGCGAGGGTGGTTACCAGGGTGAGCACGCCGAACAGGGCCAGTTCAATGGGAAGCCCCAGACCCGAGGCCAGAAGGGTCACGACCGCCACGATTCCGGCCGAAACCGCCGGCCATAGGAGCCACTCGGTGCCCGATGCCGCCTCGACGGCGAGGAACAGGCAGCCGATCGCGAGCCACAGCCAGAAGGGTTGAGCCTGATAGAGTGCGACAACGGCGTCCATAAGCTCCGGCTCCGGTCAGGTGGTGGGGGTGCGACGCGCGGGCGGCGTCGGCGGTGATGCGCGGTTGGCCTGTTGATCGCGCGCCAGTCCGATCAATTCGCCGACGCCAGCAATCGATCCGACGAGGGCACCCATTTCCGCCGGGACGATCACGGTCTTCTGCTGGGGGCTGGCGGCCAGTTCGGCGAAGGCGTCGACGTATCTCTGGGCGACGAAGTAGTTGATGGCGTTGACGTCACCGCGGGCGATGGCCTCGGACACCATGGCGGTCGCCTTGGCCTCGGCCTCGGCCTCGCGTTCGCGGGCCTCAGCGTCGCGGAAGGCGGCCTCGCGCCGGCCCTCGGCCTCGAGGATGGCGGCCTGCTTGGCCCCTTCAGCGCGCGCGATGGCGGCCTGCTTCTCGCCGTCGGCCTCGGTGATGACGGCGCGGCGCTCGCGCTCCGCCTTCATCTGGCGGGCCATGGCATTGGTGCTGTCGGTCGGCGGCGTCAGGTCCATGATTTCAATCCGGTTGGCCTTGACGCCCCACGGCTCGGTCGCAGCGTCGATTACTGTCAGCAGCCGGCTGTTGATGGAATCACGCTGGCTCAGCACCTCGTCCAGTTCCATTGAGCCGACCACCGTCCGCAGATTGGTCATGCAGAGCTGCGCGATGGCGTATTGGAGATTATCGACCCGATAGGCCGCGCGGGCCGCTTCCATCACCTGGATGAAAACGATGCCGTCGACCTTCACCATGGCGTTGTCCTTGGTGATGACCTCCTGGGTCGGCACATCAAGGACCTGCTCCATCATGTTCATGCGGCGACCGACGCGCTCGATGAAGGGCGTCAGCAGGTGAATGCCCGGCGTCAGGGTGCGCGTGTACTTCCCGAAGCGTTCAACCGTGAACTCACGGCCCTGCGGCACGATCTTGATGACGGAAAAGGCGACGATCATCGCGAGGATGACGATGATGGCGACGAAGGCGAGTCCCATGGTCAGTTCCATTCTGCGACGGGACGACCCGTCCGTGCATGGACGCTAGCCCAGGCCTTGCGATTGCGCCACATAAACCGGACGCTGGCCTGGCGAATCCGCGATGGACCAGGGAGGGCCGTCGATTGCAAATGCCGTCCTGGCGGCGCGTTCTGCCGCTGATACTTGTGCTGGTTCTGGCCGGGCTCGTCTTTGCCTCGGGGGCCTACCGCTATCTCTCGTTCGAAGCGGTCGAACGTGCGGGGCAGGGGCTCAGGCACGCTGTCAGTGCCCACTGGCTGCTGAGCCTTCTGGTGCTGATGGCCGCCTTTGCGGTGCTGACGGCCAGTATCACGCCGGGTGTCTTCTTCGTGACCATCCTGGCGGGGTATCTGTTCGGGCCCTGGGTCGGCGGCGTCGCGACCTCGATCGCGGCCACGGTCGGTGCGCTGGTGGTCTATTGGGTCGGCAGTTCGGCCGCTCGGGATTCGTTTCGTCGGCGCGCCGAGGCCCGAAACGGGCCGCTCGCCCGCATCTGTGCGCGGATCGACCAGGATACCTTCGCCTACGTGCTGGCGGCCCGCCTGGTCGTCAGCGTGCCCTTCCACCTTATCAACATCGCGGCCGGGATCATGCAGGTTCGCGTGGCGCCCTATGTGCTGGCGACCTTTCTGGGGGTCCTGCCGGCCCACCTGATCTACTGCTGGATTGGGTCGCGGCTCGATCAGATCGGCAGTGAGGATGACATTGCCGGGATCATGTCCCGGTTTGCCCTGCCCCTGGCCGGTGTGGCCTTCCTGTCGCTCGGCCTGCCGGTCCTCCTGCGGATGGTCCGGCGGTGGCGCGCCTCGATCCCGCCTCGCTGATTTTGCCTTTCGGGGTCGGAGCCGGTAACCACGCGCCATGATCTCGACCTCTTCCTCCCCGCGCCGATGGACCCTGGATTTCCTCAAGACGGAGGCGGCGTCCGGCGCGGTCCTGGGGCTGGCGGCGCTGGCGGCCCTGGTTGTGGCCAATTCGCCCTGGGCCGAGATCTATTTCCATGTGCTGAAGGACAAGCAGACCCTGCAACTGGGGCCGTTGCACCTCGAAATGACCATGTCGGAATGGATCAAGGAAGGGCTGATGTCCCTGTTCTTCCTGGTTGTTGGTCTTGAAATTAAATACGAAATCCTTCGGGGCGAGCTTAGCGACCCCAAGAAGCTGGTGACGCCCGTGATGGCGGCGCTGGGGGGCATGATTGCCCCAGGCTTGGTCTATCTGCTGGTGGCCGGCTGGCTGTCTGGACCGGGGCAGGGCTGGCCGATCCCGCTGGCGACCGACATTGCCTTTGCCCTGGCGGTCTTCGCCCTTGTCGGCCGGGGCCTGCCGTCGTCCTTGCGAGTTTTCCTGCTGACCCTGGCCATCGTCGACGACCTGGGCGCGATTGCCCTGATCGCGGTCCTGTTTTCCGGCGGGGTCTCGTGGATGCCCATCGCCCTGGCGGTCGCCCTGCTCGTCGTCGGCGGGGCCTGGTCGCGACAGCGCGCCGTCCCGGCTCCCTTCTGGATTATCGGATTCGGGCTGGTGTGGTGGCTGTCGGTCGCCGGCGGCCTGTCGACCTCTCTCATCGCCGTGGCCTTTGCCGTGATCGTGCCGATCAATCCGCGCGGGCCGGAATGCCAGAGCCCGTTGAAGGACGCGATGCACGACCTGCATCCCTATGTGGCCTATTGCGTGCTGCCGATCTTCGCCTTCGCCAAGGCCGGCGTGTCGTTTACCGGGATCACGGCCGAACAGGCGCTGGCACCGCTGGTGGTGGGCATTGCCGCCGGGCTCTTTGTCGGCAAGCAACTGGGCGTGTTCGGCTTTGCCTGGCTGGCGACGCGGCTGGGTTGGGGAGCCCGCCCAACCAATGCTTCCTGGGCGCAACTCTACGGCGTGGCGTTACTGTGCGGCGTGGGCTTCACCATGAGCCTGTTCATCGGGGCCCTGGCCTTCCCGGGTGCGATCGATTCTCCCGAGCAGGTCGAGGTCAAGATAGGGGTTCTGGCCGGCTCGATCCTGTCTGCCGTCGTCGGCGCGATTGTTCTGGCGCTCGCCAAGCGTTCGGACGTTGCCGAGGAAGACGACCCCGATCTGAACTAGCCTTTCAACAGGTGTTTGAAGCTTGACCCAAGGTCATTTTCGTCTGTCGTTTTTTCGTCACAGGCCGAAGTCTCGCTGTCGTCAAATCCCTGTCGGGCCTTGTGATTGACGGGGTCTTGATCTACCCAATTTCCGACAGAATCCGCGATTCACAGCGGGTCATTCGTCAGGTTGGAAACACGGTGCGCGTCTGGACCCCAGAGGCGACCGGAAATCGGGGTAGGACATGCGCCTTAATCAACTTCTGCGTCTCACGGTCTCGGCCGCGGTCATTCTGGGAACGGGGGCGGGTGTCGCCTACGCTCAGGACTCCGGTGACGAGCCCACGCGCGTCGACGACATCATCGTAACGGCTCAGAAGCGTGAGCAGAGCCTGCAGGACGTGCCGATCGTGGTCACGACCCTGTCGGAAGAACTGCTCGAGGACGCGGGCGTCCGCGACATCAAGGATCTGCAGATCCTGACGCCCGGCCTGACCGTCACCTCGACCACCAATGAATCGATCACGACAGCCCGTATCCGCGGCGTCGGCACCGTGGGTGACAACCCCGGCCTGGAAAGCTCGGTCGGTGTGGTCATCGACGGCATCTACCGCCCGCGCAACGGGGTCGGCTTCGGCGACCTGGGCGAGCTGCAGCGCATCGAAGTTCTGAAGGGGCCGCAGGGCACCCTGTTCGGTCGCAACACCTCGGCGGGCGTCATCAACATCATCACCGAGCGCCCGTCGTTCACGCCCGGCTTCGAGGCCGAGCTGACCGGCGGCAACTTCGGAGCCTGGGGCGTGGCCGGTTCAGTCACCGGTGGCATCACCGACACCCTGGCTGGTCGTCTGTATGTGGCGGCGCGCCAGCGCGACGGCTTCTATGACGTCAACACCGGCGTCGGGCCGCGCACGACGACCGACGACCAGAATCAGGACTTCTGGACGGTTCGCGGCCAGCTGCTGCTGCTGCCGTCCGACACCGTCTCGATCCGCGCCATCGCGGACTACAGCCGCCGCGAGGAATACTGCTGTACCGCCGTTCAGATCCGTTCGGGTCCGACGGCCGCCCTGGTCAACGCCTTGTCGGGCGGCAACGGCGTGCGTCCGTCCGTGACGGGCGGGGCGTTCGGACCGGCTCCGGGCTACCAGTATCTGCCGTTCTCGCGCACCGGTTTCACGAACCGCGATACCGGTCAGGAAATCGAGGACATGGGCCTGTCGGTTGAGGCCAACATCGACCTGGAAGCCTTCGGTGGCTCGACCCTGACCTCGATCACGGGCGTCCGCTCCTGGTCCGCGGTCAACGGCATGGACATCGACTTCTCGGGCATGGACCTGCTCTATCGGAACCAGGACGGTGACTACGGCTTCAGCCTCGACACCCTGAGCCAGGAATTCCGCCTGGCGGGTTCGACTGATCGTCTGGACTGGCTGGTCGGTGGCTATTTCTCGACCGAAGACCTGTCGCGTCAGGATAGCTACTATTTCGGTTCGGCCTACGCCAACTATCTGTCGCTGCTGCTGACGACGACGGCTCCGGGCGGCCCCTACACCGGTCGTATCGGCTGTCTGACGGCCGGTGCTCCGTTCAACTCTGCCGCGGCCATCGGCGGCTGCGTGGTTGGAGTTGTCGCGCCCTCGGGCCCGACCTTCACCCCCGGCCAGGGCGTGCGCGACAACTATTCGGTTGAAAGCGACACCTTCGCCCTGTTCACCCACAACACCGTGCATCTGAGCGATGCACTGGACCTGACGGTCGGCCTGCGCTGGACCCGCGACGAGAAGGTCCTGTCGGGGCTGCAGGACAACATCAACGGCAACGGCTCGATCTGTGCTCTGACCGCCGGCAACGCTGCGGCGATCGCTGGAGCGTTCGGTGCGGCAGCCGGCCAGCAGGCCGTCGGCGTGATGTGTCTGCCCTGGACCAACTTCGCCTTCGACAACCGGGCCCTGTCCGAATCGTACAGCGAAGATGCCTTCTCCGGCACCATCAACCTGTCGTACGACGTCAATGACGATCTGATGATCTACGGCAGCTATTCGCGCGGCTACAAGGGCGCGGGCTTCAACCTGGATCGCGTGCAGACGGGCATCACCCCTGACGCCTCGCTGTTCTTCCCGGCCGAGACCGTCGACAGCTACGAGCTGGGTCTGAAGTCGACGCTGCTGGACGGCTCCATGCTGTTCAACGCGACCGCCTTCCACCAGACCTTCTCGGACTTCCAGCTGAACACCTTCCTGGGCACGGCCTTCGTGGTCGAATCGGTTCCGGAAGTGACCTCGGTTGGTCTGGACCTGGACATGATCTGGTTCACCCCGGTCGACGGCCTGTCCTTCCAGGGCGGCCTGACCTATGCCCAGACCGAATATTCGAGCTTCACGGCGGCGGATCTGTCGAACCCCGCGCGGTTCGGGCCTCTGTCGCTGCTGCCGGGCAACACCATGTCGTTCGCTCCGGAATGGTCGGCGACCGGATCGGTGTCCTACGAGCGTGAGATCGGATCGGGCCTGATGGCCGGGTTCAACCTCTCGGCCAAGTACACCTCCGAGTTCAACACCAAGTCGGACCTGCTGCCGGCGGGCATCCAGCAAGCCATGACGCTGCTCAACGGCCGCGTCAGCCTCGGCTCGGCTGACGACCGCTGGACCCTGGAACTCTGGGGTCAGAACCTGACCGACGAGGAGTACTATCAGGTGGTGTTCAACGCCCCGCTGCAGGGCACCGCCTTCCAGTCGACGGTCCAGCCGAACGGGACCTACTACAACCCGGCTCTGGATACCCAGACCTACAACGCCTTCCTGGGGCAGCCGCGCACGTGGGGTGTCACCCTGCGCGTCAGCTACTAGGAAGCCAGCAACAAGGGGCGTCCGTCGGCTCGGCCGGCGGACACATCCTGGGGCGAGAGACCGGTCGGGCGTGCAGCCCGGCCGGTTTTCTTTTTTTTGCGGAATCGGATCGTCGTGGCGGCCAGATCGGCCGCGTGCCGGGATCAGGGCTCGCCTACGCGGACCCGCCGTGAGATCTGCTCTGGCCTTTGGCGTTGAGCGGCCGGGTCCGATAGGGGGGCACCTATCGGAAGCCCCCTAGAGCTTGGCCTGCCCGTGCAGGATCTCGGCGTAGCGCTCAGGCTTCATGCGGACATAGGTGGCCTTGTCACGCACATAGATCAGATCCGAGGTCTTGCTCGGGTCAAAGCCGTCCGCAACCAGATCGACCTTGCGATATTTGAAGGTCCCGGTGGTATCCATCGTCTTGCGAAGCCGCAGGAAGACGGGACGCGCATAGGAGGGCAGTTCGGCGTCGACGTAGGCGGCGAAGGCCTTGGCGTTGAAGCGCCCCTCCGACACCAGGCAGGCCATGCCAGCCTTGCCGTCGGCCCCGGGGACGGGGACGCCATAGACGATGGCTTCGGCGACGTTGGGAGCCTCGGCCAGCCGCAGTTCCACCTCGGTCGTCGAGACATTCTCGCCCTTCCAGCGGAAGGTGTCGCCGATGCGGTCGACGAAATAGAAATAGCCTTCGTGGTCGCGGCGCATCAGGTCGCCGGTCCGAAACCAGCGATCCCCGCGCGAGAAGACGTCCTCGATGACTTTCTTCTGGGACGCGGCCTTGTCGGCATAGCCGACGAACTCGTGGCGAGCTTCTGTCCCGATCATGCCGACAGCTTCGCCGATCTCGCCCGGAGCGGTTTCCTGCAGAAGGCCGTTGGGGCCGCGAACGGGCTGTTCGGTTTCGGGGTCAAAACGCACCAGCCTCAGGTTCATGCGGTGCCGCAGGAATCCTGGAATGCGCCCGATCGCGCCGGCCTTGCCGTCGAAGTTGAAGACCGAGGCATTGCCCTCGGTCGAGCCATAGAACTCCAGGATCTTCGGGATCCGGAAGCGCGTCTGAAACTCCTCCCAGACATCACCGCGCAGGCCATTGCCGAAGGCGAGCTGGAGTTTGTGGGCGCGCTCAGCCGGGTTCTCGGGCTGGTTCACCAGATAGCGGCACAACTCACCGATATAGACGAAACGGGTGGCTTCGGTGGCCACGACGTCGGGCCAGAAATGCGTCGCCGAGAAGCGCTTGCGGACAATCAGGGCTGCCCCGTTCAGCAACGCCGCACCGACCGCACACAGGCCGCCGGTCGAATGGTAGAGGGGCAGGACGCAATAGACGCGATCCGCAGGCTTGGTCTCGGTCACCGCCGCAAACGCCCGCATATAGAGGCGCGCCCGGCTGTTGGAGATGACCGCCGCCTTGGGCAGGCCGGTCGTGCCGGAGGTGTAGATGTAGAGCACCGTCGACCGGTTCGTCAGGCCCTCGCGCACCAACCGGTCCGGGCGAACAGCCGACGCCCCCTTGATGGCGGCGTCGAGCCCGCGCCGCGAACTGGCCTCGTCATCTTCTTCCAGGCCAAGCACCCAGACCATCAGGGCATGACCCAGTCCACGTCCGGCCTCCTCGACGGCCTGCCAGGTCTCGAGATCGGCGACGACATGATGCGCCTTGGAAATGCGGATGCAGTGGGTAAGGGCGGCGCCCGTCAGCTGGCTGTTGATGAGGGCGGCGGCGACGCCGACCTTCGAAAAGCCCAGCCAGGCCGCCAGGAACTCGATCCGGTTCGGCAGGACCAGGGCGACGGTATCGCCCCGCCGCAGGTTGCGGCTCTTGGCCCAGTGGCCATACCTGTTGGCGAGCATGTCGAGCTCGCGATAGGAGACGCTGCGGGCTTCATCGACGACGGCGACGCGATCCGGCCATTTGTCGACCGCCGCTTCGAAATCATCGCAGACGAGTTCGGTCGAATCCGCCTTGATGGGCTTGATGCGCTGGCTCAGGCTGTTCGCAGCCTGTGCAAAGCGGATGTCGCGCTTGAGACGCGAGAAGAAGCCCATCGATCATTCACCTGAGGTCGCTGTCTCCTTGATGGCGAACGGATCATTCGGGGTCAACCAAAGGCCGCGCCTTGGCACCGAATGGTGAACAGATTCCGGCCTCAGGCGTCAGGAAATGTCAGCGGCGCACCGCCGTTCGATCGGGCAAGGTGCACATACGGTTCAGCCATGAACCATGGGATTGTCCTGAAACCTGGATGCGTAGATCGTGTCTCAAGGGGGTGGTTCGAATAGGTCGGACCCGGGGATCGCCACTCCAACGCATTGGGGTGGCTGGAGGATTTGAAATGAAGGCTCTTATCGCTACCGCTGCGGCTGCCGCGGCCCTCATGGCCGCAGGTTCGGTGGCCGCCCAGGATTGGCGTCTGCCGGCGAACTACGGTGCCGCCAACCTGAGCTATGGCTTCACGCCCGACCCCTACACGGTGAACGTGGTTTCGGGCGGTTCGATCAGTGCGTCATCTGCCATCAGCTCGAGCTGCAACGGCTCGATTTCGGCGGCTCCCGATTTCGAACTGACCTATTCGGCCGGCAGCCTGCCGCTGATCATCTCGGTCAATTCAAATGCCGACACCACCCTGGTGGTGAACGCCCCTGATGCGCGCTGGTATTGCGATGACGACGGCGGCAATGGCCTGAATCCGTCGCTGCGCTGGAATGCGCCGATGTCGGGCACCTATGACATCTGGGTCGGCACCTTTGGCGGTGGGAACGCGCCGGCGACCCTGTCGATTTCGGAACTGTATTCGTACTAGGACCCGTCGAGTCCGGTCCGAGACGCCCCGGTCGAAAGGCCGGGGCGTTTCGCGTTTTTGAGGTCGCGTGAGGGGTGAGTCGCGGCCATACTGGGATCATGATGCAGCACGCGCCCGTCCTGGAAACCGACCGTCTGATCCTTCAGGGCCATCAACTGAGTGACCTCGACGCCATGGTCGCGCTGTGGACCGACCCAAATGTCGTGCGCTTCATCGGCGGTCGCCCCTCGAGCCGGGAAGAGACATGGGCCCGGCTGCTGCGATACGCCGGCAGTTGGTCCTTGCTCGGTTTCGGCTTCTGGACGTTTCGCGACAGGGCGACGGGGGCCTATCTGGGAGAGGGGGGGCTGCTCCAGGGACAAAGGGCGCTGGATCCCGACTTCGGAGCGACGCCTGAGGTGGGTTGGGCCCTGACGCCTGGTGCCCAGGGCAAGGGGATCGCCGGTGAGGCTCTGGGTGCCATTCTGGGGTGGGCCGATGCTCAGCCCATGGCCAAGACGGTCTGCATGATCGAGCCGGACAATGCGCCCTCGATCCGACTGGCCAACCGTCTGGGCTTCGAGGAATATGCCCAGACGACCTATCACGGGGCTCGCGCGAACCTCTACGCGCGGTCGCGCCCGGCCTGATCAGGCGCGCTTGAGCTGACGGCGCAGGCGGGCTTCTTCCTTGGCGGCGGCCTTGCGGTCCTTGCGCTCGGCGCGCTTGGCTTCGAGGGCGGCCTGCACTTCGGCCAGGGCCGAGGCGGCGCGCTGGGTCTGCTGGGCGCGGCGTTCTTCTTCCTGACGCACCTTGTCTTCGGCCCGCGCCTGGCGGGTCGCTTCGCGTTCCTGCGCCTTGAGTTGCTCGCGCGTCAGCGCCCCCTCGGGAGCGACAACGGCGGCCTTGGGCTTGAACTTGGCGAGGAGGGCCTTCTTGGCCTCTGCCTGGGTGGAGAGGCGGTCGGCGAAACCGGGGGAGATTTTAGACTGCATGAATCCTTTGGGGGGAGGCCGCGGTGGGCGGTCCCCTAAAACCTTAACCCGGCCGAAAAATCAAGACTCGGCAGCGTCACCGGACTGGAAATAGGGGGCCACGACGCCCTTGAGCTTGATCGTCATCGGATTGCCCTGTCGGTCCAGGGCCTTGCCGGCGACCAGACGCACCCAGCCCTCGGACACGCAATATTCGTCCACATTGGTCTTTTCCTGACCATTGAACAGGATGCCGACCCCGCGCATCAGCACCGCCTCATCATAGAAGGGGCTGTTGGGGTTCGACGACAGGCGATCAGGGGGCGTTTCAGACATGCGACTGCGATAGCCTCAGGCGTCGTCGGGCGCAATCGCCTGTTCGCCACGATTGAGGATCGCGGTCACCGCCAGGTCCGCCGAGACATTCCCGACGGTGCGGAAGATGTCTGGAATGACCTCGACCGCCAGCAACAAGGGCAGCAACTCGATCGGGGCTCCCATGGCCAGACAGATGGGCGAGATCGAGACGAAGAAGCTGACCTGGCCCGGCAGGCCGACCGACGAAATCGACACCGCAAAGGCGACGACGCCCGCGGCGATCAACTGGCCGACGGACGGCTGGATCCCCGAAACGTGGCAGATGAAGAAAACCACGCCGAGATTGGCGACCGGGCTGGTCATGCGGAAGATCGCCACCGCCAGCGGCAGGACCAGGCCGGCCACCCGCTCCGGGATGTGGAGGTAGTCGACCGCGCGCTCGACCATCACCGGCAGGGTTCCCAGGGAGGACTGGGTCGAGAAGGCCACGACCTGAGCCGGGGCGACGGCGCGAGCGAACTGACCGAGCGGGACCCGCCCAAAGATGGTGGCCAGGGGATAGGCGGCCAGGGCCACCAGGATGCAGCCCGAGGAGACCAGGATCACATAATGCAGCAAGGCCCCGGTCGAGCCGAGCCCACCGCGCAGGCCCAGGGTCAGGGCCAGCGCGAAGACCCCGATGGGGGCGACCTTGAGCACCCAGTTGACGATAACGATCATGGCGTCGGCCACAGCGTCGAAGAAGCTGACCAGCAGGGTCCGTTGGGCCTCAGCCAGCCGGGTGATAGCGAAGGCGAAGAACAGGGCGAAAATGACCAGCGGCAGGATGGCGTTCTCGGCTGCGGCGGTGACCGGATTGGTCGGGGCCAGCGACCGGAGCCAGACCCCGAATTCGATCGGTTGCGGCGGCGGCGGCGCGTCCGCTCCCGTGGAGCCGACGATGAGGGCCGCGGCGCTGGCGGCGTCGACCGGCCAGAGCGAGAGAATGAGTGGATAGGCGATCAGGGTGATGGTGATGGTGACGACCAGAAGTCCGACGAACCAGCCGATGGCCCGCGCCGTCAGACGGCCGGCGGACAGGGCGTCGGAGACGGCGGCAACCCCGACCACCAGCAGGGCCAGGACCAGCGGGATCACCGTCATCTGCAGGCCGCCCAGCCAGATGCCGCCAACCGCATCGGCGGTCGAGACCAGCCAGGGCAGGTCGGCCGCCGACAGCTGGATGAAGGCCCCCAGTCCCAGCCCCAGAAGCAGGGCGAGCAGGACACGACCACTCAGGGAATTGAGAAAGGACATTGACGGTTCCGGTCAGCTTGGCCGGCGAACATCAAGAGCGCCGGAGGCTTTGGCAATCCCAAAAGGCGTACCGGGCTTGTCACGGCGAGCGGCGGCAGGCTCAATGAGGGCCGATTCCGACGGAGCCGAGAATGACTGACCCCGCCGAAACCACCGCCCTGATCACCAATGACGCCGTTGTCCTGGGGATGCTGGCCGCCATACTGGGCGGGGTGTTCTGGGCGTCGAGCCTTCAGAACAAGGCGGTTCAGCGGTTCTTCTCGATCATTCCGGCGCTGTTGCTCTGCTATTTCCTGCCGTCTCTGCTGACCACGTTCGGTGTCGTCGATCCGGAGCAGTCCAAGCTCTATTTCGTGGCGTCGCGCTACCTGCTGCCGGCGGCGCTGGTGCTGCTGACGCTGTCGGCGGACCTGCCGGCGACGATGCGGCTTGGGCCCAAGGCCCTGATCATGTTCTTCACCGGGACGCTGGGGGTCATGATCGGCGGACCGGTTGCGATCTGGTTGACCAGTCTGATGGCCCCCGACCTGCTGGGATCGGGACCGGAGGCGATCTGGCGGGGCATGGCGACCGTCGCCGGCAGCTGGATCGGCGGCTCGGCCAATCAGGCGGCCCTGTACGAGATCTTCGGAGCCGGGCCGGACGTCTTTTCGATCTGGATCGCCGTGGACGTCATCGTCGCCAACATCTGGATGGCGGTGGTGCTGTGGATTGCGGCCAACCAGACGCGGGTGGACCGCTGGCTCAAGGCCGATTCCAGCGCCGTCGATGCCGTCCGCGAGCGGGCCGAGGCCTATGAACAGGCCCATGCCCGCATCCCCACCCTGAAGGATCTGATCATCATTCTGGGGGTCGGTTTCGGGGCGGTCGGGCTGTCGCACTTTGCCGCCGACATCCTCTCGACCTGGTTCGGCGAGACCTATCCGGGCCTGGATCAGTTGTCATTGAACTCCAGCTTCTTCTGGCTGGTGCTGGTGGCGACGGTGATCGGCGTGGCGTTGTCTTTTACGCCGGCACGAAAGCTCCAGGGGGCAGGGGCCGCCAAGATCGGCTCGGTCTTTGTCTATGTCCTGGTGGCCTGCGTCGGGCTGAACATGAATATCGGGGCGATTCTCGACAGCCCGGTCTATTTCCTGATCGGCGGCGTCTGGATGCTGGTTCATGTGCTGTTGGTGTTCACGGTCGCGCGCCTGATCAAGGCCCCCAGCTTTTTCCTGGGCGTCGGATCGATGGCCAACATCGGCGGCGCGGCCAGCGCCCCGGTGGCCGCAGCGGCCTTCCATCCGTCGCTGGCCCCGGTCGGCGTGCTGCTGGCGGTCCTCGGCTATATCGTCGGCACGGCGGCGGGCTGGGCGACCGGCCTGATGATGGCCCAGATCGGCGGCGGATAACCCCGGAGTTCAAAGGCTTGAGTTGGGTGGCCAGCACGCCTAACTGGCCTCCATGGACCCCATTCTATCGATCCGCAGCCTGTCGAAGACCTATGCGACGGGTGTGCAGGCGCTGCAACCTGTCGATCTGGACATCTACAAAGGCGAGATCTTCGCCCTGCTGGGCCCCAACGGCGCGGGCAAGACGACGCTGATTTCGATCATCTGCGGCATCGTCAACGCTTCTTCTGGAACGGTGACGGCCGACGGCTTCAACATCTGGAGTCGCTTTCGCGAGGCGCGTGAACGCATCGGCCTGGTGCCGCAGGAACTGACGACCGACGCCTTCGAGACGGTGTGGAACACGGTCAGTCTCTCGCGCGGGCTGTTCGGCAAGCCCCCGAACCCGGCCAAGCTGGAAGCGGTGCTCAGGTCTCTGTCGCTGTGGGATAAGAAGGACGACCGGATCATGACGCTGTCCGGCGGCATGAAGCGACGGGTGCTGATCGCCAAGGCGTTGTCGCACGAGCCGACCATCCTGTTCCTCGACGAACCCACCGCCGGCGTCGATGTCGAACTGCGCCGCGACATGTGGAACCTGGTGCGGCAACTGCGCGAAGAGGGCGTCACCATCATCCTGACCACGCACTATATCGAGGAGGCCGAAGAGATGGCCGACCGCGTCGGGGTGATCACCAAGGGCCGCCTGATCCTGGTCGAGGAAAAGGACGCCCTGATGAAGAAGCTGGGCCGAAAGACCCTGACCCTGTCGCTTCAGGAGCCGCTGGAGATCGTTCCGCCAGAGTTGGGCGAATGGAATCTCAGACTCAAAGCTGATGGCAATGAGTTGGAATATAATTTTGATTCCAATGCAGAACGTACAGGCGTGCCCTCATTGATGCGGCGACTGTCAGACCTGGGGATCGGCTTCAAGGACCTGAATACCCAGCAAAGCTCGCTGGAGGAGATCTTCGTCGGCCTTGTCCATGCACAAGACGAGGAGGCCGGCCAATGAGGTTCAACGGTCACGGCGTCTGGGCGCTCTACAAGTTTGAAATGAACCGCGCGCGGCGCACCCTGTGGCAGAGCGTGGTGACGCCGGTGGTGACGACGTCGCTGTATTTCGTCGTGTTCGGTTCAGCCATCGGCAGCCGCATGAACCAGATTGAAGGCGTGGACTATGCCGCCTTCATCGTGCCGGGCCTGATCATGTTGAGCCTGTTCACCCAGAGCCTCTTCAACGCCAGCTTTGCGATCTATTTCCCCAAGTTCTCGGGGACCATCTACGAGATCCTGTCGGCCCCGATGTCGGCCTTCGAAATCGTCATGGCCTATGTCGGGGCTGCCGCGACCAAATCGGTGATCCTGGGACTTCTGATCCTGGCGACGGCGTCCCTGTTCGTGCCGATCCGGATCGAGCATCCGGCGCTGATGGTCGCCTTCCTGCTGCTGACGGCGCTGAGCTTTTCGCTGTTCGGCTTCATCCTGGGCGTCTGGGCCAAGGGCTTCGAGGAACTGAATGCCGTGCCGATGCTGATCGTGACGCCCCTGACCTTCCTCGGGGGAGCCTTCTATTCGATCCACATGCTGCCGGAGTTCTGGCGCACGGTCAGCCTGTTCAATCCGATCGTCTATCTGATCTCGGGCTTCCGCTGGACCTTCTACGGCCAGGGCGATGTGCCCGTGGGCATCAGCCTGGCGGCCATCGCCGGCTTCCTCGCGGCATGCCTGGCGGCGGTGACCTGGATTTTCAGGACGGGCTATCGGCTGAAGAACTGACCGGGCGAGGGCGGCCCCGCCCGGTCAGGCCCGAGGGTCAGGCCTTCTTGTTCAGCAGAGAGTCGAGGCTCCAGGCCCCGCCACCGGCGAAGGCGAGGTACAGGAACACCCAGCAGTAAAGCGCCGCCAGCTCACCCTGATTCACCAGGGGATACAGGCTCGCCGGAGCATGGAACTGGAAATAGGCCACCGCCATCATGCCTGACAGGATGAAGGCCACCGGGCGCGTGAACAGTCCCAGCACCAGCAGACCACCGCCCACCAACTCCAGAACGCCGCCGATACCCATCTGGCTCATCAAGTCGAACGGGCCGTGCGCCGGCGCTGGAAAGCTCAGGATTTTCTGCGCCCCATGCTGCATGAACATCAGGCCTGCCACGATCCGCAGCAAGCTGAGCACCTGGGGCGCGCGCCCCCCCAAACCAGAGAGTGTCATAGGCTCGTCCTTCCCGATTGCGGCCGCTCATCCGGCCACCGACCGCAACAGTGAGTGTTACGCGCGGCCTTGGCAAGGGCGGCGATCAGGCAGCCTGGGCTTCCAGTTCGGCCATGCGTTGCAGGGAGACGTAGTCGGTCTTGCCGGTGCCGAGCACGGGGACATTGGCGACCTTGATGATCTTCTTGGGAACGGCCAGCTCGGGTGCGCCGTGAGAGCGGGCCCATTCGGCCAGTCGTGCGACCTCGGCATCATCCCGATCGGTCACTAGGATCAAGCGCTCGCCCTTGCGGGAATCCGGAACGGAAACCACCGCGTGGTGGTTCTCCGGCCAGACCGCCGAGGCCAGGCCTTCGACGGCGGTCAGGCTGACCATTTCGCCGCCGATCTTGGCGAAACGCTTCACGCGACCGAGAATGGTGCAGTAGCCCTCGGCGTCGATGCTGACGATATCGCCGGTGTCATGCCAGCCGCCCTCGAGCGGCTCGATGACCTCCGGGTCATTGGGTGACAGATAGCCGTCCATGACGTTGGGGCCGCGCAGATACAGCCGGCCGCCCACATCGATGCCGGGGACCGCCTCGATCCGCCATTCCATGCCCGGCAGCATTTGGCCGACCGTGCCGGGGTGGTTGCGATCTGGGTGGTTCACCGCCACGACCGGGGCTGCCTCGGTGGCTCCATAGCCCTCCAGCAGCTTCAGCCCGTGGAAACGGGTGTTGAACAGATGGTGGGTCTCATCGCGCACGCGCTCGGCTCCCGCCACGACAAACTGCAAGCTGTCGAAATCATCGGGGCTGGCCAGGCGCGCCCACTGATTCAGGAAGGTGTCGGTGGCGAAAAGGATGGCCGGCTTCACATCCGGCAGCAGTTCGACGATCTGTTTGGCATGGAGCGGCGAGGGGTACTGGAAGGCGCGCATCCCCTCCAGCAATGGCAACAGCACCCCACCCGTCAGGCCCAGACAATGGAAGGTCGGCATGGGATTGAACATGACCCAGTCGGGATCCAGGTCGATATGCTGGGCGACCTGACGGACATTGGCGATCAGGTTGGATTGCGACAGCACCACCCCCTTGGGCGCGCCGAAGCTGCCGGAGGTGAACAGGATCACACCGGGTGAAGCGGGATCGGTCTTGGCGCGAAACTGGCGGGGAAACACCCCAGCCATGAGGCCATAGACCTTGTCTCCGATGCCGATGGTCTTGCGGACATCATCGAGCCAGATGACCTCGGCCTCCGTTTCGATGGCGGCAATCAGGTCCTCAAGCTTGGCCTGGGTGACGAACCGCTTGGCCGACAGCACCTTCTTGACGCCGGCGGCGCGCAGGGCCGCGGTGACATTTCGGGCTCCGGAGGTGAAATTGAGCATGACCGGCACGCGGCCGTGACCGAGCAGGCCATAATAGGTGATGACCACGCCTGAACTGGTCGGCAGCAGCACGCCGACGCGCTCGCCGGGCTCGGTCATGGCGGCGATCTTGCCGCCCAGCACCAGGGCCGCGCGGATGACGCCGGTGTAGGTCAGGGGATTGCGGTCCTGGTCCTCCAGGATGACCTTGTCGCCGTATTTGTCACGAGCGGCGATCAGGGCGTCAAAAACGGTTTCGCTGTTGACCTTGTAGTTCAGCGGTTCGCGCACAGTTCCTCCGGGGCGGATTGGATCCGCCTTCGTTTTCGGAGCGGCGAAACTAGGCGCGACAGGGCCACTTGAAAAGATGGCTTACGTTGCGTGATTGTCGGATTCCAACTGGCCGACTGACCGTGATTTCAACAGGGGAAACGGTCGGCCATCCATTCTCGCATCGCCTGGGTCACGCTGATCTGACGACGAGATGCCGGAATGCTGTTCAGGCGAGTCAGGAGTTCGTCCGCCGATATGGCCACCCGCCCGCGCTCAGGAGGGCAGAACGCCGGTGTGCGGCCGGCTGCCAGCGCTGCTTCTCGTTCTGTACTCAGTGTTTCGAAGGAAGCTCGAATCTCTCCCATCAGGCGGCGAGTGTCGGCGCGCAGTAGGGCCGAGGGGTTGTGTGGAATATCCTCGGCTTCGGCAAGGAACTCCGAAACCGGCATGGCTTTGGCCGCGACCGGCACAAGCATCAGGGCAACGGCGAGCAGCGTATGCTTCATAAGGTCCTCCAACCAGCACACTTCGCTGGAGGTCCGTGGCGAAAGCAAGGCATCCCGATTGCCAAACGAAAAAGGGCGCGCCCGATGCGGACGCGCCCTTCTGTTCGGGACATCGATGAAGCGGCCTTAGGCCTCTTCGCCGAGGAACTCCTGCTGGCCGGCACCGCCTTCAACCATGTCGGCGGCCTGTTCGGCGGCGATCTCGCGACCTTCGTCGAACTGGCTACGAATGACGTCCTCACCGCGCGCCTGGCGCTCGGCTTCATCCATCGAACGGGCCACGTTGATCTTGACGGTGATGGTGACCTCGGCGTGCAGGCGCACCTGCACATCGTGGACGCCGAGCGTCTTGATCGGGTTGTTGAGGACAACCTGGCTGCGCTCGACCTTTCCGCCTTCGGCCTGGATCGCGTCCGCGACGTCGCGGGCGGTCACCGAACCATAGAGCTGGCCCGATTCACCGGCCTGGCGGATCAGGACGTAGGTCTGGCCATCCAGCTTCTCGCCGGACTTGGCCGCGTCGCCACGCGCCTTTTCGTTGCGGGCCTCGATCTGGGCGCGCTGGGTTTCGAACACCTTCAGATTGGCGCTGGTGGCCCGCAGGGCCTTTTCGCGCGGCAGAAGGAAATTGCGGGCGAAGCCGTCCTTGACAGTGACGACGTCGCCGATGGCGCCGAGGTTCTCGACGCGCTCAAGCAGAACGACCTTCATCTTACTTCACCACATAGGGCAGGAGCGCCAGGAAGCGGGCGCGCTTGATGGCCTTGGCCAGCTCACGCTGCTTCTTCTGGCTGACGGCCGTGATCCGCGAGGGAACGATCTTGCCGCGTTCAGAGATGTAGCGTTGCAGGAGCTTGACGTCCTTGTAGTCGATCTTCGGCGCTTCCGGGCCGGAGAACGGGCAAACCTTGCGGCGGCGGTGGAAGGGACGGCGGGCCGGCGTGTTGCCGACGGGCGCGCCCGGGGTGGGGGTCACATCAGTCATCTATCTAGCCTCAGGCCGCATCATCATAGCCGGTACGCGGGCCACGCTCGCGCTCGCGCTCGCGTTCACGCTCACGGCGCGCCAGGATCGGGGACAGCTCGAGATCGAGCTCTTCCACACGAATGGTCATGTAGCGCAGCACATCCTCATTGATGGACAGCTGGCGTTCCATTTCCTTGACCGCGTCCGCCGGGGCGTCGATGGCCAGGAGAGAATAGTGACCCTTGCGGTTCTTCTTGACGCGGTAGGTCAGGTTGCGAAGACCCCAGTATTCGATCTTGGCGACGGAACCGCCGCGCTCTTCGATCAGGGCCTTGATTTGGTCGTTCAGCGCCTCGGCCTGCTGGGCAGAGATGTCCTGGCGCGAAATGACCACGTGCTCGTAAAGAGCCATGGGCAGGTGCTCCCGATGTGGACGACGGCGTCAGATCGCGGCGGAAGACCGCAAGGCTGGCGATGGCTCCCGGGGCGGCGGCAGGGGACGACTTCCCCAACCCTTTGATACTCCGCATCCGGGACCGGCGTCCTGGAAAGGCGGGGCCTATAGGGGAAAAGCCCTGGCCTGGCAAGCCGAACCGCCGGGACTGTCTTGCCCGGTTCAGCGAAACAGGCGATGTAGCAATTACAAGGAGAGGTAGTATGCGATTTTTTAGTGTGCTGGCGTTGGTCGCGGGGACCCTGATCGCAACGCCCGTCCTTGCCCAGTCGACCAATGCCGCGACCGAACGGACCCGCGACCTGGCGACCGCCTATGTCGAGATTCTGGATCTGGATCAGCTGGTCGTCGAGACCTACGAGACGATGAACGAAGCGCTTCCGGACTGGGAGCGGCTCCAGCGCGAGATGATGGGGCCGGTCAAGGGCGATGCCGGGGTCGCCCCGATGCCCAGCTTTGTCCAGGAACTCGAAATGGAGGCCCTGCGCCCCTTCATCGACCTCGGGGAGCGGCTGCTGATCGAGACCTATGCCCGGGCCTATACCGAGGATCAGCTTGAGGCGATGACGCGCTTCGCCTCCACCCGGATGGGGCGGGAGATCCTGCGTCGACGCGACGAGTTCATCGCCACCCTGATCACTGTCGTCATCGAGCAGATGCCGACGATCCGCGAGGAACTGGGCCTGGGCGTTGAGACTGAGGACTATGAGCTGGAGACACCCTCGGACCAGACACCGACACGGGAAATGCGCCCGGTCGCGCCGCTGCCGCTCGGCCTGAGGCCCGACGAGGTTCCGCTGGTCATCGAGAGAGACGCGGAGCCTTCGCTGCTCGTTGTTCCGGTTCTTCCCGAGTAAGGTCGGCTTGCCGCTTTCGACCTGATTGCCTAAGCCTGCCGCGATTCAGCGATGTGGCGAGGACCAGATGAGCTTGGCATTCCTATTTCCCGGCCAGGGCAGCCAGGCTGTCGGCATGGGCCAGAGCCTGGTCGAGGCCTTTACGGTGGCCCGCGAGGTCTTTCAGGAAATCGATGACGCCCTGGGCCAGAAGCTCTCGGCCCTGATGAAGGATGGGCCGGAAGACCAACTGACCCTGACCGAGAACGCCCAACCGGCCCTGATGGCGGTTTCGGTGGCGGTGGCGCGCGTTCTGGACAGGGATTTCGGCGTGTCGATGGACCGGGCGGCCTGGGCCGCCGGCCATTCGCTGGGGCAGTATTCCGCCCTTTGCGCCGCAGGTGCGCTGTCGCTGTCGGACACGGCGCGTTTGTTGAAGCTGCGGGGCCAGGCGATGCAGCGGGCCGTCCCGGTGGGCGAGGGGGCGATGGCGTCCCTGATCGGGCCGAAGTCGGACCTGGCCCTGGCCGAGGCGGCGGCCAAGGCCGGGTCGGCGGCGGGTGTCTGTGTCGTGGCCAATGACAATAACGCCGGCAATATCGTGATCTCGGGGACCCGGGCCGGCGTCGATCTGGCTATCGAAAAGGCCAAAGAACTTGGGGCCCGCGCCATCCCGCTGAACGTCTCGGCCCCGTTCCACAGCCCGCTGATGCAACCGGCGGCCGACGAGATGGCCGAGGCCCTGGCGGGCGCGGCGATCTCGGCCCCGATCATTCCGATCATCGACAATGTCACCGCGCGGCCCGAAAGCGATCCGGAGGCGATCCGCCGGCTGCTGGTCGAGCAGGTGACGGGACGCGTGCGCTGGCGCGAGAGCATGGAATGGATGGCTGGCAAAGGTGGCGTTACGCGCTTTGCCGAGCTGGGCTCTGGCAAGGTCCTGACCGGCATGGCCAAGCGCATTGCGCCGGACGCCGAGGCCGTCGCCCTGAACGGACCGGAAGAGATTGAGGCGTTTGCCCTGAGCCTGTGATGGATCAGGCGGGGCGGGTGATCCCCAGATCGGCGTCGATGGCGGCGCGAACCTCGGCGATGATCGGCACGGCCTGGAACGGGAAGACCTGGATCATCATGGTGGCGGCGAAGTTCCGTTCAGGATCGATCCAGCCCTGGGTGCCGGCGGCCCCGGACCAGCCGAACTCGCCCTGACGGCGGTGGCCCGGGCGGGCGACCCAGCCGCCGAAGCCGTGGCCGCTTCCCCAGGCCTGAATCTCTGACGCGAGGATGTCCGAGCGGATGAGGCGAGCGGTTTCGGGGCGCATGATTGTTCGTGAGCGAGCCCGCCCGTCATCGAGCAGGGTGGACAGGAAGGCGAGGTAATCACGGCTGGATGAGATCAGGCCGGCACCGCCGGCGTAGAGGGTGACTTCAGAGGAGAAATCCGCCGCGCCGACGCCCGGGACCACACCCAGACGCGCGCGGGTTTCGGGGTCGAAGCCATAGACCTGGACCAGGCGATCAGCATCGCCCGGACGCAGCCGCCAGACGGTGTCGTCCATGCCGATCGGGTCGAACAGACGCTGCTGGACGAAGGTGGGGAAGGCCATCCCCGAGGCCCTCTGGATCACCAGGCCCAGGACATCCAGCGAGATGCTGTAGTTATAGGCGGAGCCGGGCTCGGCCATCAGCGGGATGTCGGCGAGGCGCGCAGCCATTTCGTCCAGATTCCGCACGCGCGGCCCGTCTATTTCAGCCGGAACCAGATGACCGGTGAACGGAAAGATGCCGGCGCGGCGATAGACCTGCTGGACTGCATTGTCGCCGGTGATGGTGTAGGTGAGGCCCGAGGTGTGGGTCAGCAGGTGACGCACGGTCATGGGGCGGGTGACAGGCCGCGCTTCAAGGCCGGTCGTCGGGTCGATGGCCACGGTAAGGTTGCTGAATTCGGGAATGAGGTCCGAGACCGGCTGATCAAGGCCAAGACGACCATCCTCGATAAGGAGGGCGGCCGCGGCACCGGTGATGGGCTTGGTCATGGAATAGATGCGAAACAGGCTGTCGGCATCGACGGCACGCGCGGCACCGAAGTCGGTGTGGCCGGCCTGGAGGAAGACCTCGTCGCCATCCGGGACCCGCACGCCGACGGACACGCCGGGGATGATCCCTTCGCCCGTCCAGCGGTCGAGCACGGCCTGGGTTTGTGGCAGTTGCGCCGCGCTGTCGGAGGGAAACGGGCCGGTGGCGCAGGCGCTGAGGCCGAGGCCCGCTGCCCCCAGCAACAGGGCGCGTCGGTTGATGTTCGGCTGGATCAACGGTGTGGCCTCCCTCTGGTGATCCGCCGCCGGCTCGGTTAGGACCGCCGACGAGCAGATGCAGAAGGAATAACGCCCATGTTCAACCTCCAAGGCAAGACGGCGCTGGTGACCGGCGCGACGGGCGGCATCGGCGGAGCGGTGGCTCGCGCCCTGCATGCTCAAGGCGCGACAGTGGTGCTTTCCGGTACGCGCGAGGCGGTGCTGGAAGGCATGAAGGCCGAGTTGGGCGAGCGGGCCCACTACGCCACCTGCAATCTGTCGGATCCCGAATCGGTCGACAATCTGGTCAATGCGGCCGAGACGGCGGCTGGGGCCGGTCTGGACATTCTGGTGGCCAATGCTGGCATCACCAAGGACGGCCTGCTGATGCGGATGAAGGACGAGGACTTCGCCGACGTCATCCGCATCAATCTGGAAAGCTATTTCCGCCTCAGCCGGGCCGCGATGCGCGGGATGATGAAGCGGCGGGCCGGGCGGATCATCGGCGTGACCTCGGTGGTCGGGGTGACCGGCAATTCGGGCCAGACCAATTATGCGGCTTCCAAGGCGGGGATGATCGGCTTTTCCAAGTCGCTGGCCCAGGAGGTCGCGAGCCGGGGCATCACCGTCAACTGCATCGCGCCGGGCTTCATCGCATCGCCGATGACGGACGTTCTGACCGACCAGCAGAAGGACGCCATCCTGGGTTCGATCCCGGCGGGTCGGCTGGGTACGGGCGACGAGATCGCCGCAGCTGCCGTCTATCTGTCGTCGGACGAAGCGGCCTATATGACCGGCCAGACCCTGCATGTGAACGGCGGCATGGCGATGATCTAGTCCCTTCCTCTGGGGAAGGACTGTGCTAAAGCGCGGGTCCGGCCCTGGCTCCACCTTATGACTTGCGAAAGCGACGCGGTGGGCCTAGGGCAGGATTGAGTCAAACGCCGCCCTGGCGGCAGCAAACAGAGAGACACCCATGTCCGATATCCTCGAGCGCGTCCGCAAGATCGTCATCGAGCACCTTGACGCCGACCCGGACAAGGTCACGGAAAAAGCCTCCTTCATCGACGATCTCGGTGCAGACTCGCTCGACAACGTCGAGTTGGTCATGGCCTTCGAGGAAGAGTTCGACATCGAGATTCCGGATGACGCCGCCGAGCACATCCAGACCGTCGGTGACGCCGTCAAGTTCATCTCGGAGAAGTCGGCCTAAGGCCTTCGACCTTCGCGACAGAGACAGCGACCGCCCGGAGCAATCCGGGCGGTCGTTTTCGTTTGGCGCGTCGCCCGGCAAGAGCGGAGAACCTGCCAACCCCTCGGCCATCCCCGGAGCCGATTCCGATTGAGAAGACAGCCTTTCGTAGAGCCACAAGGCTAGCCCCGCGGCCCGCCGGACTTTATGTTCGCCGTCGAGATTCAACTCTAGGCAGGAGCCGCCATGCGCCGCGTCGTCGTCACGGGCATAGGATTGCTGACCCCGCTCGGCTGGGGCCGCGAAATTACCTGGAAACGGATTCTGGCAGGCCAGTCCGGCATCGGGCAGATCACCTGTTTCGACACCGAAGGGTTCGGCTGCACGATCGCTGGCGAGATCCCGTCGGTGGATGGACGCGGCGGCGGCAGCCCTGGGGTGGAAGGGGCGTTCGATCCCGATCAGGTCATGTCGGCCAAGGATCGCAAGCGCGTCGACGATTTCATCCTCTATGCCGTGGCTGCGGCCGATGAGGCGCTGGATGACGCGAACTGGCATCCCGAGAGCGAAGACGACAAGGTACGCACCGGGGTCATGATCGGCTCGGGTATCGGGGTCCTGGGACCGATCGACGTTACGGCGCTGGAGTTGCGCGACAAGGGACCTCGCCGGATCAGCCCCTTCTTCATTCCGTCGGCCCTGAGCAATCTGGCCAGCGGTCAGGTTTCAATCCGGCACGGATTGAAAGGCCCGAACCACGCCGTGGTGACGGCCTGCGCCACGGGCGCGCACGCGATCGGGGATGCGGCCCGTCTGATCGCCTATGGCGACGCCGATGTCATGGTGGCCGGCGGGGCGGAAAGCTCCATCGTGCCGATCGGGGTGGCCGGTTTCGTGGCCTGTCGGGCTCTGTGCACCAGCTATAACGAGACGCCCGAGAAGGCTTCTCGCCCCTATGACAAGGCGCGTGACGGGTTCGTCATGGGCGAAGGGGCCGGTGTTCTGGTTCTTGAAGAGTATGAGCACGCCAGGGCACGCGGGGCGAAGATCTACGCCGAGGTCGCCGGCTATGGGCTTTCTGGTGATGCCTATCATATTACCGCCCCCTCGGAGGATGGCGACGGTGGCCTTCGGGCCATGAAGGCGGCACTCAAGAATGCCGGACTGGAGGCGTCGGACATCGACTATGTGAACGCCCACGGCACATCGACCATGGCCGACGGAATCGAACTGAGGGCCGTGGAACGCCTGCTGGGCAATCAGGCCTCGCAGGCCGCCATGTCTTCGACCAAGTCGATGACCGGGCACCTGCTAGGTGCGGCCGGTGCCATTGAGGCCGCTTTCAGCGTGCTGGCGATCCGC
>CAUJHO010000014.1 GCA_963205025.1 Pseudomonadota bacterium | reverse complement strand
ATCACCACCGGCCTTGGCGAAGTCCTGATGTGGACGGTCGATTTCGAACCGTTCAACGCCGCGAACCTGTCTGAGCCGGGCCAGCCCGGCTGGCAGGCGGGCGGTGTCTATCTTACCCCGGAGGGCGATCTTCTGAGGACGCCCGCAGAACGGGCTACCTATCTCCGAACGGTCCAGGACTGGATCATCGCGCCGCAGATGCGCTCCACGCCCGGCCTCGCCGGGGTCGATACGAACGGCGGCTACGTCAAGGAATACGCCGTTCGGCCTGATGCCGGACGCCTCTCCAGCTACGGTCTTGGGGTAGGCGATCTCGTGAGGGCGCTGGAACGGGCCAATACCCAGGCCGGTGCGGGGTTCATCCAGAGGGCAGGCGAGGCCCTGGTCGTTCGCACAGATGCCTTGGCCTTGACCGTCGAGGACTTGGCTCAGGCCCCTGTGGTCAACAGGGCCGGGCTGGTTGTCCGCGTCGCGGATGTGGCCACGGTCGAACTCGGGCAGGCTCCGCGCCTGGGCGGGGCCAGCCGGGATGGTCACGAGGCGGTCCTTGGCACCGCGCTGATGATCGCGGGCGGCAACAGCCGCACGGTGGCCCAAGCAGCACGAGAGCGCTTGGAGGAGGTGTCGTCATCGCTTCCGCCCGGTATCGAGGCGGAGGTGGTGCTGGACCGCAGCGCGTTGGTGAACGCGACCATCCAGACGGTGGCGCGGAACCTGACCGAGGGCGCTCTGCTGGTCATCCTCGTGCTCTTCCTGCTGCTCGGCAACATCCGGGCCGCTTCGATCACGGCTCTCATGATTCCGATCAGCTTCCTGTTCGCGGTCATCGGCATGAACCGCTTCGGGATCAGCGGAAACCTGATGAGCCTGGGCGCACTCGACTTCGGTCTTCTCGTCGATGGCGCGGTGGTGGTGATCGAGAACACCCTGATGATGCTGGCTCAGCGGCGGGCCGACCTCGGCCGGTTGCTGACCCGGCGAGAGCGGCTCGATGTGGCGGTCCAGTCGGCGCGGCAGATGGTGCGCCCTGCCGCCTTCGGTCAGTTGATCATCCTGCTGGTGTTCACGCCCCTGCTCCTGCTGGAGGGTGTCGAGGGCAAGACCTTCATCCCGATGGGCGCGACAGTGATGCTGGCCCTTGTCGGCGCTTTCATCTTCTCCTTCACATTCGTCCCGGCGATGGCGGCGCTGCTAGTCCGCGAGCCCAAACTCGCTGCGGACGGACACGGCGAGCACGAGACGCGAATCATCGGCTTCGTTCGCCGTCGCCTGGAGCCTGCGATCCGGAAGGCCGTCGCCCGTCCCAGGGCCGTGCTGATCGGCGCGGTGGCCGCGCTCGCCATAGGCGGAACTGCTTTTGCGGTTCTCGGGCGAGAGTTCATCCCGACCCTGGATGAGGGCGACATCGCCATGCAGGCGATCCGGGTGCCTTCTACGTCGCTTGAACAGTCGCTGGCGATGCAGATGAACCTGGAGCGCACCATAGCCGCCATGCCCGAGGTCGAGACCGTGTTTTCGCGCACGGGAACAGCCGAGGCCGCCATCGATCCCATGCCCGCCAACATCACGGACGCCGTGATCAATCTCCGGGATCGCTCCGACTGGCCTGATCCGAGCCTTGAGAAGGAGGAACTGATCGAACGCATCGAGGAAGCCGCGTCCCAGCAGCTTGGGAACGCCTTCGAGTTCAGCCAGCCCATCGAACTCCGCTTCAACGAACTGATCTCCGGTGTCCGCACCGACATGGCGGTCATGGTCTATGGCGAGGATTTCGACACCCTCCAGCAGATCGCAGATCAGGTCGCAGAGGTGCTCAATGATACGCCGGGAGCCGCCGATGTTCGGGCGGAACAGGCGTCGGGTCTGCCGACCCTGACGGTAAGCGTGGATCGCTTCGCCGCCGCCAACTACGGCCTATCCGCCGCCGATGTCTCCGAAGCGGTGTCGGCGGGGGTGGGCGGAGCGGAGGCGGGTCAGATTTTCGAAGGCGACCGACGGTTCGATGTCGTTGTGCGTCTCCCGGATGCGGCGCGGAGCAATCCCGCCGCCCTGGCGGCGCTGCCCGTGGTCACAGAAACGGGGCAGGTCGTGCCCTTGTCGTCGGTCGCTCAAATCCAGACGGAGGAAGGCCCGAACCAGATCAGCCGATACAACGGCAGCCGTCGGATGGTCGTTCAGGCCAACGTCCGAGGCCGCGATCTCGGCGGTTTCGTCACCGAGGCCCAGGAGCGCGTGGCCGAGATCGACCTTCCGCCCGGATATTATCTGGACTGGGGCGGTCAGTTCGAGAACCTTCAGCGCGCGGAGCAGCGGCTGGGGCTCGTCGTCCCGGTGGTCTTCATCCTGATCGGCCTCCTCCTCTTCATGGCGCTGGGATCATTCGCGGAGGCGGGTCTCGTCTTCGCCTGCGTGCCGCTCGCCCTCGTGGGCGGAGCCTTGGCGCTCCTGCTGAGGGGGATGCCGTTCTCGGTCTCCGCTGCGGTTGGGTTTATCGCCGTCTCCGGCGTCGCCACCCTGAACGGACTGGTGTTGATGCAGGCCATCCGCGAGCGCCTCGATCAGGGGCTCCCGGCCGTGGAAGCCGCCATACAGGGAGCCGCCAGCCGTCTGCGAGCCGTGTTGACTACCGCCCTGGTCGCCATCGTCGGCTTCATTCCCATGGCGATTGCGCACGGGGCAGGAGCCGAGGTCCAGAAACCGCTGGCGACCGTAGTGATCGGTGGTCTTCTGACAGCGACGCTGCTGACATTGTTTGTGCTCCCGACCTTCGCGGCCAAGGCCGTGAAGCACCGCAAAGCAGAAGGGATTGAGGACTGATGGGCTGCTCCGACGATGAACCGCTACAGCGCCGCACATTGCTCGCGGTTCTGATCCTCAACGCGCTCCTGGCCGTCGGGCTCGGCTTTGGTGGCTTGGCGGCGGACTCAAGCGCCTTGCTCGCCAACGCCCTCGACAACGCCTCGGACGCGGCGGTCTATCTCATCAGCTTCCTCGCCGTGGGCCGTGCGCTGGTCTGGAAGACGCGGGCGGCGAGGGTGTCGGGGATCATGCTGCTGATTTTGGCCGCTGGCGTCCTGATCGACGTGGTGCGGCGGGCAATCATGGGGGCCGAACCCGTCGGCTGGACGATGATGGGCCTGGCGTTGGTGGCCGCCGCCATAAATCTCGCGTGCCTGATCCTGATCCGACGGCAGAAGAGCAAAGACGTGAATATGAAAGCAGCCGAGACTTTCAGCCTCAACGACTTCGCCTCGAACGGCGGCATCCTCCTCGCCGGTGGCTTGGTCATGTGGCTCGACCAGTCATGGCCCGACCTCCTGGTCGGATTGATCGTGGCGGCGATTGGCTTGAAGGGCGGCGTGGAAATCCTGCGAGACGCCCGCGAAGTGGAAAGGGCGCACTGATGACTGGGCGCCAACACGCCGACGGCGAGGCTCACGATCACACCGCCGGGGCCAGCGCCCGGCAGATCACGATTGCGCTCCTCCTCACTACCGCCTTCCTGGTCGCCGAGGTGGTCGGCGGCTTCGTCTTCAACAGCCTCGCTTTGCTGTCAGACGCCGCACACATGTTCACCGATGTGGTCGCGCTCGCCATCGCCTTGGCGGCGATCAGGATCGGTCAAAAGCCAGCGGATGATCGGCGCACCTTCGGCTATCGGCGCTTTGAGGTTCTGGCGGCGGCGTTCAATGCGATCCTGCTCTTCGGTGTCGCCTTTTATGTGCTTTATGAAGGCGTAAAGCGCTTCACGGACCCTGAGCCGGTTCAGTCACTCGGCATGTTGCTCGTCGCGAGCGCGGGGTTGGCGGTCAACCTGATCTCCATGCGCATCCTGTCGGCGGGCAAGGACAAATGCCTCAACGTAAAGGGAGCCTATCTGGAGGTTTGGGCCGACATGCTGGGCTCTGTCGGCGTCATCGGCGCGGCGGTGGCCATGATGCTGACAGGCTGGCGATGGATCGATCCCGTCGTGGCGATTGGCATCGGCTTTTGGGTGTTGCCGAGAACCTGGGTGCTCCTTCGCAATACCCTCCACATCCTCCTGGAGGGTGCGCCTCGCGGGACCGATGTCGCCGAGGTCCGGGCAGCCCTCTTCGCCATCGACGGTGTGACCGGGGTGCATGACCTTCACGTCTGGATCACCGGCGCGGACGAACCTAGCGCGACGGTGCACGCCGTGATCCGTGAAGGCGCGGATGCCGATGCGATCCGCACAGCCATTGGGACGCTGCTCGAAGAACAGTTCGGCGTTCATCACTCGACCATCCAGATCGAGCCAACGACTGGGGATGCCGAAC
This sequence comes from Pseudomonadota bacterium, assembly GCA_963205025.1. Taxonomy (GTDB): domain Bacteria; phylum Pseudomonadota; class Alphaproteobacteria; order Caulobacterales; family Caulobacteraceae; genus Brevundimonas. The sequence continues at coordinate 634 of CAUJHO010000014.1, read as the reverse complement.
GGCTGCACCGCTGAGGTGAAAAAACGCGCCACTAGCCGGGCCTCCCCTCCAGCATTCGTTGTAGGCCGGCAGAAGGTATCGAGGCAGGCCGGGGCTCTTCAACATGGCGGCAGCAAGTATGGTGTCTTGCTCAAGCTTGACCGAGAACGCAGTGTAGCCCCGGACGGAGAGGACTCACGGGCAAATGACGGGGCCAAGCCTTTGGGGGGCTGTCCGGCGAGGGGTATTTCCTCATCAGCTTTCGTGGTTCCTCGATAATCCGCTGCGGCGTCTGATGATCACCCCGGCAGCCCTGGCTGATCGCCTTCGGCTCAATTCCACAAGCCGGGTGTTAGAGGTGGGTCCAGGCTCCGGATACTTCAGTCTTGAGCTTGCGCGTCGCGTTCCCGAGGGGCGTCTCCAACTGCTAGATTTGCAGCCCGAAATGCTGGCGCAAGCGGCGCAAAAATTTGGCGGCCAGCTTCCGGGGCATGTGCAAAGCATCGCAGCGGACGCCTGCAGCCCGCTCCCATTCGACGATGCCAGCTTCGATGTTGTCGTGCTCGTGACTGTCCTTGGGGAGTTGCCCTGCCCAAAGGACGGATTGGCTTCCTTCTACCGGGTGCTGCGACCTGGCGGCATGATCGCAGTCCAC
>CAUJHO010000013.1 GCA_963205025.1 Pseudomonadota bacterium | reverse complement strand
CTAACGGAGGCCGGCGCCCCGTCGCGCCCCCTCCACCATGTCGTGGTCCCCCTCCCCCGCGGAGCGGGGGAGGAGAAACAAGATGCGTCTGATCACCCTCGCCGCCGCCTCGGCCTCGGCCCTGTCGCTTTTGTTGCCGGCCACGGCCTCGGCCCGAACCGACGAGGGGATGTGGACCTTCGACAACGTGCCGCTTCAGCGGATCAACACCGCGCTTGGCACCGACATCGACCAGGCCTGGCTGGACCGGGTGCGGCTGGGGGCCGTGCGCCTGTCGGGTTGTTCGGCCTCACTAGTGTCGACGCAAGGCCTAGTCCTGACCAACCAGCACTGTATCCGGTCGTGCGTTCAGGCCCACGCCGAACCGGGGCAGGACCTGTTGTCCCAAGGTGTCTTTGCGCGCACCCGCGATGAGGAACTGACCTGCCCTGGTCAGGTCGCTGAGGTCCTGACCGAGATTCAGGATGTGACGGACCGGGTCCAGGCGGCGGGTTCGGGCCTGACCGGCGCGGCCTTCGCCTCGGCCCGGGCCCGCGTCATCGCCGAGATCGAGCGCGAAGGCTGCGGCACTGATGCGGCCCTGCGCTGTCAGGTCATCAGCTTCTATCGCGGCGGCCAGTACAAACTCTATCGGTTCCAGCGCTATTCCGATGTGCGCCTGGTCTATGCGCCCGAGCATCAGGCCGTGGTCTTCGGCGGCGATCCTGACAATTTCAACTTCCCGCGCTTTGCCCTCGATGCCGCCTTCCTGCGCGTCTATGAGAACGGGGTCCCGGCCACGACCCCCAACCATCTGACCTGGAATCCCGAGCGGATCGTCGAGGGACAGCCGGTTTTCGTCGCCGGTAATCCCGGCTCGACGGCCCGTCTCAAGACGACGGATCAGCTTCGCATCGAGCGGGACTGGCAGATTCCGTCCGAACTGCGCCGGCTGGCCGAGCTGCGCGGGCGCGTGATCCGCTTCTCGGAGGAAAGCCCCGAGAATGCGCGCATGGCCCGCGACGCCCTGCGCGGCATCGAGAACAATCTGAAACGCTACACCGGCATGCATCAGGCCCTGGCCGACCAGAGCTTCTTCACAGAGTTGGTGGTCAATGAGACCGATCTGATCGGTCAGGCCTCCAGCCGCGACCTGGTCCAGGGCGATCCCTGGAGTGAGATCGCCGCGGCTCACGCTGACTACATCCTTCTGTATCCGCGCAACTACTGGCTCGAAGCCGGGGCTGGCCAGGGCTCGGTCCTGTTCAACTATGCCCGCCAGATCGTACGCGCGGCCTATGAGCGCGAACGCCCGGCCGATACCCGCCTGGGCGGCTATTCGGACGCCCAGCTGGAGGCCCTGGGCAGGACGCTGGCCCAGACCCGCAACATCGATGAACCACTGGAGAGCCTCTATCTTCAATTCTGGCTCAACAAGACCCGCGAGAACCTCGGCACGGACGACCCCGACGTCCAGCAGATGCTCGGCCGCGAAAGCCCCGAAGCGCTCGGCGCGCGCCTGATCGAGGGCACGAGCCTGGCCGATCCGGCCGCACGCATGGCCCTGTTCGAAGGCGGTCGCGCCGCCGTCGAGGCCTCGAACGACCCCCTGATCCAGTTCGTCCTGCGAACCGATCAGGCCGCCCGCAACATCCGCCGCAGCTGGACCCAGCAGGTCGACGGCCCCATCGAGCGGGCCGGGGGCCGGATCGCCGCCGCCCGTTTTGCCGTCCTGGGCACCGACACCTACCCGGATGCGACCTTCAGTCTTCGCCTGTCCTATGGCCGGGTCGAGGGCTGGAACAACGGCACCCGCGACATCGCCGCGACCACGACCGTCGCCGGTCTGTGGGAACGGGCGACAGGGGCCATCCCGTTCAACCTGTCGCCGAATCTCGAGGCCGCACGAGGTCGCTTGCCGGAAGATGTGATCTATACGGTCGCGTCGACCAACGACATCGTCGGCGGCAATTCCGGGTCGCCACTTCTGAACGCCGATGGCGAAGTGATCGGCGCGGTTTTCGATGGCAATCTGGAATCGCTGGGCGGGGCCTATGGTTATGACGGGTCGCGCAATCGGGCCGTGACCGTCAGCGCCGAGATGATCACCCTGGCCCTGCGCGAAATCTATGACATGGACGCCCTGGCCGATGAGCTGGCGGGCGACTGAGCCCCTAGAGCTTGCCTTCCTTTACCCCCAGGGCATCGGCCAACCGGGTCTTGGCCGATCCCGGCCGGAGCGGCTTCTGCTGATCAGGATGCGCGGCCCAGCCCGACAGGGTGACGATCTCAAACGTCGCCGGGATACGCCCCTCCGCGTCGCCATAGCGTTCGAGATAGAGCTGAGCCATTCGCGCCACGACGGCGCGCGTCAGCGGCCGCGCCCGTTCGGCAAACAGGGCCGTCTCGCCCATGGCCCTGAGATCCCGGATCAGGGCGAAGGGATCGGCATAGGTCACCTTCAGCCGGTCGATGTCCGAGACCGGCAGGGCAAAGCCCGCCCGCTGCAGCAGTCCGCCGCCGTCAAAGGCATCGGCAAAGGGCGAGACCCGCGCCGCCGCGCCGCCGGTCAGCTCCAGTTCGGCCTGGCCCAGGGCCCAGCGAAGCTCTTGCAGGCTCGACCCTCCGAACAGGGCCCCGATGAACAGGCCATCGGGCCTCAGCGCCCGCCGGATCTGGCTGAGCGCGCCGGGCAGATCATTGGTCCAGTGTAGCGACAGGATGCTGACAATAAGATCGCTTGTAGCGGCCTCCAGAGCGGGTATCTCATTGTCCTGAAAGGCATCCAGGCCGGGGCCGACCTGATCGATCCGCTGTACGATTTGAATGCGGTCCGCCAGACCCTCTGCCGCCAGGACCTGTTCGAAAAGGCGGTCTCGGGCTGACAGATCGACTCCGGCATGAAACTGCCGCACGATGCCGGAAAGGGTCGCAGCCATGTCCTCGGCCACCCGCCGACGCAGGAAGTCAGCGGGGAGGCCGGCCCTGAGGGCACGATCCAGACGCAGGCGGCGCAGCGGCCAGTCAAACAGGCGCGGAGGGGCGGTCATGGTCGGCATAGATGCCGCCTTGTTCGGACGATTGAAACCCGGAGCGCGCTCGCGCGCCGTTATGCGGGGCTTGCTCGACATCCTGATGCCGCCCGTCGCGCTGGACGGCGGGGCCCACCCCCTGGCGACCGGCCTGTCGGACCAAGCCTGGTCGCGCATCCACTTTCTGGAAGATCCGGTCTGTGACGGCTGTGGCCTGGCCTTCGAGCATGCGCCGGGCCGGCTCGGCCTGGATCGTTGCCCGGCCTGTCTGGCCCAGCCCCACCTCTTTTCGCGGGCGCGGGCGGCCTGCGTCTATGACGAACATTCGCGCGACCTGATCCTGGCCTTCAAACACGCTGATCGGCTGGAGCACGCGCCGCTCTTCACCCATTGGCTCAGTCGGGCAGCGGCGCCCCTGATCGAGACGGTGGACGCGATTGTACCGGTCCCCCTGCACTGGAGCCGCCTGATCCGCCGGCGCGCCAACCAGGCCGCCGAGCTCGCCCGGCCCCTGGCCCGGCTCTCGGGCCGTGCCTATCTGGCTGACGCCCTGATCCGAACGCGGCCCACCCCGACCCAGGGCGGCAAGTCGGCGCGGGGACGTCGCCAGAACGTCAGGGGTGTCTTTGCCGTACCGCCCGAGGGGGCCAGAGATATCCGCGGCCGGCGCATCCTGCTGGTCGACGATGTGCTGACGACCGGAGCGACGGCCGACGGCTGTACCCGTGTCCTGCTGGACGCAGGGGCCCGCGCGGTGGATGTGGCCGTTATTGCACGGGTGCGTTCTCGCGCGTGACGACCTATCTTGCAGGGGATCATTCTACCGGGAGCCCGATTTGCCCAAGGTCGTCATCTATACCAAGCCCTTCTGCCCCTACTGTGCGCGCGCCGAGGCCCTGCTGACCAGAAAGGGCGTCGAATTCGAGGAGATCATCGCCTCGATGGACCCCGAAAAGCGTGAGGAGATGCGGCGTCGGTCCAGTCGCATGACCTATCCGCAGATCTTTGTGGGCGAGACCCATGTCGGCGGCTTTGACGACCTCGACGCTCTCGAGCGCGACGGCAAGCTGGACGCGCTGCTGGCCGGCTGATGGACCCGCTTCGCGTCGCCCTGATCCAGAGCCGGTCGCCCGCCACGCCCCAGGCGGCGCTGGCGCACCTGCGTCCGCTGCTGGCCGATGCCGTGGCCGGCGGGGCCCGGCTGATCCTGACGCCCGAGGCCTCCAACTTCATGGAGAAGCGGGCCGACCGAAAGGCGCTGATTCTCGAGGATCAAGCCGAGGACCTGGTCGTTCAGGGCCTTTGCCAGGTCGCCGCCGACGCCGGAATCTGGGTCCTGATCGGCTCGGCCATGGTGCGCTCCGATGACCCGGCCGATCCGCGCGCGGCCAACCGATCAATCTTGATCAATGATCGCGGCGAAATCGTCTCCGCCTATGACAAGCTGCATGTCTTCGATGTCGATCTGCCGAAAGGGGAGCACTACCGCGAGTCGACCGGAGTACGACCGGGCGAGTCGGCCGTGGTCGCACCGACCCCCTGGGGCGGCCTCGGCCTGACGGTCTGTTACGACCTGCGTTTCCCGCAGCTGTTTCGCGCCCTGGCCCAGGCCGGAGCGGACCTGATCAGTGTCCCGGCCGCCTTCACCCGCCCCACCGGTGAGGCCCACTGGGAAACCCTGCTACGCGCCCGCGCCATCGAGACGGGGGCCTTCATCCTCGCCCCGGCGCAAGGCGGCAGCCATGAGGATGGCCGGGCCACCTGGGGGCGGACCCTGGTGGTCGACCCCTGGGGTGCGGTCGTCGCGGCGCTGGATCACGATGAACCCGGCGTCCTCTTCGCCCAGCTCGATCTGTCGGCGGTCACCCGCGCACGCGCCGCCATACCCGCCCTGAAACATGATCGTGCCTTTGCACCCCCGGAGGCGATCCGGTGATCCGCTATGCCCTTCAGTGCGAACGGACCCACACCTTCGAGGCCTGGTTCGGCTCGTCGGACGACTATGATGCCCAGGCGAAGGCGGGACGCGTCGAGTGCCCCTTCTGCGCCAGCTGTCAGATCAGCAAACAGATCATGGCCCCGGCCGTCCGCACCAGTGCCGCCCCCCCCGAGACAGCCCCGCGCGACATGATGCTGGAGGCCGCGTCCGCCATCCGGAACAAGATCGAGACCGACTTCGACTATGTCGGAGACACTTTCGCGCGCGAGGCCAGGGCCATCCACGAGGGCGAGAGCGAGAAGCGCTCGATCTATGGCGAGGCGACCCCGGCCGAGGTGCGGGCCATGCAGGCCGATGGCGTGCCCTGCGCGCCCCTGCCGGTCGCCCTGTCACCGCGCCGGCGGTCCGAGACCCACTGAATCGCCGGACTTGCCCTTGCCAGCGGCACGGGCTCTATGGGGGCGGATCTGGGAGGACCGCCATGCGACGCCGCACCTTTTTCGCAGCCCTGCCGCTCGGCCTGCTGGGAGCCCGCAGCGCCCTGGCCCAGACCTATCCGAATGTCGGGTCGGGCGACCGGATCACCGGCGAGCGCTTTGCCGGACGCTCGACCGTCTGGGGGGCGCAAGGCGCGGCGGCCACCGCCCACCCCATCGCCACCCTGATCGGCATCGACACCCTGCGGCGCGGCGGTTCGGCGATTGATGCGGCCATCGCCATCAATGCCGCGCTGGGTTTTCTCGAGCCGGTCGCCAACGGCATCGGCGGCGATGCCTTCTGTCTGATGTGGGATCCGGCGCAAGGCCGCGTCGTCGGCTTCAACGGCTCGGGCAAGTCGCCCATGGGCCTGTCGCTGGAAACGGCGCGAAGCCGGGCGGTCGACGGCTATCTCCCGCGCTATGGGGCCGTCACCGTCAATGTGCCCGGCACGGTCGACGCCTGGTGGAGCGCCCACCAGCGCTACGGCAAGCTGCCCTGGTCCGACGTCCTGTTGCCGGTGGCCGAGCTGTGCGACCGCGGCGCACCGGTACCGCAACTGATCGCCTATTACCTGGAACGGAATATGGCGAACTTTCAACGCCCTGGTGCCGGCTTGGAAGAAATTGACAATGCGCTGTCAGTCTATGCGCCCGGCGGCCGCACGCCGCGCGAAGGAGAGATGTTCCGCAACCCCGACCTCGGACGGACCTATCGCTGGATCGCCGAGGGCGGCCGCGACGCCTTCTATGACGGACCGATTGCCGACCATATCGAGGCCTATTTCCGGCGTATCGGCGGCTGGATGACCCGCGCCGATCTGGCGGCGCATGAGACCGAATGGGTCACGCCATTGATGAGCCCCTATCGCGGCGTCGACATCTATCAGCTGGGCCCCAACACCCAGGGTCTTTCGACGCTGCAGCTGTTGAACATCGCCGAACAGTTCGACATCACCGGTATGGGCTTCCAGTCCGCCGCCTCCATCCACCACCAGGCCGAGGCCAAGCGTCTGGCCTTCGAGGATCGCGCGCGCTGGTTCTCGGACCCCCGCTTTAGCGACATTCCGGTCGAGTGGCTGATCTCCAAGGACTATGCCGCCCAGCGCGCCGCCCTGATCCGGCCGGACCGCGTCATGGACCGGGTCTTCCCCGGCGATGCCCCAACGCAAGGGGACACCACCTATTTCTCGGTCGCCGACGCCGACGGCATGATGGTCAGCTGGATCCAGTCCAACTACCGCGGCATGGGCTCCGGCCTGGTACCGGATGGGCCCGATGGTTCGACCCTGGGCTTCATGTTCCAGGACCGGGGCGAACTGTTCAACCTGAGCGACGGCCACCCCAATCTGTATCAGCCCGGCAAGCGGCCCTTCCACACCATCATCCCCGGATTCGCCTGTCGCGACGGCCAGCCGTGGATGGCGTTTGGCGTCATGGGTGGCGGGATGCAGCCCCAGGGCCAGGCCCAGATCGTCATCAATATGGTCGACTATGGCCTGGGACCGCAGGAGGCCGGCGACGCCCCGCGCTGGCAGCACTATGGCTCGTCCGAACCCACCGGCCAGCCGGCCGAAGGAGTCGGTGTGCTGCATCTGGAATCGGGGGTTCCCGCCGAGAGCCGGGCCGGCCTTGAAGCCATGGGCTGGACCCTGGGGCCACCCGACGGCGGCTTCGGCGGCTATCAGAACATCATCCGCCAGATCAACGCCGACGGCGGCTGGACCTATGGGGCCGCCACCGAAATGCGCAAGGACGGTCTGGCGCTGGCCTGGTAAAGGCAGGATGCTGCCAATCCTTGTTTTAGCGGGTACTTTTTGCCCGGTATAGCGAGTCCCGACCCTGTGCGATCGTCGGGCGTACCCTGCCGAGGTGACAGACGCCGCCCTTCGGCCTAAGCCGGGGACATGGCCTATAAGTCCCTGCGCGATTTCATCGACATCCTCGAAGCCGAGGGCGAGCTGGTGCGCGTCACCGAACCCGTCGCCACCCATCTGGAAATGACCGAGATTCAGACCCGGCTTCTCAGGAACGGCGGCCCGGCGGTGATCTTTGAAAAGCCGGTCATGCCCGATGGCTCGATCAGCCCCATCCCGTGCCTGGCCAATCTGTTCGGCACGGTGAAGCGGGTGGCCATGGGCGTGACCCTGGGCAAGAAGGCGCGCTCCACCGCCGCCGAGATGCGCGAGGTGGGGCATCTGCTGGCAGACCTCAGGAACCCGACGCCGCCGCGCGACATGGCCGGGGCGGTCGAAATGCTGCCCATGGTCTCCACCGCCATGACCATGCGGCCCAAGGTGCAGAAATCGGCCCCCGTGCATGAGGTGGTCCTCAAGGGCGACGACATCGACCTGACCAAGCTGCCGATCCAGGGCTGCTGGCCCGGAGAACCGGCCCCCCTGATCACCTGGGGTCTGGTCGTGACCAAAGGCCCGTCCGACGCCCGCGAGGATGACTTCAACCTGGGCATCTATCGCATGCAGGTGCTGGGCAAGGACAAGGCCATCATGCGCTGGCTGGCCCATCGCGGCGGGGCCCAGCACTATGCCCGCCACAAGCAGGCCGGAAAGCGCGATCCCCTGCCCGCCGCCATCGTCCTGGGCGCGGACCCAGGCACCATTCTCGCGGCCGTGACCCCGGTGCCGGACACCCTGTCGGAATATCAGTTCGCGGGCCTGCTGCGCGGGGCCAAGGCCGAGCTGGTGGCCTGCAAGACCGTGCCCCTGATGGTCCCGGCCCAGGCCGAGATCGTCATCGAGGGCCATGTCCTGCTGGACGAACACGCCCCCGAAGGCCCCTATGGCGACCACACCGGCTATTACAACTCGGTGGAGACCTTCCCGGTGTTCGTGGCCACCGCCATCACCATGCGAAAGGCCCCGATCTATCTGACCACCTTCACCGGCCGGCCGCCGGACGAACCCAGCGTGCTGGGCGAGGCGCTGAACGAGGTCTTCATCCCGCTGCTCCAGCAACAGTTCCCCGAGATCACCGACTTCTGGCTGCCGCCCGAGGGATGCAGTTATCGGATCGCTGTCGTCTCGATGAAGAAGGCCTACCCCGGCCACGCCAAGCGGGTGATGATGGGCTGCTGGAGCTACCTCAGACAGTTCATGTACACCAAGTGGATCATCGTCGTGGACCACACGGTCGATGCCCGGGACTGGAAGGACGTGATGTGGGCCATCTCCACCAAGATGGACCCCGCCCGAGACATCACCGTCATTGAAAACACCCCCATCGACTATCTCGACTTTGCGTCGCCCGAGAGCGGCCTCGGCTCCAAGATCGGCCTGGACGCCACCGACAAATGGACCCCTGAAACCAAGCGCGAATGGGGCGAGGAAATCCGCATGGACGAGGCGGTGGTGGAGAAGGTCTCAGAGATGTGGAACCGCCTGGGCCTGCCCGGTGACGGAACCCCGATCTGGCGGTAGTCTCAGCGACCTGAATCATCTGCGACGAGGCCCATGAATACGTTTGAATTCTTTTTTGGATTCTACGGCTTGGTTCTGGGCCTGTCCCTGACGGTGTTGGCGACCGGTGCTGCGCGGGTCTTCAAACTTCGTCGGAAGGTGCGGCTGGGATGGCTAACTCCGCTGCTGGCAGCTTTTGTTGCCCTGGACGTCACAACCTTCTGGGGCGGGGCCTGGTCAGAATTCAAGGACCAACCGTTCAGCTATGGCTTGCTGGTCATCAGCCTGGCGATTGCCCTCGTCTATTTCCTGGCTGCGACGTTGGTTTTTCCCGAGCCTGACGACAACGTCACCGATTACGACACCCATTTCTGGGCCAACAAGCGAACGGTGCTGTCGCTGATCATCCTGTCGAACTTGCTGGGCTACGCCGCCTCCATCCTCGTCCACTGGTTCACTGACGAGCGGGCGGTAACGATTTTCGGGACCGCCGTTACCGCCGTGCCCTTCCTGCTTCTGACTATTCCGGCAGCCCTGTCGCGACGACGCTGGCTGGTCGGAACACTGATCGGCCTGCAAGTTCTGCTCTATGTCATCTCGGCCACCTTATTGGCCTGGAACCCGGCCTGGGGTGACCCCGGCGACACGACACAGCCGTCACTGGAGGCGGGATTGGCCGATGAATAGACCGATGCGCAATTGTCCGGCAGACCATATGGCCTGGACCAGGGGGACGATATGAGTCCGTTTGAATTCTTCTTCAGCTTCTACGGCCTCATTCTGGGGCTTTCCGTGGCGGTGATGGCGACTGGCGCGGCCAGAGCCTTCAAGCACCGAAAAGCCGTTCGTGTCGGCTGGTTGACCCCGCTGTTGGCCATTTTTGCAGCCCTGGACATCGCCACCTTCTGGGATTCCGCCTGGAACAATTTTCAGCACCTGTCCTACAGCTATGGGCTTCTGGTCGCCGGGCTGGTGATCGCGACCGTCTATTTCACTGCGACATCCCTGATCTTTCCCGAGCCGGAAGATGAGGCGTCGAGCCTGGACGACCATTTCTGGGCCAATAAGCGCGCGGTACTGCTGCTGCTGATCGGAGCCAATCTCCTGGGCACAGGGGCCACCTTTTTGGCCAATGGAGGTCATGCCAACAGTCAACAGTACCTGCCCGGCTACGGGATAATGGCCGGTCTTTATGTGGTTCTGAACAGCCTTGCCGCTTTCAGTCGCCGCGGCTGGGTGGTTACGGTTTTGTTGGCCCTGCAGATCAGCCTGTATCTCGTTTTGGCGGCCATGTCGGCCCTGCACCCCAACGTCGCAAACAACGGTCCGGTGACCGCCGCCGCCGCGCCGGAAGTCCCGGTCGGACGCCGATCAACCGCAGGCCAGTGAGTGTACGGGACCGGCCATGGCCGAAGACGGTCGGCGCGGGATGCCGGCCTATCAGACAGCCGGCGTTCTACATCACCGCCGGTGCGCCAGCAGATCACGCAGCCCTGCCCCTGCCCGGTGACGGAACCCCGATCTGGCGGCCCCCCTACCGCTCCGCCCCACGCCAGGCGGCGGGGGTCTGACCCTCCCATTTCTGGAAGGCACGGTAGAAGGACCCCTGGTCGTCATAGCCGAGCAGATAGGCGATCTCGGCCACATCCAAGCCAGGATCGCGCAGATGCTCCAGCGCCAGTTGGTGGCGAATGTCGGAGAGGAGGGACTGGAAGCTGTTGCCCTCCTCCTCCAGCCGCCGTTGCAGTGATCGTTCGCTGATGGCCAACTCGCGCGCGACGCTGCGTAGCTCTGGTCGGCCCGCCGTCAGCGAGCGACGGATCAGCCAGCGCACCTGTTCGGACAGCGAGGCAGCCGGGGTCTGGGCATCCAGCCGCCCGGCCAGGGCCTGATCCAGGATCGCCAGAAGATCGGCATTATAGGTTCCGAACGGGCGTTCCAGATCGGCGGCATCCAGGATCAGACGATCCGCCTCAGCTTCCCAGGCGATCGGACAGTCGAAATAGGCTGCGACCTCGGCATTGCGCGCCCGGCGCAACTCAACTCGATGAGGCCGCACCTCGCCGTCCGAAACCGCCCGACCCAGCTCGACCAGGGAGGTGATCGTCGCTTCAGCCAATGAGGTCGGTGTCGGACTGAACGCATGGGGCCAGCGCCCCTCGACGACGCACTGGCCACCTTCCCCGCGGATTTCCAGAACTTCGGGGGCGCACAGGGACTTGAACCGGGCCACGCGCTCCAGGGCGTCACCCAGGGTGCGGGCATGGTGGGCCACCACGAACGACGGCGGCATCACCGAACTGTCCAGGGTCCGCGACAACCTCAGACCCGCCTCAGACCCGACAACGGCTTCCAGTGCCCGCCACAGGGCAAAGAACTGCTCTGTGGTCACCGGCACCTCCCCGGTCGCGACCCCGAGCGGCAACTCAGCCCCGCGCAGGATCGCGGTCCGCCCGATGTTCAGCCGGTCCACACCGACCCAGAAGGCCTCTGGCACCTTGATGCGGTCGGGCGTCGTCACTTGGCCTGGAACCCGCCGTCGATGCTGAGGATATGACCGGTGACGAAGCTGGCTTCGTCAGACAACAGCCAGGCGATGCCGTTGGCGATCTCCTCGGGACGACCCAGCCGGTTCATCGGGTGCATGGCGCTGATATTGGCCTCGTTATAGTTATCGTCGCCGCCTTCCAGCTGCTTGGCGATGATGTCGGTGCGGACCGCGCCTGGGGCCACGCCATTGACACGCACGCCCTGGGCCGCGTGATCAAGCGCCGCCGATTTGGTCAGGCCCGCCACCGCGTGTTTGGTCGCCGAATAGGCCCCGGCCCACGGCATTCCATTCAGACCGGCAATAGAGACCAGGTTCACGATCGAGCCCTTGCCCTGCTTCAGCATCTGGCGAAGCTCATATTTCATGTCGAAGTACAGACCGACGATATTGGTGTCGATCATGGCGCGGAAGCGGTCGGTTTCGGACCCCTCGAGGGTCGCCGTCTCATTCGAGATGCCGGCATTGTTGACCGCCATATCCAGGTGGCCGAACTCGGCGACGATCTGGGCGATCATCGCCTCGGCAGCGGCTTCGTCGGTGACGTCATTGCGGATGAAGCGGGCCTGGGCACCATTGGCAGCACGGGGCTGGAGATCGGCGATGGCGGCATCGCCTACGTCCTGGCGGCGGCCACTGATGACGACAGTGATCCCTCGTCCGATCAGCTTGCGGGCCGTTTCCAGGCCGATGCCGCTGGCGCCGCCGGTGATGAGAGCAACTGGATTGGCCATGACTGGCTCCTTGGTTCGTGTTGATGGAGCCAACATAGGCAACGGCCACCAGATAGAAATGGCGTTGCGCGCCAGTCTATTGGCGTTTCGCGCCAGAAGGGGAGGGGCAGCATGCGACCGGCGGGCGGTCACCAGCGGGCGATAGTCGATGACGTCCCGTCTGAACCTCGGCTACTCTGGTGCGAACGATCTATCGGGGGGCCTGTGACCGCGTTCGAGTTCTTCTTTTCGTTCTACGGCCTGTTGCTGGGCCTGTCCGTGGCGGCGCTGGTCAGCGGGTTCGCCCAGGTGCTGCATGAACGCGATCGGGTGCGGTTCGGCTGGCTGACGCCGATGCTGGCGATCTTTGTGGCCCTGGATCTGGCGACCTTCTGGAACCAGGCCTGGGTATTTTTCCGTGGAGCGCCGTTCAATCCGGTGCTGCTGCTGATCGGCCTGGTGATCGCCGCCACCTTCTACATTGCCGCCAGCGTGACCTTCCCGCGGGTCAGCGCCGAAGGTGTGGAGGCGCAGATCGACCTGGATGCGCACTTCTGGGCGCACAGGCGCGTGGTTTTCGGCTGTGTCCTGGCCGCCAATGCCCTGGTTTGGGTCTTGCTCGGCATCCTTGCGGCGGCGGATCCACAGTGGGCGGCCGTCTGGTCGCCGAGGCTGGTGGCGGGGGTTGTTATTTTTGCGGTGGCCACCGCCACAGCCGCCTTCGCGCCCAGCCGCAAGGTCGTGATCACCGCCCTGCTGATTGTTCTGGGTTACACGCTCTGGAACATGGCGCGGGCTGGCGCGATGCTCATTGCCGCCGGCGGCTGGTCTCCGGCCGTGGGGAGCTGAGATGACCGCATTCGAGTTCTTCTTTTCCTTCTATGGCCTGTTGCTGGGCCTGTCCCTGGCCGCAATCGCTACCGGAGCGGCGCGCGCCTTCAAGCACCGCCGGTCGGTCAGGATCGGCTGGATGACGCCGTTGCTGGCGATCTTCGCGGCCCTGGATATCGCCACCTTCTGGGACGCGGCCTGGACTAATTTTCGGCACCTCCCCTACAGTTATGGCCTGCTGGTCGCCGGTCTGATCGTGGCCCTGATCTATTTCATCGCCGCGGCCCTCATCTTTCCGGATGAAACCGACGAGGTGACCTCGCTGGACGATCACTTCTGGGCCAATCGCCGGGCCGTCCTGACGCTGCTGATCACCACGAATATGCTGGCGATGGCGGTCGTGCTCTGGGCCGGCCAGACCCTGACCGGCGCCCTCTCTCGTGCGTCAGCCTATGCGATTCCGATCGGCCTTTACCTGGTCCTGATCGGCACGGCGGCCATCACGCGGCGAGCCTGGCTGATCATCACCGCCCTAGGTCTTCACATCGTGATTTATCTGGCGCTGGCGGTTCTGTCGGCCGTGGCGACCCCGCCCGTCGCCGCATAGAGCGCCCTTGCTATAGGGCGAGGATCGGCCAAAACAGGGCCATGCGTTTCCTGATTTGCCTGGCGCTCGGCGCCCTGTTGCTTGCGAGTCCCGCCATGTCCCAAGACCGCCCCGCCAATGCCCAGCCGTGGGACCGCCCGTTCCTGCCGCCCGCCCCGGAGTGGGATGGGGCCAGTCGCGATTTGCTGAGGCCGACGAGCGATCCCTGGGCCACCGCCTTTGAACAGGATCCCGAGCACGATTTCTCGCCGGACTACGCGGCCACCCGCGCCTGGTTCGACCGACTGGACGCGGCCTCCGACCTGATCCGCATCGAAGCGTTCGGGACCTCGCCTGAGGGCCGGCCCATCTATGCCGTCATCGCCTCGCGCGACGGGGCGACGCTGGATCCGTCCAAGCCGCTGCTGCTGGCCCAGGCCGGCATCCATCCGGGCGAGATCGACGGCAAGGACGCCGGTATGATGCTGCTGCGCGACATCGCCTTCTATGGTCGTGATGACCTGCTGGACCGGGTCAATCTGATCCTGATCCCCGTGCTGTCGGTGGACGGCCATGAACGGTCCGGGGCCTATTCGCGGCCCAACCAGCGCGGACCGCGCATCCAGGGCTGGCGCAACACCGCCACCAACCAGAACCTCAACCGCGATTTCATGAAGCTGGATCAGCCCGAGATGCAGGCCCTGATGGGCTTCATCCACCGCTATCGGCCCGACCTCTATGTCGACATCCACGTCACCGACGGCATCGATTACCAGTATGATGTCACCTATGGCTACAACGGCGAGGACGGCATCTATAGCCGCAGCCCCGCAACCGCGAGGTGGCTGGATTCCGCTTTCAGGCCAACGATTGACAGCGCTTTGTCAGCTCGCGGCCATATTCCGGGGGAGCTGGTCTTCGCCCTCGATGACCGCAATCCGCGGACGGGGCTGTATGACGGCGGCCTGGGAGAACGCTTTTCCAACGGCTGGGGATCGGCGGCCCATATCCCGACCATCCTGATCGAGAACCACAGCCTCAAGCCCCACGAACAGCGGGTGCTGGGCACCTATGTCTTCCTCGAAGCGGCCTTGCGGCTACTGGCCGAGCGGGGCCCGGAGTTGCGCGCGGCCTGGCAAGCCGATGCAGCCCTGAGACCGCAGCAGATCCCGACCAACTTCCAGCCTGACGACAGCCCGATCGGCACGCGCGCATTCCTGGGCATCCGGTTCGAGACCTATGAAAGCCCGGCTTCCGGCCGCACCGAGATCCGCTGGCTTGGCGAACCGGACCCCGAGGTCTGGCAGATGCCTTTCTACAGCTCGCACGCAACCCTGACGCTGGACCGGCCCGAGGCCTATTGGGTGCCCTCCTACCGGACCGACATCATCGCGCGGCTGCGCCTGCACGGCGTCCAGATGGAGACGCTCGATGCGCCCCGCACGGTCGAGGTCCAGATGCTGACCCTGCCCGACGCCACCTTCGCAGCGCGCCCCAATGAGGGCCATGTCCCGATGACGTCGGGTGAACCGGTGGTCGAAACCCACCGCTGGACCTTCCCCACCGGTTCGGTGCGGGTGCCGACGGACCAGGCCATGGGCGACATCGTGGTCTTGCTGCTGGAGCCGCAATCCACCGAGAGCTTCTTCGCCTGGGGCTTCTTCCCCGAGATCTTCAGCCGCGTCGAGTACATCGAGGCCTATGCCATCGCGCCCCTGGCCGAACAGATGCTGACCGCCGACCCGGCCCTGCGCGCCGAGTTCGAGGCACGACTGGCCTCCGACCCCGGCTTCGCCGCCGACGGCGATGCGCGTCTGGCCTGGTTCTATGAGCGCACCCCCTTCTATGATCAGCACTACCGCCTCTATCCCATAGGCCGAGAGAATTGATGGAACTCACACCCGCACTCTCCGCCGCCGCCCTGTGGAGCAGCCAGCTCATCATCGTCCTGGTCCTGCTGTCGGTCCGGGTCACGATGGGGCGTCGGCGGCTGCGCGTGTCGCTGGGCGACGGCGGCAACCGCGAGATGGAAATCCTGACCCGCAGTTTCGCCAATGCGGCAGAGTATGTCCCGATGGGCCTGGCCGCCCTGATCCTGCTGGCCCTGGTGGGGGCCTCGGCGCTGGAGGTCCACCTGATCGGCGGGGCGCTGCTTGCCGGTCGGCTGATCCATCCCTTCGGTCTGGCCGCCCCGAAAGCTCCCAATGCGGCACGGATTCTCGGCATGACCCTGACCTGGTTGCCCCTGCTGGCGGCAGCCGCCCTCCTGTTGCTGACCGCCGCCCGGCATCTCTAGCCGCGAAATCGCCTTAGTCAGCGGGTGATCTGGTCGTGGGCCCAGACATGGAGAAAGCTCATGATCGGTCGCATAGGCTTGGTGATTGCTGCCCTGGCCGGGCTGTCGGCCTGTGCCACCACCAGCGGTGAATACCCGTCGGTGCGCTATGCCAGCGCGGCCCAGGATGGGGTCATCGCCATGCAGATCGCCGGACGGCCGTCGCACGACGACATGATCCTGGCCGAGGAACGCTGGGGCCGGGCTATCGCCGACGCCTATGCCTGTGACCTCGGGGTCGGGCCGGTCAGCGAGGCCGCCATCGTCGGTGCCATGGAGCTGGCGGCCATGAGCGCCGCCAGCCGCGGTCGGCAAAATCCCTTCGAGGGTGTGGTCGGTTATATGTCGGCGCTCAATCGCCATCGGGCCACGCGCCGTTCGCGCCCGGACGCCGAACGCTGCACACGGCTGGATGGCTGGGTCGACACGGTTCGCACCGACGGGCGCGAGCTGTTGTTGCGTGAGGCCGAACAGCGGCTGCTGCCGCCCGGCTGAACCCGACCGGTTTGCAGTCGGCGGTCCGGTCGGCCATATGCGGCCCATGACCGACGCCGCCCTGCCCCTCGACGCCGCCCATGATGTGATTGATCGCGCCCTCAGGGCCGGGGCGGACGCCGCCGAGGCCGTGCTGGCGCGCCGCAGCGCCCTCTCCGTCTCGGTGCGGCTGGGCGAGCTGGAGGAGGTCGAACGCGAGGAATCGCGCGACCTCGGCTTACGGGTCTTCATCGGCAAGAAACAGGCGGTCGTCTCAGCCTCCGATCTGTCCGAGCCGACCCGCGCTCGGCTGGTCGAACGGGCCGTGGCCATGGCCCGCCTCGCCCCCGAAGACCCCTATGCCGGCCTGGCCCCCCAGGACCGCCTGGCCGGGCGGCAACGCCCGGACCTGGACCTTTACGACCCGACCGATCTGGATGCCGCCGCCCTGGAGGCCCGCGCCCGTGACGCCGAGGCCGCGGCCCGCGCCGTGCCCGGCGTCACCAACTCCGACGGCGGCCAGGCCAGCCTGACGACCGGAGAATGGGCCCTGGTCACCTCCCATGGGTTTGAAGGTCGGCATCGAGGCTCGGCCTTCTCGACCGCCGCCGGGGTCATTGCCGAGAAGGACGGCATCATGGAGATCGGCGGCGAGGGCCGCTCGACCCGCCACCTGTCGGATCTGGCCGGACCCGAGGCCATCGGGGCCGAGGCCGGCCGCCGGGCCGTGTCCCAGCTAGGCGCGCACAAACTGACCAGCCGTTCGGCCCCGATCATTCTCGAGAACCGCATCGCCACCCAGTTGATCGGGCCGCTGATCGGAGCGATCGCCGGACCGGCCGTGGCCCGCGGTGTGTCCTTTCTCAAGGACCAGATGGGCCGGCGCATCCTGTCCGAAACGATCAGCATCATTGACGATCCCCTGCGCCCGCGCGGCCTGGGCTCGACCCCCTTCGACGACGAAGGTGTCGCCGTCACCCGTCGCGCCCTCGTCGCCGACGGCGTGCTCCAGAGCTGGCTTCTGAATACCGCCTCGGCAGCCCAGCTCGGCCTGGAGACCACCGGCCACGCCTCGCGCGGCCTGGCCGGGCCAGCCGGGGTTTCAGGCCACAACCTGACTATTGAGCCGGGCGAACACGATCTCGCAGGCCTGATGGCCGACGCCGGGTCAGGGCTGCTGGTCACCTCCATGTTCGGGCCGTCGCTCAATCCGAATACCGGCGACTGGTCCGCCGGCGTCAGCGGCCAGTGGTTCGAGAACGGCCAGATCGTCCATGCCGTCAACGAAGTGACCATCGCGGGCAATCTTCTGGCGTTGTACCAGCGCCTTGTGCCCGGATCGGACCTGGAGCTGCGCTCTGCCAGCAACAGTCCCTCCTTGCTGATCGATGCCGTCGCCATCGCCGGCGCATGAGCAAGGATCTCGAGCTCCTGATCGAGGCCGCGCGGCTGGCCGGCCTGATCGCCCTGGATCACCGCCGCGACGGGCTCGACATCCAGACCAAGGCCGGCGGCTCGCCCGTCACCGACGGCGACCTGGCGGTCAATGAATTCCTGACCGACGGCCTGAGGGCGGCGCGCCCTGACTATGGCTGGCTGTCCGAAGAGACGCTGGACGACCCGGAGCGGCTGGACCGCAAACGCATCTTCGTCGTCGATCCCATCGACGGCACCGTCGCCTATATCAAGAACCGCCCGTGGTGGACCGTGGCCCTGGCGGTGGTGGAGGACGGCCAGCCGATCACATCGGTCGTCCACGCCCCGGTTCTGAACGAGACCTTCACCGCTGTTCGGGGCGAAGGAGCCTGGCTGAACGGCCATCGGATCCAGGCCTCGGACGTCGAGCGGCTGGAGGACGCCTCCATGCTCGCCGATGCAGCGCTTCTGGAGCGGCCGATCTGGGAAGAGCCCTGGCCGACCATGCGGCTGGAGCGGCGCAATTCCATCGCCTACCGCATGGCCCTGGTCGGGGCCGGCGGCTTCGACGCGGCACTTTCCCTGGGTCCCAAATGGGACTGGGATCTGGCCGCCGGTGCCCTGATCGCCAGCGAGGGTGGGGCCCGGGCCACCGACCACGCCGGCGGGGCGCTCCGGTTCAATCAGCGCGTGCCGCAACAGCCCAGCCTGGTCTGTGCCGCGCCGGGCCTGCACCCGTTGATCATTCAGCGCTGTCGGCCTATTGCCCTGACCGACCCCAACGACGGAAAACCATGAGCCAGCACGACCACGATCACGACCACGCCGACGACGAGCAACTCCTGCACATCGTCATCGGGGGCGAACTTCGCCATCTCGGCGAACCGACCTTCCGCGACCTGTCCAAGATCGAGTTCGTTGGGGCCTTTCCCAACTACGCCGAAGCGCGCAAGGCCTGGAAGGCCCGGGCTCAGGCTACGGTCGACAACGCCCATATGCGCTATTTCATCCTGCACGCGCACCGGCTGATCGATCCGCGCGGAGACGCCGATTGACCGCACTCGGGCCAGACACGATCGCGGCCCTGGTGTCTGCGGCCCTGGCCCTGGCGATCTGTTTTCGCGCGCTTGGCGGGGCGCGACGCTGGCAAAGGCGACAGCAGGGCGACCCGAAGGCCCCGCGCCCGGCCCGACCGACCGAACCGGACGATCCCAACCGGCCACGCGGGCCCTGGGACAGCCGGTCCTGAGGCCGCCTATTCGCGGCGTAGAATCCTGTCGGTCAGGAGCGTCGCCCACCAGCCGGCCTGGAAGTCGGCCTTGATGGCATCGGGATCGAAGTCGTCCGACATCACCCAGTCGAGAAAGCTGATCCCCTGGGGCTCGATCTCGGTCAGATAGCGTTCGAAAAAATAGTCCAGCACGCCGGTCTTGCCCTGGCGGACGTGCAGGGTGCGAAGTCCCAGCTCCGACACCGCCTCGCGGATCGGGTGACCCAGATGAAAATGCCGGTACAGCACCGCCATGATCCCAGCCCGGTCCGCCCCGGATTTGCAGTGCATCAGGGCCGGATATTCTATCGTTTCAAAGATTTCCTTGGCGTGGAGCACCCGCTCGCGGCTCGGCACCTCGCGCGATCCCATAGGCGCATCGACCCAGGCCATGCCGAGGCGGTTCACGGCGTCTTTCTCAAGCTGATAGTGGGCGCTGTGCGGTCCTCCCCTCAGATTGATCACCGTCTTGAGGCCGCGTTTCTTCCACCAGGCCAGCTGGAACGGCCAGGGGTGGTTGGTGCGGATCATGTCCGGCCCGACCCAATGGGCATTGGAGAATCCCAGCCTCAGAAAGGCATGATCCCCCCAGATGAAGTCCCAATAGGCGCGGGCGCGCCCCCAGAAGGTCGAAAGTTCGTATCCCGGCATAGGTGGCTGACTAGCTTGATGCGCCCCACATTTGAAGCGCGCTTGACTTAGGCGCCGCAAGGACCGACCGGAAGACCATGAGCGCTGCGCCCGCCGAAATGCCCAGACGCCCGATGCTGGCCCGCATCTGGCGCGACTATCTGAAGCCGCGCCGGGGTCAGCTGGCGCTGGCCCTGTTGGCCGCCGCCGCCGCCGCCGGCCTGACCGCGCGGCTGGCTGCCGAGCTGGACCCGGCGGTCCAGCACCTGCTGGTCGATCACGACCCGCGCGCCCTGATTGTCATTCCGCTGACCATCGCGGTCCTGGCCATTGCCCGGGGTGCCTTCCAGGTGATGTCGGCGCTGCTGGTCAACCGGATCGGCCATGGGGTCGTCGGCGCGGTCCAGGTCCAGTTGTTCGGGCGGATGATCCGCTCCGACCTGGCCCAGCTGCGCTCTCAGCATTCAGGGGCCTATGTCGCCTCGGTCCTGTTCGACGCCAATCTGATCCGCGAGGCCTTCACCCAGGGGGTGGTCAACTATGTTCAGCACGGGCTGATCGTCATCGCCCTCTTGATCTACCTGGTGTTCCTGGACCCGCTTCTGGCCGGCATCGTCATCGTTGCGGCTCCGGTCGCCGGGGTGGTTCTGCGCCGTTTCGCCAAACGTACTCGCAAGGCCGCCCAGGGGGCCATGGAAGAGACATCGGCCCTGTCGACCGCCGTGATGGAGAATCTCGACGGGGTGCGGGTCGTCCAGATCGACGGGCGTGAGGCCGATGAGGAAGCTCGGGTCGCCGCTGTTGTGGCGCGTCGCCAGACCCATGTGATCAAGGGGGCAAACGCCCGCGCCGCCGCCGCCCCCGTTACCGAAAGCCTGACCATGATCGTGGTGGCGGCTGTCCTGGCCTATGCCGGCTGGCGTGCAGCCAACGGCGGCCTGACCGTCGGCCAGTTCACCGCCTTCATCGCCTCGCTGATGATCGTGTCGCAGTCGCTGCGCCAGCTGGCCAATCTGCAGACGGTGATGAGCGAGGGCCTGACCGCCGCCGCCCGCCTGTTTGCGGCGCTGGACATCCAGCCGACGATCACCGACCAACCCGGGGCCCAGACGCTTCAAGCCGGCTCGGGCGACCTGTCGCTCGAAGGCGTGTCCTTCGCCTATGGGCCCCATCAGCCCGTCCTTGCCGACGTCAGCCTGACCGCGCGGCGCGGGCAGAGCATCGCTCTGGTCGGCCCGTCCGGGGGGGGCAAGTCCACGATCCTCAGCCTGATTCCGCGCTTCTATGATGCCGGTGAAGGTCGCGTGGCCGTCAACGGCCAGAATGTGCGCGACGTCACCCTGGCCTCGCTCAGAAGCCAGATCGCCCTGGTCACCCAGGAGCCTTTTCTGTTCGACGACACGGTCGCGGCCAATATCGCCTATGCCCGGCCGGGGGCCACCCAGGATCAGATCGAGGCGGCCGCCCGCGACGCCGCCGCCCACGATTTTATCCAGGCCCTGCCCGAGGGCTATGACACCCGCGTCGGCGAGGCGGGGGGGCGCCTGTCGGGAGGGCAGCGCCAGCGCATCGCCATCGCCCGCGCCTTTCTGAAAGATTCGCCGATCCTGCTGCTGGACGAGGCGACCTCGGCGCTCGACACCGAAAGCGAGGCCCAGGTCCAGGCGGCACTGGAACGGCTGATGGCGGGCCGCACCACCCTGATGATCGCCCACCGCCTGTCGACGGTGAAATCGGCGGACCGCATCTATGTCATCGACAAGGGGCGGGTGGTTGAAAGCGGAACCCATACCGCGCTGGTCAAGAAGGGCGGCCTCTATGCCCGTCTGGCCAGGAGCCAGTCGCTGGAAGGTACCCCCGCGTGAGACCGCTCAGGATTGCCTGGATCCAGACCTCACTGGCCTGGTTGTTGGCCGCCTGGCTCAGGCTATGCCTGAGCACCATCCGCTGGCAGAGCCCCAATCGCGAGGTGGTCGAGGCGATCTGGGCGGCCGGCGGCGGGGTCATTGTCTGTTTCTGGCATTCTCGCCTGACCCTGGCGCCGGCGTCGTGGTCGCTCGAACGCGGCCAGGAGCCTCGGGTTCTGGTGTCCCTGTCGCGCGACGGCGAGTTCCTGGCCCGCGCTGTCGAACGCATCGGCTTCCCCGCCATTCGCGGTTCATCGGCCAAAAAAGGGGCCCCGGACAAGGCCAAGGGCGGGGCCGCCGCCTTTCGTGACGGTCTGCGCTGGATCCGCCAGGGCGGCGTGCTGGCCCTGACACCGGACGGGCCGCGCGGTCCGGTTGAGACCATGGCCGAGGGGGCCGTGATGCTCGCGCGCATGTCGGAGGCTCCGGTCCTTCTGGTCGGTCTGGCCTGCAAGCCGGCCATCACCCTGGACAGCTGGGACAGGAGCCAGCTGCCGATGCCGTTCGGGCACGGTGCCATCGTCTATGACGGCCCCATCCGGATTGGCCGAGACACCGATATTGTCGCCCTCCAGACCGAATGGGCCGCGCGGCTGTCGGCGGCGACCCGGCAGGCGGAGGCGATGCTGTGAGCCTGGCGCTCAAGGCCTATGGGCTGACGATGCGTCTGCTGGAGCCCCTGGCTCCACAGATTCTGCGCCGGCGGGCGGCAAAGGGCCGCGAAGACCCGTCTCGTATCGAGGAGCGGCTCGGCTATGCGACCCTCGGGCGGCCTGGCGGACCCCTGGTCTGGATCCATGGTGCCAGCGTCGGCGAAACCCTCTCGGCCCTGCCGCTGATCGAACAGATCGGACGCGAGCGGCCGGGCGTGACCGTGCTGGTCACCTCCGGCACCACGACCTCGGCCGAGATCCTGGCCCGACGCCTGCCGCCCTTCGCCCTGCACCAATATGTGCCGGTGGACGGCCCGGCGGCCGTGACCCGATTCCTCGACCACTGGCGGCCCGATCTCCTGATCCTGCTGGAAGGTGAGCTCTGGCCAAATCTGTTGCGACAGGCCCGGGCGCGGGGCTGCCGTCTGGCCCTGGTCAGCGCCCGCTTTACCGAGGCCAGCGCCAGAGGCTGGCAGAGGGCGCGCGGCGCGGCGCGTGAACTGTTGTCCGGCTTCGATCTGGTCCTGCCCCAGGACGACGCCTCGGCCATCCGGCTGAGCGATCTTGGGGCCCGGGTCGGCGGTCGCGCCAATCTGAAGCTGGCCGGCTCGGCCCTGACCTGGGATGCCGCCACCCTGGCGGCGCTGAGGGCTGAAATCGGACAGCGTCCTGTCATCGTCTCGGCCAGCACCCATTCACCTGAGGAGCGGATCACCGATGCTGCCGTGGCGGCGCTCGAGGGGGAGCCCCTGCATCTGATCGTGCCGCGTCACCCGGACCGCGCCGACCAGATCGAGGCCGAACTGATCCTGACCGGCCGGACAGTGGCGCGGCGCTCGCGTCGCGATCCGGTCACGCCCCAAACCGACATCTATCTGGCCGATACACTCGGCGAAATGGGCCTGTTCTTTGAACTGGCAGATCTGGTTCTGCTCGGCGGCGGCTGGGCCGACGGCGTCGGCGGCCACAATCCGCTGGAGCCGGCCCGGCAGGGCCGGGCGGTGATCTCCGGCCCGCTGGTCAGCAACTGGGCCGGCGTCTTTGCGGCCATGGCCAGGGATGACGCTATCCGGCTGGCCGGGCCTGATGCCCTGGCTGAGATGCTGGCCGCCCTGATGGCTGACCCCAAGGCGCGGGAGGCTCTGGGCAGGCGTGCCCTGGCCTTTGCCGAGACGCAGCGGGATGTCATCGCCGAGACCTGGTCTCTCCTCAGCCCGCAGGTGCCGCGATGCAGCTGAACACACCCCGTTGGTGGTACCGCCGCACCGGTGGCGGCCTGGCCGCGGCCCTGCTGAAGCCGCTGGCGGCCCTCTATGCCGACCAGACCGCGCGCCGCCTGGCCGCTGGCACCGGCTTCGATCCCGGCGTGCCCGTGATCTCGATCGGCAATCTGACGGTCGGCGGCTCCGGCAAGACGCCGGTCGTGCGCGAGGTCCTGCACATGCTGGCGCGCAACGGCATCGACGCCCACGGCCTGTCGCGGGGCTACGGAGCGCGTGAAACGGGGCCGCTGCTGGTCGATCCGGACGAGCACACCGCCGAGGACGTCGGGGACGAGCCCCTGATGCTGGCCCAGGACCATCCCGTCTGGATCTCCCGCGACCGGGCCGAAGGGGCCCGGGCCGCTGTCGCCGGCGGGGCCAAGCTCCTGGTCCTCGATGACGCCCATCAGAATCCATCCGTGAGAAAGACCCGGTCCGTCGTCGTCGTCGATGGCGAAACCCGCGACGGAGCCTGGCCTTTCGGCGATGGATCGGTCGTACCGGCCGGACCGATGCGGGAGCCACTGGCCACCGGCCTGGCGCGAGCCGACGCCATCATCCTGCTGATGCCGAGTGACCTGGCGACGCCTGATCCCGAGCTGCTGGCCCTGTTCGGCGATCTGCCGGTCAGGATCGCGCGGCTGGAGCCCCTGCGCGCGCCCTCGCCGGGTCCGAAACTGGGCTTTGCCGGCATTGCCAAGCCTTGGCGGGTCGAACAGAGCCTGAGGGCCGCCGGGGCCGATCTGAAGGGATTTCGCGCCTTTCCCGATCACGCCACCTATTCCGAAGAGACCCTGGCCGGCCTCGCCCGCGAGGCCGAACGGCTGGGGGCCGGGTTGATCACGACCGAGAAGGACTGGACCCGCCTGCCGCCTGTTTGGCGTCGGCGAATTGAATCCTGGCCGGTTCGTGCCCGCTTCGAAGAGGAACAGACGATCCTTGATCTGTTGCCGCGTGATCCCGACGATCTGGACTAGCGGCGGTCCCTACTGAGGAAGGCGATCAACGCCCCATAGTGGACAAGCTCGGCCAGGATCAGCACCAGCAAGCCGCCGTTGGCGAACAGGACCAGGCCGTTACCGAACCGCCCGGTCAGCCAGGCTCCGGTCTCGGCGGCGACCGATGGTCCGGCAAAGGCCCCCAGGACCAGTCCCAGGCCCGACAAGGCCATGATCAGGGTAATGACGACCCCATGGGCGATGCGCGTGGCCCTGAGCCCGGCCCAGGCCTCCGCATCGACCTCACGGCGGCCGGGGCGGTCGGTGCGGATCAGATTGACCCCGAACTCGATCACGACGCTGGCCAGAATTGACAGGCCGACCGCGATCGCCAGCGGCACACCCAGGGTGCTGACAAAGCCGGCCTCGGCCAGATCGCCGGATGCAACCGCCTGAACCAGCTGCACCCCATAGTAGCCCCAGATCAGGGCGGTGGTGATCAGGTGGCCCCAGGCCACGAGTTCCTTGTTGCTCATCGCGTCTCCCCCAGGCCGGCGCTGGCCGCAATCTTCAGAACCGTATTCCAGTTACGCGCCGTGCCCGAACCGATCAGGCGGGGCTGGGCCTTTTCGGCCAGTTTGGATTGACCGATGCCGTCGGGGTGCCAGAACCACAGGCCCCCGCCGGCGGCCGTGACCGCCTCGGCCCGGGTGGCATGGGCACGCAAGGTCTGGACCCCCTCGTGCCGGATCCCGGCCTTCATCACCATGAGCAGCAGCCGGCTGGGGTCCTTTCGGGCCTCGTCCGCGAACGGGTTGGCGGCCATCAGGGCGGACCATTGATCTGCCGACCGCACAATAGTCTCGATACGGCGCCCGAAGCGGCGCTCCGTTTCGGACTCAACCCGTGCTTCCAGCTCAGCCGGATCGGCATCGCTGTCCACGATCAGATTGCCCGAGGCCAGCACGGTTCGCGGCATCGCCAGACCGAGATCAAGCGCCATGGACGTCTGCTCGGCCACAGGTGCCCGAACGCCACCGGTGTTCATGCCCCGGAACAGGATGATACGGACGTCACTCATCGCCGCTGGCACGCCGGACAGTAGAAGCTCGAGCGCCCGGCCAGGACGATGCGGCGGACAATGCCCGGACAGGCGAGCGTGTGGCAGGCCTCGCCCTCGCGGCCATAGACGTCGAACCGGTGCTGGAAATAGCCCTGGCCGCCCTCGGCATTGGCAAAATCCTTGAGCGTCGAACCGCCGGCCTCCACCGCCTCGATCAGAACCTGACGGATGGCGGCGACCAGTTTTTCGAGGCGCGGACCGGACACCTTGCCCGCTGGCGTCAGGGGCGAGATACCCGACCGATAAAGCGCCTCGCAGACATAGATATTGCCCAGGCCCGCCACGATCCGCTGATCCAGCAGGGCGGATTTCACGGGCGTGGTCCGGCCCTCGAAGCCGGCCTTGAGATCAGCGGCGGAAAACCGGTTCGACAAGGGCTCAGGCCCCAGGTCCCTGAACCAGGCGTGGGCCGGCACCTCAGGCGTCGCAATCAGCCCCATGAAGCCGAACCGGCGGGCATCGGCGAAGCCGATCCGGCGTCGCTCTGCGGACCTCTCGGCCACCAGCGACAGATGTTCGTGCTTGCCGAGGGTCGGCGGGGCATCCTCGAATTCGCCCAGCGCAGCGCCGTCCAGGGTGAAACGCCCGGTCATGCCTAGGTGGGTGATCCAGGTCTCGCCGGTCGACAGGCCAAACAGGAGATATTTGGCCCGCCGGTCCAGACGTTCGACGACCGCCCCCTCGAGCCGCTCGCCGAATCGCTCTGGAAAGGGGAACCGCAGGTCCGGTCGGTTCTGGCGCACCTGAAGCAGCCGCGCCCCCTGCAGGACCGGCTCCAGGCCACGGCGAACGGTCTCGACCTCGGGCAACTCGGGCATGGGCCACAGATAGGCCAGCACCGGGACCGCGCCAAGCCGACCCGGACGCCCTTGGCAGGGCCGCCATGTCCGTGAGAGGGTCGCGGCGGGGGCGACGGCTCGAGAGGGGGCGGTCGGTGTTTGGGTCCGGCATGATCATGGCGCTGGGGTTGGTCTTGGCCCAGGGCGCACCGGACGCGGCCCGGGACGCCGTCTCCTATGAGGTTACGCCTGTGGTCGGCCCCGGCGGACTGGACGGCATCGACATCTCCCTGAGCTTTTTGGGGGACCGAGACGGCCGCACCGAGGTCGGCCTTCCAACCCGTTGGGCCGGGACACAGCGGCTCGACCGCATCATCACCGATGTCCGGGTCGAAGGGGCTCGCCTCCAGCGCCGCCGGTCGGGGCTGCGGCTCCGACATCGGGGCGGGGCCCCCATCCGTGTGACCTATCGCGTGCGTCAGGATTATGCTGGCCCCCCTCGCGTCGGCTTCGACCGGCCCTATCGCCCCTCGACGCTCCGCGACGGCTTCACCCTGATCGGCCGGACGGTCTTCGCCCGGGTCGAAGGCCGCGACCCTGACCCAGTCCGCTTCCACTGGGGCGAGCCGGCCCCCGCCTGGCACTACGCCTCGGACCTTGATCCGCTGGAGGGAACCTTCATCGACTTCGACACCCTGGCCGACAGCGTTCTGATCGGTGGACCGGACCTGACGCTCCGCACCCGCCAGTCGTCGGCCGGTCCGGTCAGGATAGCCGTCCTCGGCGCCTGGGGCTTTTCACCCGATGACCTGGCGGATCGGTTCGTCGAGATTGGCGAGGGCTCAGCTGAATTCTGGGGCGATGATGGCCAGCCGACCTTCCTGGCCCTGACACCGCTGGCGGGTGATCCGTCGGCCAGGGTCCAGAGCGGCCTGGGTCTGGGCGACGGGATCGCGGTGTGGCTGACGCCCAATCAGACCCTGGACGAGGCCAGCCATGTCCTCATCCATGAGCAACAGCACGCCTGGCTGCCGGCGCGGGTCGGGGGCCTGGCGGACGGTCCGTCGCAGGTGCTGGATTTCTGGTTCTCCGAAGGCTTCACCGATTTCTATGCCTATCGGATGGCGCTCAGGCTCGGCCTGATCTCGCCCGAGGCCTATGTGGCAGCCCTGGATGAGGCCCTGGCCCTGCAGGCCCGCACACCGCCGGGCTGGACCAATGCCTCGAATGCGAACGCTTTTTTCAACCGGCCCGGAGCGTTGGCCGTCCCCTACCATCGAGGTCTGTTACTGGCGCTCAGCCTCGACAGTCGGCTGAGAACGACCTCTGGCGGCACGCGCGACCTGGACGATGTGATCCTGGCCATGCGAAGCGGCCAGGGCATGGCTCCGCAGCGACTGATCCGGGCCTACAGCGACATGGGAGGCGGCGATATCGCGCCAGACCTGCACCGCCACCTCGACCTCGGCTGGCCGATCGGGGTCTCAACAGACGGCCTGGGCGACTGTATCCGCGTGATCGAGAGACCCGACCGCCTGTACCTCGAACCCGGCCCCGGCCTGATCGGAAAGGGCACGCAGAGCTGCCAACAGCGCCTGTCCGGTCGGTAGGCATATAAGGATATCCTTATATGATGGTTGCCCGTCTCCCTGGGGACGGCTATAGGCGCGGCTGAATTCCCAGACAGTTCGCGCCCCAGGAGGCCCACCGTGACCGACTACATCGTCAAGGACATTTCGCTTGCCGATTTTGGCAACAAGGAAATCGCCATCGCCGAAACCGAGATGCCGGGCCTGATGGCGCTTCGCGCCGAATACGGCCAGGCCCAGCCGCTCAAGGGCGCGCGCATCGCCGGCTCGCTGCACATGACGATCCAGACGGCGGTTCTGATCCAGACGCTGGAGGCCCTGGGGGCCGAAGTCCGCTGGGCGTCCTGCAACATCTTCTCGACCCAGGATCACGCCGCCGCCGCCATTGCCGCCAACGGCACGCCGGTCTTCGCGGTCAAGGGCGAAACCCTCGTCGAGTACTGGGACTATGCACACAAGATCTTCGAATGGGCCGATGACGGCTATCCGAACCTGATCCTCGATGACGGCGGCGACGCCACCCTGCTGTGCGTGCTCGGCCCCAAGGCCGAGAAGGACCCCTCGGTCCTCGACAATCCGCAGAACGAAGAAGAAGAAGCCCTGTTCGCGGTGATGAAGCGGTATCTGAAGGAGAAGCCGGGCTTCTATTCGGCCATTCGCGACGCCATTCAGGGCGTCTCGGAGGAAACCACCACCGGCGTTCACCGCCTGTACGAAATGGCCAAGAAGGGCGACCTGCCGTTCCCCGCCATCAACGTCAACGACAGCGTCACCAAGTCCAAGTTCGACAATCTGTACGGCTGTCGTGAGAGCCTGGTCGACGCCATCCGCCGCGGCACCGATGTGATGCTGTCGGGCAAGGTTGCGGTGGTTCTGGGCTACGGCGACGTCGGCAAGGGTTCTGCCGCCAGCCTTCGCAACGGCGGTGCCCGCGTCATCGTCACCGAAATCGATCCGATCTGCGCGCTTCAGGCCGCCATGGAAGGCTATGAGGTCAAGACCGTCGAGGACGTGGTCGAGGGGGCCGACATCTTTGTGACCGCCACCGGCAACAAGGACGTCCTCACCGTCGATCATATGCGGCGGATGAAGAACAACGCCATCGTCTGCAATATCGGCCATTTCGATTCCGAAATTCAGATCGCGGGTCTGAAGAACTTCAAGTGGGACGAGATCAAGCCGCAGGTCCACCATGTGGAATTCCCCGACGGCAAGAAGATCATCGTCCTGTCCGAAGGCCGGCTGGTGAACCTGGGCAATGCCACGGGCCACCCGTCGTTCGTGATGTCGGCCTCTTTCACCAACCAGACGCTGGCGCAGATCGAACTGTGGGCCAACACCAAGGCTCCCAAGTACCAGACCGAAGTCTATGTCCTGCCCAAACACCTGGACGAGAAGGTCGCAGCCCTGCATCTGGAGAAGCTGGGGGCCAGGCTGACGACCCTGAGCCGGGAACAGGCCGACTACATCGGCGTGCCGACCGAAGGTCCCTTCAAGCCGGACCACTACCGCTACTAGGCGACCGCCCGGGCGACCAAGATTGAGAACCCCGGCGCGGCGACAGTCGCGCCGGGGTTTTTTGTCGGCCGGCCTGGTCGCCTCCGGGTCAGGCCGGCCCAAACGGTCTGGACGGTCTGGACGGTCGTTCAGGCCGGAAAACAGCGTCTGAACCGTCTGAACCGTCTGAACCGTCCCGACCCTCTGGCCCTTGCAACGACCGGTCAGAAACCGCCACCGCCCTCAATCAGAATAGCCCCCTTCGCCCAGGCGGGGATGCCCTGACGCCCGTGCGTCGACTGACCCGACCTCGTCAACGCTTTCCCCGACCCCAAGGCGGGGACGCCGACACCATTGCCGACGCTATCCCTCGCCGGAGCGGCGCGCGGCGCGAGCCTGTTGATCGGCCCAGTAGGCGGCCCCTTCCCGGGGCTTGAACATGGTCCGGGGGGCCCCGTCGCGCGTAGCCACCGCAAAGGTGTTCGTGGGCGCGTGGTAGTACAGGATGTCGCCGTTGCGGCGACGCACCGTCTCGGTGCCCGGCGGTGGATTGGCAAGGAAGGCATGAACGGACTGGACATAGGCCTCCTGGGTCGCAGCCCCGAAATCCGCGCCATTGCGCTCGAACGACCGCTGCGCCCCTTCTTCGGCGGTGCGATTGCGCGCCGTCGACCAGACGGCCCGGCCACGCTCGGCCTCGGTCACCGGTGCCGAGGCGTCTGAACCGGCGTCGACTGCTGATGAGGCCAGGCCAACGGCTTCGCCCTGTGCTGTGGGCGTCCCGGATTCCGCTCGATCCCGCGTCTCGACCGCCGAACCACCATTGCCGCAGCCGCCCGTCAGCACCAGGGCCGCCACGGCCGCAAACGTCATCACCCGCATGAGATCCTCCCGTCTCAGTTGCGGAACAACGCTATACCACGGATCAATGTTCTGGCAATGTTCTTTACGTCGGCCTCGACACCGACCCCCGAAGCCCCCTAAGCCCGGAGCGAAAGGGGCCAGCCATGACCGTCTCCATCCGCCTGACACGCCTGCCGCATTCGCAAGGGCTGCCCCTTCCCGCCTATGAGACGCCAGGGTCTGCCGGGATGGACCTGAGGGCTGCGGTGGCTGAAGATCAGCCCTTGACCCTGCCACCGGGTGGACGGGCGCTGGTTCCGACCGGCCTGACGATCGCCCTTCCGACCGATCACGAGGCCCAGGTCAGGCCTCGCTCGGGGCTGGCGCTGAAATTCGGAATTACCTGCCTGAACAGCCCCGGCACCATCGACGCCGACTATCGCGGCGAGATCGGGGTCATCCTGGCCAATCTGGGGGCGGAGCCTTTCGTCGTCCGGCGCGGCGACCGCATTGCCCAGATGGTCATCGCGCCGGTCACGCGCGGCGTCTTTGAAGAGGTCGCGAGTCTGGATGAGACGGCACGCGGAGCCGGCGGTTTCGGCTCGACGGGAGCCTGAGCCCCTTCCACCTACGCCTGCTGGAAGCCCAGGACGTCCTGCATGCCGTAAAGGCCGGGGCTGCGGCCCTTGACCCACAGGGCCGCCATCACCGCCCCGCGTGCGAACAGGGCCCGGTCGCGGGCCGAGTGTGACAAGGTCAGGATTTCGTCCTGGGCCGCAAAGATAACCTGGTGTTCGCCGACGATGCCGCCAGCGCGGATGGCGGCAAAGCCGATCTCGCCGCTCGGCCGCTCTTCGCCGAGCCCGTCGCGCGGCGCGCCCCTGAGGTCGGCCAGATCATGCCCACGCCCATCGGCGGCCGCCTCTCCCAGCATCAGGGCGGTGCCCGACGGCGCGTCGCGCTTCAAGCGGTGATGGGCCTCGATGATTTCAATGTCCCAGTCGGCAGCCGGAAGACGCCGGGCGGCCTGGGCGACCAGGCCGACCAACATATTGACGCCGAGAGAGAAATTTCCGGATTTGACGATGGCGATGCGCTCGGCGGCGCGCTCGATCTCGGCGTCCTGTTCGCGCGTGAAGCCGGTCGCCCCGATGACAAGGGCCGGACTCCCGGCCTCGGCACACATCCGCGCCAGCTGAACCGAGGCATCCGCCTCAGTGAAGTCGATAACGACATCACAGGCGCTGAGATCCGGCTGATCGGTCCGGTCAAAGCGGGCGGCCGTGACGACATCCTTGCGCTGGTCAAGGATTTCGGAGACGGCGCGGCCCATGCGCCCGCGCGCGCCCGCCAAGCCGATGTGTACGAACCCCGCCACGCCAGGGCCCTTAGGTGTTCATCGACTGGAAGAAGTCGGCGTTGTTCTTGGACTGTCTGAGCTTGTCGAGCAGGAATTCGATGGCGTCCTGCGGTCCCATGGGGTTCAGGATCCGGCGCAGAACATAGGTCTTGGTCAGCTGGTCCTTGGGCGTGATCAGATCTTCCTTGCGGGTGCCGGACTTCAGCACATCGATAGCCGGGAAGATGCGCTTGTCCGCCACCTTGCGGTCCAGCACGATTTCCGAGTTACCGGTGCCCTTGAACTCTTCGAAGATGACCTCGTCCATGCGCGAGCCCGTGTCGATCAGGGCCGTAGCGATGATGGTCAGGGAGCCGCCCTCTTCGATGTTTCGGGCCGCCCCGAAGAAGCGCTTGGGCCGCTGCAGGGCATTGGCATCGACACCACCGGTCAGAACCTTGCCCGAGGACGGGACCGTGGCGTTATAGGCCCGGCCCAGGCGGGTGACCGAGTCCAGCAGGATGACGACATCCTTCTTGTGCTCGACCAGGCGCTTGGCCTTCTCGATGACCATTTCGGCCACGGCGACGTGGCGGGTCGAAGGCTCGTCGAAGGTCGAGGCCACAACCTCGCCCTTCACGGTGCGCTGCATGTCGGTGACTTCTTCGGGCCGCTCGTCGATGAGCAGAACCATCAGAAAGACCTCGGGGTGGTTGGCCTCGATCGACTTGGCGATGTTTTGCAGCATCACGGTCTTGCCGACGCGCGGCGGTGCCACGATCAGGCAGCGCTGGCCCTTGCCGAGCGGCGCGACGATGTCGATGACCCGGCCCGACCGGTCCTTCAGGGTCGGATCCTGGATTTCCATATGCAGCCGCTCATCGGGATAGAGCGGCGTCAGATTGTCGAAATTGACCTTGTGGCGGACATTTTCGGGATCTTCGAAGTTGATCGAATCGACCTTGAGCAGGGCGAAATAGCGTTCGCCCTCACGCGGGCCACGCACCGTGCCCTCAACCGTGTCGCCGGTGCGAAGGCCGAAGCGCTTGATCTGGGACGGCGAGACATAGATGTCATCGGGTCCCGACAGGTAGTTGGCGTCGGCGCTTCTGAGGAAGCCGAAGCCATCCTGGAGCACTTCCAGCACGCCGCCGGCGGAGATCTCGACCTCTTCGTCGGCCAGGGTCTTGAGGATGGCGAACAGCAGGTCCTGCTTGCGAAGGTTGGAGGCGTTTTCGACCTCCAGATCTTCGGCGAAGGCGACCAGCTCGGCGGCGGTCTTGTCCTTCAGCTCCGACAGGGCAATGCGCTGGTTGGCCGCCTGGCCGTCTTCGTCGCCCTCTGCAGCCGGGTCGAGGTCGTGGTCGATCAGGGTTTCGTCAGTCATGGGGTATCTTGGACTTGAAGCCTCGCGCCCGGAGCCGCGAAACACGGATTCCGGGTGAGACCTGGATGGAGGCGCTGAGGTCGCGCCAAGGATTTTCAAGATGAGGCCGCGCCGAAAGGGAACGGAGCGGGCCTTGAGAAAGGTGGGAAAGCGCCAGACCGCCGAAGCAGTATCCGTCGCCTGGGCCTAGCGGAACCACACCCGCCGCCGCCCGTCAAGGCTGGCGCGCTAGCCGAAGGTCCACTCCGTCGTCACGGACATCACCATGATGATCGCCAGAAGGAACGGGATTTCATTGGTCATGCGCCAGTAGCGGGCCGATCTCCGCGATGTACCGGCGGCGATCCGCTTGCGCTCGCCGGCAAGGTAGCCGTGCCAGGCGCTGAGCAGCATCACTCCAGACAATTTGGTGATCATCCACGGTTCCGCAAGGAAGCCCCAGCCGCGCGCCTGCACATCCAGATGGATCAGCCACAGGCCGAACCCCCAGGCCAGGAACATGGCCGGATTGATGATGATGCGAAGCAGGCGAACCTGCCAGGTCCGCAACAGGCCCTGCATTTCGGAACGGAGGGGCTCGGGCTTGTCATTCTGTTCGACGTCATAGGCGAACAGACGCGGCAGATAGAGCATGCCTGACATCCAGGCGATCACTGCGAGGATATGAAGGCCCCGGGCCAGGTCATAGGCGGTCATGCGGCGGCTCCGGATTCGCGACAGGGACAGGCGGCGAAATCGCTGCGACATCCAGGCCCGTAAGGGGCCGGTGACGGCCCGGTCAGGGCGTTTCTCACAGCTCGCGACAAGGCAGAGATGAAGGCTGGATCGGTCGAGGGCGTCGGACAGCGAAGATAGGGCGCAACTCCCAGCTCTCGGGCCAGGTGCGCGTATTCGATGTCCAGCTCTACCAGGGTTTCAATGTGTTCGGAGACAAAGGCGATGGGCACGATGATCACCCCGACCCCGTCACGGGCGGCCTGTTCGATGGCCTCCGGTGTCGAGGGGCCGAGCCATTTCATCGGCCCGACCCGGCTCTGGTAGCAGATCGACCAATCCGTCAGGCCGGCGGCTTCAGCGAGGACGGTGGCTCCGGCTTCGACCTGAGCCTGATAGGGGTCGCCGCGACGCTTGATGACGCTTTCGGGCACGCCGTGAGCCGAAAACAGCACCCGTACCGGGCGGCCCCCGGCTTTTGTCAGCCTGGCGCGGATAGCCGTGACCTGGGCAGCAACCCACCCCTCCGCCTCCGGATAGCAACAGACGGTGTGGACCTGTCCGGAGCCGTCATAGGCCTCGGCCCAGGCCTTCAGGGATGAGGCCGTCGTGGTCGTCGAATACTGCGGATAGAGCGGCAGCAGCACCACATCGTCAGGCTGATAGGCCGCCACCTCCAGCGCCGTATCCTCGGTGAGGGGCCGCCAGTAGCGCATGGCAACGAAAACCCGAACGTCATCGGCAGCCCCGGTCAAGGCGTCCTGAAGAGCTCCTGCCTGTTTATAGGTTTGCGGCAAAAGGGGGGAACCGCCGCCCATCAGGGCATAGTTGGCCTGCGCCGGTTTTTCCCGGCGTGTCGAAATGAGCCGGGCCAGGGGCAACCTCAGAAACCCAGGCAGGCCAATGATCGCCGGATCGGAAAACAGGTTCTGCAGGAACGGTCGAACATCGGCCGGACCATCCGGTCCGCCGAGATTGAACAGAACGACGGCCAGGCGGCCCATCAGCCCTTGATCCGCTTGAGGGCCTGTTCGACATGGGCGATGGGCACATCCGGCAGAATGCCGTGGCCGAGGTTGAACACCCAAGGGCCGTTCCCCCAGCTGTCGAGTAGTTGATCGATCCGGCGGTCTAGGGCCGCGCCTCCAGCCCTCAGGACCAGAGGATCGAGCGCCCCCTGGATGGGTTTGAGCGCCTGGACCCGCCGCCCTACGGCCAGTGGACAGGCAGTGTCCAGGCCAATGGCCTGGACCGGGACCCGCGCCGCATAGTCCTCGACAAGGGCCGCGGAGCCGCGCGGAAACCCGATGATCGGCACGCGAACGCCCAGCTCGGACAGACGCGCCAGCAACATCTGGTGCGGATTGACCACCAACCGCTCGAACAGATCGTCGGGTAGGCCCTCGGCCCAGCTTTCGAAGACCTGCAAGGCCTGGGCCCCGGCGTCGGCCTGCATCTTGAGGTACCAGGCGCTGGCCTCAACCAGAATGGCCAGAAGGGCATCCACCCCCTCGGGATCAGCATAGGCATAGGTGCGGGCATTGGCGCGCTCGCCCTTGCCGATGGTGCGCGCGACCCCGTCCAACATATAGGTCGCGACCGTCCAGGGAGCTCCACAAAAGCCGATCAGGGCCTTGTCGATCGGCAGCTCGGCCCGGACCCGCGAGAGGGTTTCTCCAACCTGGGACAGGGTTTCACCGGATCGGGGGGCCAGATCCCGCATCTGGGTCAAGTCCGGTAGGGCACCGAGCCTGGGCCCTTCGCCGGCCTCGAACCAGACCTCCTGGCCCAGCGCCTTTGGAATCAGCAGGATGTCGGCAAAGACGATGGCGGCATCGAACGGGAACCGCCGCATCGGCTGAAGAGTGGCCTCTGCGGCCATCTCGGGATTCAGGCAGAAGCCGATGAAGTCCGGGGCCTTGGCCCGAAGCGCGCGATATTCCGGCAGGTAACGGCCCGCCTGGCGCATGAACCAGACTGGCGGACGGCCCAGGGTTTCGCCGGCGAGGGCGCGCAGGAAATCAGGTTGGTCAGACATGGAGGCGTCCTAGGCCGTCCCCGGATCAGGCTCAATCCCTCTCAAGAAAAGAGGATTCAAGAAGGATTGAAGAGATCAGTAGTCGGGCTGGATCACGGGGGAAACCTGGCCCTGTTCCCCGCCAGACCCCAAGTCACCGACAGGTTTGAAGGCGACCGGTGCGATCTGTCCACGGGTCTGGGGACAGCGGGGATGGTTAAGAAAGGCTTAAGAGTTCCTTACCAAAGTCTTAACGATGGCGAGGGATCGACCTGGGTACAGTCGAGACGCCGTTGAAATTGTCCCCGGCTGTGAATCTCGGGGCTGGGCGGCACGCACAGACCTGGGGACAGGCTTAAGATTCGTCCACCTCCGTCCCAGGTGCGTTGCCGGTCAAGGCGCGCTAGGGTCCGGTTTCGCATTTCCCGCCCCCAACCGAGACCCGATTGTCCACATCCCTTCCCCCGAAAGTCGTGATGCCTCCCCGCAGGTTCTCGACCTATTTCCATGTTCATCTGGTGTCGGATTCCACCGGCGAGACCCTGAACGCCATGGCCAAGGCCGTGGTGGCCCGTTTCGAGGGCGTCATTCCGATCGAGCACATCTATGCCCTGGTCCGGACGCCCCGACAGCTCGAGCGGGTGCTGGAGGAGATCGAGGCGGCCCCCGGGATCGTCCTGCATACGCTGGTGGACCCCGAGCTTCGTCAGATGCTGGAGGCGGGATGTCGCCGTGTCGGCGCCCCCCAGCTCGGGGCCCTGGATCCGCTGGTGAAGGTGGTCGGCGGCTATCTGGGGGCGGCCCTGTCAAGGAAGATCGGGGCCCAGCACGCCCTGGACAGCGACTATTTCGAACGCATGGGGGCCCTGGATTTCGCCATGCACCATGATGACGGCCAGGGCCTGGACGAACTGGAGCGCGCCGATGTGGTGCTGGTGGGGGTCAGCCGGACGTCCAAGACGCCGACCTGCGTCTATCTGGCTCATCGGGGAATCCGGGCGGCCAATGTGCCCCTGGTCCCGACCCAGGACCCGCCCGAGCTTCTTTCACAGCTGAAGCACCCGCTGGTGGTCGGACTGGTCGTCTCGCCGGACCGGCTGGTGTCCATCCGTCGCAATCGTCTGCAGCATCTGGGGGTCGACCCCACCACCGACTATGTCGATACGGACCGCGTCCGCGAGGAAACGGTGCGGGCCCGCCGTCTGTTCGAAAGACTGGGCTGGCCGGTAATCGATGTGTCGCGTCGATCCGTCGAGGAGACAGCTGCCCAGGTCATCAATCTGATCAATGAGCGTCGGTCCGGCAAGCTGGGAGCCTCGCAATGACCCTGATCCTCGCCAGCCGAAGTTCGGCCCGACGCCAGATGCTCCAGGCTGCGGGCGTCGAGGTGTCGCTCGATCCGGCCGATCTGGACGAGAGCGCGTTCAAGGGGCGGCTTCTGAGCGAAGGGGCGACGGCGGCCGCAGTCGCCGAGGCCCTGGCCGGCCAAAAGGCCCTGACCGTCTCGAGCCGCCGACCCGGTGCCCTGGTGCTGGGTTCGGACCAGACCCTGGAGCTGGACGGTACCCTCTATGACAAGGCTGCCAGCCTGGACGAGGCGCGCGCGCGACTGGGGCAGTTTTCGGGTCGAACCCACCGGCTTCACTCCGGGGCCGCACTCGCCTGCGACGGCCAGCTGGTCTGGAGTGTCTGCGACACAGCGGAATTGACCGTTCGGTCTCTGAGCCGGACCTATATCGACGCCTATGTGGCGACGAATGCCGAGGCCGCCCTGTCGGCGGTGGGCGGCTACTGGCTCGAGGGAGAGGGGGTTCAGCTGTTTGAACGGATCGAGGGCGACTATTTCACCATCCTGGGCCTGCCCCTGCTGCCCCTGCTGGCCGAGCTTCGGGGGCGTGGAGTGATGGTGTCGTGAGGTCAACCCGGACGGCCGCCGTGGTCGGCCTTCCCATCGATCATTCGCTCAGCCCGGTGATCCATACCGCCTGGCTGGAGGCCGCCGGGATCGACGGCCGTTATCTGGCTCTGGCCCCGGCCTCGCCTGAGGAACTGATGGCCCTGTTGGACTCCGCAGACCTGGTCGGCTGCAATGTGACGGCCCCGTACAAGCCTCACGCCTTTCGCTGGGCTGAAGAACGCGGGGCGGGGATAGGGCCGGAGGCCCGAGCCACCGGATCAGTCAATCTGCTGCTTCTGGGAAAGCGTCCCGAGGCCCGCAGCACCGACGGGCAAGGGCTGATTGCGGCCATCCGAGCCCGCGTGCCCGATCATGATTTCAGCCGTGGCCCGATCGTCATACTGGGGGCAGGCGGGGCTGCGAGCGCGGCGGTGCACGCCCTCAGGTCCGAGGGCTCAACCGATATCCGTCTGGTCAATCGGACCCTGGGGCGGGCGGCGGCCCAGGCGTCCCATTTCGGGTCAGGCGTCTCGGCCTGGTCGCTGGATGCGGTGGCAGGAGCGCTCGAGGAGGCGCATATGTTGATCAATGCTGCATCGCACGTTGATTCCCCAAATCTGGGTGGCATGGCCCGTGACGCCATCGTCATGGACATGAGTTATCGCCCGCTAATGACGCCGCTGCTGGCCGCCGCCGAGGCCGAAGGCCTAACCACTGTCGACGGCCTGGCCATGCTGATCGGACAGGCCCGTCCGAGCTTTTCGGCCCTGTTCGGATGCGCTGTACCGGACGTGGATGTCCGAAGCCTGTGTTTGAAGGTTCTGGAGGCGAACGGATGATCGTGATCGGACTGACCGGGTCGATCGGCATGGGCAAGTCGACGGTGCTCGGCTTTTTTGCCGACGAGGGTTGTGCGGTCTGGGATGCTGATGCGGCTGTCCATCGTCTCTATGGGCCGGGGGGAGCGGCGGTCGCCGGGGTTGAAGTTCTGTTTGCCGGAACGACATCACCAGACGGCGGCGTCGACCGCCGCGCCCTGGCCGAATGCCTGCGGGCCGCCCCAGAGGGTTTTGCCAAGCTGGAAGCCCTGGTTCATCCGCTGGTTCGGCGGGATCGAGCGGCTTTTCTGGCGACGGCCCGGGATCAGGGCACCGAGGTGGCTGTGGTCGATGTCCCGCTTCTGTTTGAGACCGGGGCCGAAGCCGAGGTTGATGTGGTGGTGGTGGTGTCAGCCCCGGCTGCGATCCAGCGGCAGAGGGTGCTGTCCCGTCCGGGGATGTCGGCGGCTCGGTTCGAGCAGATCCTGGCGCGCCAGATGCCCGATGAGGACAAGCGCACCCGAGCGGATTTCGTGATCGCAACCGACGGGACCCTTGAGGACAGCCGGGCCGAGGTCAAGGCGGTGCTCTGGCGGCTGTCCACACCCGAATGGCAGGCGCGGCGCGCGGGCACCCTTCACAGGCCGGACGAACCGGGCGAGTAAGGGCCATGCGCGAAATTGTCCTGGATACGGAAACCACCGGCTTTGACCCCCGTGGCGGCGACCGGATGGTCGAAATCGGCTGTATCGAGCTGGAAAATCTGACGCCGACCGGCCGGACTTTTCACACCCTGATCAACCCGGGCCGGATCATCGGCCCGGAGGTCGTGCGGGTACACGGCATCACCAATGAAAAGGTCAAGGACGCCCCCAGGTTTGCCGATATTGCCGACGACCTGCACGCCTTTATCGCCGATGCGCCGGTGGTCGCCCACAACGCTGGGTTCGACCGCAACTTCGTCAATTTTGAACTGGAGGCGGCCGGTCGGCCGATTATCGCCGACGACCGGTGGATCGATACGTTGCAGCTGGCCCAGAAGCGATTTCCGGGCATGGCCAATTCGCTCGACGCCCTGTGCAAGCGCTTCAAGGTGTCGCTGGTCGAGCGGACGCTACACGGCGCCTTGATCGATGCGCGCCTGCTGTCGTCGGTCTATCTGGAGCTTAAAGGGGGCCGGGAGCGCGCCCTGGACCTGTCCAGCCCGGAAATCGCGCGCGCCCGCACGGAGGTCGGACAGTCAGCCCATGGTGATCGACCGCGGCCGCTGGCCGCGCGCTCGACCCCGGCCGAGCGGGCGCGTCACGCCGCCTTTCTGAAGACGACGCTGGCCGATACCAGTCTGTGGGCACGCCTGGCATCGGACCTGGCCGACTGATCCGATAACCGGTTCCCACTTATCGGGACGCGGCTTGTCGTGGGCGCGCGTTTTGATCCGATAACCGGTTCCCACTTATCGGGACGCGGCTTGTCGTGGGCGCGCGTCTTGATCCGATAACCGGTTCCCACGTATCGGGACGCGCTTTGTTCAGGCCTCGCCGGCGGGTTCGGCCTGGTTGAGCTGGGCCGCCTGGGCCTTGCGGGCGTGATAGATGCCGGCGAAGTCCAGCGGATCGAGCTGGAACGGCGGATAGAAGCCACCATCCGACGACGCCCGCGAAATGATCTCGCGCGCATAGGGGAACAGGTAGCGCGGGCATTCGATCAGCAGGAACGGCTCCATGTCGGCCTCGGCCACACCGGCGATCTGGAAGACGCCGCCATAGACCAGCTCGATCTGGAAGACCGCCTGCTGCTCGATCGAAGCGCCGACCGACAGCTTGAGCTCGACTTCGTACAGGTCGTCGCGACGCCCGCGCGCATTCATCTCGACCGCCAGGTCGATGGCGGGCTTGCCGTCGACCCGCAGCGAATCCGGCGCCCGCGGGTTTTCGAAGGACAGGTCGCGCACATACTGCACCAGGACCCGCATCTGCGGCCCCATCGGCGTTCCTTGCGGCGCACCGTCAGGGGCGTTTCCGGCGTCGGCGGGCGGTTGATCGGTCATCGGAGGTCTCTGAAAGAAGGAAATCGAGGCGGCGGCGCCTATCACGACAGGCCCTCGGGCGCAACGTCGCGCGGCCGAGCGACCTTGCGCATCGGGGCCGCGATGCTTACTCGATAGGGCCTGCAGAATAAGGAATCCCGTCGTTTTGGACCCCGCGCTTATCCAGATGGTTGTCTTTGCCGCCGTGGCGGCAGTCTTGCTGGTGCTGTTGTACAATGTGCTCGGCAAGAAGGTCGGTCGCCAGCCCGAGGACCGCCCCGCCCCGGCCTTGCCGGGCGGTTCCGAGGCCCCGGCCGAGCCGGGACGTCAGGATTTCGGCCTGGGGCTGGACCCGGCTGCCGCTGAAGGTGTTGCCCAGTTGCGCAGGAGCGATCCAGCCTTCGATCCGGCGCGGTTCCTCGACGGGGCTCGCCATGCCTATGAAACCATCGTTCGGGCCTATGCTGCGGGCGACCGCGAGACGCTCAGGCCGCTTCTGGCTGGCCCGGTCATGGTTTCGTTCGAACAGGGAATCGCCGCCCGCGAGGCCAGCGGACGGTCGGAGACGGTCGAACTGGCGCATCCGCCGCGCGCCGATCTGGATCGGGTTGAGGCCCGGGGTGATCTTGCCAGCGCCCGCGTCCGCTTTCTGGCCGAGGTGAAGAGCGAGGTCACTCACGACGGTGTTTCCACCAACGAAGAGCGCCGCACCGCCGAGCTCTGGACCTTCGAGCGCCGCATCGGCTCTGGCGATCCGAACTGGGTCCTGGCCCGGGTGG
The DNA here is from genome assembly GCA_963205025.1 of Pseudomonadota bacterium. Lineage (GTDB taxonomy): Bacteria > Pseudomonadota > Alphaproteobacteria > Caulobacterales > Caulobacteraceae > Brevundimonas. The sequence goes on along the minus strand of CAUJHO010000013.1, from coordinate 45,041 downwards.
AGGAGGCGCGCGCGTGAGGCGCCTCACCGCCCTGGCGGCTAGCCTGGTCACAGCCTCGGTTCTGGCGGCCTGCACGACCGCTTCGGTGCCGACGAGACCCGAGCCGCAACCGGGCGGGGGCGCATCCGTGATCCCGCCGGCGGGGCCCGGCCTCAGTCCGGCGACCTTGCCGGGCTGGGCCGAGGAAAACCACCTGGCTGCGGTCGAGGCCTGGGCTGAGACCTGCCACGCGGCACAGGATGCCGCCTATGCGGCGGCTTGCCAGGCGGCCCGCGTCCTGCCCTCTGGACAGGCCGAGGCGGCACGACGGTTCCTCGAGGCCTGGTTCGTCGTCGAGCGGGGCGATGAGCAGGGCCTGCTGACGGCCTATTTCGCCCCCGAATATGCAGCGCGCCTGTATCGCACCGAAGAATTCTCGGCCCCCGTCCTGGCGCGACCGCTCGATCTGGTCGCCGATGGGGCGACCGTGCAACAGCGGCTGGCCGATCGGCGCCTGGTTCCGTATCCGGCGCGCGCTGAAATCGACGAGACGGATGCAGCGCCCATCGCCTGGATGCGGCCCGAAGACCTGTTCTTCCTGCAGATCCAGGGGTCCGGCTATCTGACCTTCGAAGACGGCACGACGCGGCGCGCGGCCTATGCCGCTCACAACGGACAGACCTTTGTGGGGATCGCACGACCGATGGTGGAGCGGGGTCTTCTGCCGGCCAACGGCACCTCCGGCGAGGCGATCCGGGGCTGGTTAGCCAGGCATCGCGGGGCCGAGGCGCAGACCATCATGAATCTCAATCCGCGCTATGTCTTTTTCCGACTTGAGCCGGATGACGGCCGTGGCCCCATGGGGGCGGCGGGCCTGCCCCTTGTGGCGGGTCGTTCGATCGCAGTGGACCCGGCGCACTGGTCCTATGGCGACCTGGTCTGGATCGTGGCCCCGCAAGGCGATCTGGTCGGTGCTGACCGGGGCTATCAGGGGCTGGTGGTGGCGCTGGACACCGGCGGCGCGATCCGGGGTCCGGTCCGCGCCGATTTCTACGTCGGTCGGGGCGAGGCCGCCGGGCTTCAGGCCGGGCGGGTCAGGCATCCCTTGAGGATGTGGCGGCTGGTCCCTCGGAGCTAGCGCCGCGTCAGGCTACCGAGAATTCCGCGCACCAGGGCCCGGCCGATCTGGGACCCGACCGACCGCGCCACGGACTTGCCGAAGGCCTCTGCCGTCGACTGGCGATTGGAGCGACGGGGCGCGGCCGGGGTGCGGGCCCGCGATCCGCCAGATGGGGTCGAACGCGAGCGCGGGGCCGGCGGCGTGCGATCCTGTTCGGCGCGGTCCAGCCTATCCTGCTGGGCGTCACGCGCATCGGCCTGGGCGATCGCTGCCTCGGCTCGTTGCTGCAGCAGCTCGTGGGCCGACTGACGATTGGCGGGCGTGTCATAGACGCCACGAACGGGGCTGGCGGCCATGACCGCGGCGCGTTCCGCATCGGTCACCGGACCCAGCCGCGACGCCGGCGGCCGGATCAGGGTTTTCTGCACGACGGTCGGGGCCCCCTTTTCGTCCAGCGTCGAGACCAGGGCCTCGCCGACGCCGAGCTCCTGGATGGCCGTGGCCGTATCGAAATCGGGATTGGGGCGGAAGCTGTCGGACGCGGCTCTCAGGCCGCGCTGTTCGCTCGGGGTATAGGCGCGCAGGGCATGCTGGATGCGGTTGCCGAGTTGCGCCAGCACCGTGTCGGGAATGTCCGCCGGGTTCTGGGTGACGAAATAGATGCCGACGCCCTTGGACCGGATCAGCCGCACCACCTGTTCGACCTTCTCCATTAGGGCCTTGGGTGTGTCGCGGAACAGGAGATGGGCCTCGTCGAAGAAGAAGACCAGCTTGGGCTTGTCCGGATCCCCGACCTCCGGGAGCTGTTCGAACAGTTCGGACATCAGCCACAGGAGGAAGGTCGAATAGAGCCGGGGACTGTTGATCAGCGTGGTGGCGTCCAGCACCGAAACGATACCCTTGCCCTCTGGGGTGGTCCGCATCAGATCCGACAGCTGCAGCGCCGGCTCGCCGAAGAAGCCCGCCCCGCCCTGGTCCTCGACCTGCAGCAGGGCGCGCTGGATGGCCGCGACCGTGGCCGGAGCGACATTGCCGTAACGCCGCCCGATTTCGTCGGCGTGTTCGGAAACATAGGCCAGGACCGCCCGCAGGTCCTCGATGTCGAGCAGCAGCAGGCCTTCGTCGTCAGCGACCCGGAACGTCACTGACAGGACCGCTTCCTGGACGTCGTTCAGCTCCAGCATACGGGCCAGCAACAGCGGGCCGACCTCCGACATGGTGGTGCGGATCGGGTGCCCCTTGCGACCAAACAGGTCCCAGAAGATCGTTGGCGCGGCCTCGGGCACCAGCTCCAGTCCAATCTGCTGGGCGCGGGCCAACAGCTTTTCATTCGGCGTGCCGATCTGGCAGATGCCCGACAGATCCCCCTTCACATCGGCGGCAAAGACGGGAACGCCGGCGTCGGCAAAGCCCTGGGCCATGATCTGCAGGGTAACGGTCTTGCCCGTACCGGTCGCGCCGGCGACGACGCCATGGCGATTGGTCCGCCGGAACAACAGGGTCTCGGCCTTGGTCGACTGGCCCAGATAGACGCCCGCTTGGTCCTGATCGCTCATGCCCAGATCTCTCCGAATTTCAGACCCCCAGACCTAGCGTGCGTCATCGCCGGAAGCCAGCGTGATTGACCCGCGACCGGACAGGCCGCAAAGCTGCGACCATGCCGATCAAGATGCCAAAACTCAGCCGCCGCAAGGCCTCCCCGGACGGTGTGCAAGAAGGGGTCGATGCAAGCCTGCCGCCGGCGCGCCCGCCGCATGAGGGATCGACGGTCACCCGAAACTCGGTAGCCATCATCGCGGTGATCCTGGCCGGCGGTGCTCTGTACTGGCTCAGGGGGATCGTCACGCCGCTGGCCATGGCGCTGTTTCTCCTGATCATGATCGAGGGCCTGACGCGCTGGGTGGCGAGCCGCCTGCCGATTCCCCGCAGCGCGGTGGGCTGGGTTTCGGCCATCCTCGTCTTTCTGGGCCTGTTTGGGGCGATCTGGGTGATCGTCGATGGCCTGTCGGGCATCATTGCCCAGGGGCAGGGGATTGGCGAGCGGCTGGATCAGATCATTGCCGATATCGCCAGCCTGTTCGGCATCACCACGCCGCCGGCCCTGCGAGATCTGGTCTCCGATCTCGATCTGACCGGTTATGCGGCGCGTGCCGCCCTGACGACCCAGTCGGTCTTCAGTGCCGCCTTCTTCACCCTCGTCTATCTGGGCTTCATGATGGCCTCCAAGCGCAGCTTCCTGAAGAAGGTGGTGGCGCTGTTCCCGTTGAAGCGCGAGCGCTACCAGGCCGCCCAGATTTTCGAGCGGGTACGGGGCGGCGTCGAGGGCTATCTGATGGTTCAGACGGTGACGGGCCTGATGATCTCGGCCACGGCCTGGCTGATCATGGTGATCGTCGGGCTGGAGAACCCGCTGTTCTGGGCCTTCCTGATCTTTCTGGTCGGCTACATTCCGGTGGTCGGCGGGGCCATCGCGGCGGTCGGTCCGCCGCTCTATGCCCTGGTCCAGTTCGATTCCTACTGGCAGGCCATTGTCCTGTTTGCCGGGCTGCAGGTCATTCTACAGGTTTCGGGCAATTTCATTCAGCCGCGGATGCAGGGTGACAACCAGAATATCGATCCGGTGACGGTCATGCTGTTTCTGGCGCTGTGGAGTGCGCTGTGGGGAATTCCGGGAGCCTTCCTGTCGACGCCGATCGCGGTGATGGTCATGGCCATCACGGCTCAGTTCGGTGGCACACGCTGGATCGCGGTGCTGTTGTCGGGGGACGGCAATCCCTATCCGGTGCCGCCGGAACAGCGAAAACTGATCGCCGAGGCCAAGGCGCGACGAAAGGCGACGGCGCCGATCAAGTTTTCGTGATCATCCCCCTTACATCCGGGGCAGGGCTTCCTACATCTGTCTCAACGGTGGCTCATCCCCCTCCCCTTGGAGCCGCCGGTCAGGTGACCAGGACCCGTCCCCCCGATCCGGTCACCGCATGACGATCCGCCCCGTCCCCTTGTCGGGTCGGACGCCAGAATGGAGCCGCCGATGACCTCAGGGCTGTCGGCGGCTCTTGTTTTTCAGCCAGTCGCTAGAGCGCATCTCGTGCAGACGCGAGGCGGTGCGTTCGAACTCGAAAGCCCCCGGCCCGGCGGGATAGAGGTCATCGGGCTCGGCCTCGGCCAGGACGACCAGGCGCCCCCGTGCCTCATAGAGGGCGTCGATCAGGGTGACGAAGCGACGGGCTGCCTCGCGCCGATCCGGCGTCAGTTGCGGCACATCTTCCAGGAACAGGGTATCAAACCGCTCGGCGAGCGCCAGATAGTCCGAAGGACCGAGCGGTCGGTCGCACAGGTCCTTGAAAGTGTCGCGGGCCATGGCTCCCACCGAGCGGGCGATGACGACCTTGCGTCCGGAGATGTCGAGGGTGGCCGGAGCTTCCTGGGCCTGTCCTTTCAGCCGATCCCACAGGGTGTCGAAGCCTTCCCTTTGATCCGGCGAGAACCAGACCGTGGCCGATTTCAGGTGTTCCAGCCGCCAGTCCTGGGCACCTTTCAGCTCCAGCACCCGGCAGCGGGCCTGGATTATCTCGATGAAGGGCACGAACAGCTGGCGATTGATCCCGTCCTTGTAGAGATCGACCGGTGGTCGGTTGGACGTACAGACCAGCACCACCCCTTCGGCAAACAGGGCCTCGAACAACCGTCCCAGGATCATGGCGTCGGCAATGTCCGTCACCTGCAGCTCGTCGAAACAGAGCAGCCGGGCCTCCGACGCGATCAGCCGGGCCAGGGGCGCGATCGGATCGTCTCCGCGCGAGGTTCCGAACACCCGCTTGCGCGTCATCCTGTCGCCGGTCCGCCAGGTCTGGATGCGGGCCTGGACCTCGGCCATGAAGGCATGGAAGTGGGCGCGGCGCTTCTTCGGCTCGTCGACCGTCTGGAAGAACAAATCCATCAGCAGCGACTTGCCGCGACCGGGCGGGCCCCACAGGTAAAGCCCGCGCACCGGTTCGGCTCCGAACGACCACAGCTTCGGGCGGGCCTCGATGGCGGCCTCGACCTCGCCGAGTGCATCCAGCGCCGGGCGCTGGCTGGGATCAGGCCTTAGCCGGTTCTGATTGATCAGCGATTGATAGGCCTCGGCCACATCGATGGGCATGGATCGGGGATTAGCGGCAGATTTGAATCGCGCAAGCCGATTGCGCTTTGGCCGGATCGGCCTAAATGCGAGGGCACGGCGGGCCTGCCAGCTTCCCCGCCGGATTCAGGAGATGAGCATGGGCTATCGCGTCGCTGTCGTAGGCGCCACCGGCAACGTTGGCCGTGAGATGATGGCCATTCTGGAAGAGCTGAACTTCCCGGTCGACGAGATGTACGCGGTCGCCTCGCGGCGCTCGCAGGGCGTCGAGGTGGCCTTCGGTGACCAGACCCTGAAGTGTCTGAACCTGGAAACATTCGACTTTTCAAAAGTTGACATCGTGCTGATGTCTGCGGGCGGTGACGTCAGCCGGGCCTGGTCGGAAAAGATCGGCCAGCAGGGTCCGATCGTCATCGACAACTCCTCGGCCTTCCGGATGGACCCGGATGTGCCGCTGATCGTACCGGAGGTGAACCCGGACGCGGTCCATCTGGCGAAGAAGAAGAACATTATCGCCAATCCGAACTGTTCGACGGCCCAACTGGTGGTGGCGCTCAAGCCGCTTCACGACGCAGCCCGGATCAAGCGCGCGGTGGTCGCGACCTATCAGTCCGTCTCGGGCACCGGCAAGGCGGCCATGGACGAACTGTGGAACCAGACCAAGGCCCTCTATGGCCTGGGGGACGCCACCCCCAAGGTCTATCCGAAACAGATCGCCTTCAACGTGCTGCCCTTCGCCGGCGAACTGAAGGACGAGGGCTATACGTCCGAGGAAGAGAAGATGTGGCGCGAGACCCACAAGATCCTCGACCCGGAGATCCGCTTGACGGTCACCTGCGTGCGAGTGCCGGTCTTCGTCGGTCATTCCGAGGCCGTGAACCTGGAGTTCGAGGAGCCGTTGGACGCCGAAGACGCCCGCGACCTGCTGCGCGAGGCCCCCGGGATCATGGTGGTCGACAAGCCCGAAGAGGTCGACGGCTGGGTCTCGCCGGTCGAGGCGGCGGGCGATTTTGCCGTCTTCGTTTCGCGCATTCGCAATGATCCGACGGTCGAGCATGGCCTCAATCTGTGGGTGGTATCGGACAATCTGAGGAAGGGCGCAGCCCTCAATGCCGTCCAGATCGCCCAGTTGCTGGACGAGCAGGGGATCATCACCCCCCAGGGCGGCTATCGTTCGATCACGGTCTAGGCCATGTCAGGCTCCGGCGGTGTCCCCCCCGCGCCAACCGAGGCCCGCACGGCGCTTGCGGCCGGGATCAGTTGCTACCTGATCTGGGGGTTTGCGCCCCTGGCCTTTCAGCAGATGGGTGCGGTCGGGGCCGATCCGCTAGAGGTGATGGCGCACCGGGCGATCTGGGGCGTCGTCTGGGCTGGGCTGCTGGTTCTGATGGCGCACCAGTCCGGACAGGTGCGGGCCATATTGAGCGACCGCCGCACCCTGGGCTGGCTGGCGCTTTCGACGGCCCTGATTGCCGTCAACTGGACGATCTTCGTGCTGGCGGTGACGTCTGGGCGGCTGCTGGACGCCTCGCTCGGCTATTACCTCAATCCGCTTTTGAGCATGGCGGCGGGGGCCTGGTTCTTCAGCGAGCGGCTGGATCGGTGGGGTCTGACGGCCATCGCTCTGGCAGCGGTCGGGGTGGTGCTTCAGGCCCTGGCGCTCGGACACCTGCCGTGGATCTCGCTGGTCCTGGCCCTTTCGTTCGCGGCCTATGGGGTGATCCGCAAGCGGGTGTCGGCCGATGCCCAGGCGGGCCTGTTTGTCGAATGCCTGTTGCTGGCCCCGCTCGGCCTTGGCTGGGCAATCTGGCTGCAGGTGCAGGGGACCGGCCATTTCACCGATAGCGCGGCCAGTGTCTTCTGGCTGATGGCAGCCGGGCCGATCACCGTCCTGCCGCTGGCGCTGTTTGCCTGGGCTGCCAGACGCATGCCGCTGTCAACGATGGGATTCCTTCAATTTATGGCCCCGTCGATCGCCTTTATCATCGGCACGATCCAGGGAGAGCCGCTGGGCGACCTCAGGGTGGTCAGCTTCGCCTTCATCTGGGTCGGAGCCCTGGTCTATGCCGCCGGAGCCGTCAGACGGACGCGGGCGGCGCGGGTTCTGGCCCCCGAACCCGGCCTGATCGATCCGCCGGCGGAGCGGCCCTAAAAGCTGGCGTAAAGCGCCTCGATCAGGGCGACCGGGCGGGGGTCGGCGACCAGATGCACCGACTGTTTGTTCATCACATAGGCCACCGAGAGACGGCGTTCAGGATCCGCCATGGCCATGGAGCCGCCCCATCCATAATGGCCGACGGCCTGATGCCCCGGCCCAAGCCCGTTGGAACCGGTGTTTTTCATTAGGCCCGCCGCCCAGATCAGATCAAAGGGCAGGACCTTGTCCGGCCCCCGCACCTGCTCCCGCGTCAGTGCGGTCAGCGTCTCGCGCGATACCACCGCCCGACCGTCGAGTGAGCCGTCCCCGGCGATAACCGCCATCAGCCGGGCCAGAGCTGCGGCGGTGGCATGACCATTGGCGGAGGGGATCTCCATGCGCCGCCAATCGCCAGAGCCGCGGCCACCGGGGGCCGAGCCCCGGTCGAGGAAGGCCGCGCGCTTGATGTCGTCGATCTGGCCGAGGTCGGGGGCCGCCGGGGGCTTGCGCATCTGGGCAACGCGGCCGTGTTCGCTATCCGGCAGGCCGATCCAGAGGTCGAGGCCGAGCGGAACACAGATGTCTTCACGCAGGGCGGCACCGAGGGTACGGCCATCAAGGCGCCGGAACACTTCACCCGCCAGATAGCCGATGGTGATGGGGTGATAGCCGGAGCCGGTTCCGAGCGGCCACAGCGGGGCCTGGGCCGCCAGCCGCTCACAGACCGCCGGCGGGTCGAACCAGATCTCGGGCTCGGCCGGCGGCAAGAAGCCGGGCAAGCCGGCCTGGTGGCTCATCATCTGGGCCAGGGTGACCGGTTCCTTTCCGGCCTGGGCGAACGCCGGCCAGATCTCGGCGACCGGGGTGTCGTAGGTGATCAATCCTTGATCGACCAGCCGCGCCATCATCAGGGCCATGACGGCCTTGGTGGTCGAGAAGACAGGCGTCAGAGTGTCCGGGCCAAAGGGCGTCGTCCCGGCTAGATCGGCGCTGCCGCCGATCAGATCCAGGACGACCTGGCCATCCACGCAGGCGGTGAAACGCGCGCCGAGGGCCTCATCCTGATCGAACTGGGCCGCAAAACGGTCCCGCACGACAGCGAATTCAGAGGGGCTGGAACCGGTGATCTCGACCATTCTGCCGGGCTAGGCCCTGGTTACGTCGCTGTCCAGTCAGCAAAATTCCGAATTGACTAACCGGTTGGTGAGAGATTGCGCCTAGGTTGCCCTGACAAAGGGAGACCCGGACCGCGTGTCACAACCTCATGTTCGTAATCTGGCACGGCTTCAGGCCTCGGCGTCGACGTCACGGGTCCTGAACCTGATGATGGTCTGGCGGAATTTCCGCGAGCTTCCGGGCTGGTCGGAACGGCCGCTGTTTGCCAATCCCCATCTCAACCGCTCCCTGATCATCAAGCATCGCCTTCGCCGTGACGAGCTGGATCTGTTTCGCCGCCGACGTCAGGTGGCTACCAAGGTGGTGATTCCGATCGATCCCTCGGACCTGAAGCTGGGCGGTCGCTATGTCTTCGTGGATCAGTCAGACTTTTCACGCGTGATCCGGGACGTCTTCGGGACGTCGATGCCGGAATCCGACCTGGAAACCCTGCGCCTGATCGATCAGCTGCCGTCGCTCGATCCGTTTCTGCTGCGCGAACAGCTGGCCCGGGGCGGTCGTACGCCCGACCCCGCCTATTTCGACCTGACGGAGGCCGACCGGAGGCGGATGTTTGCCTTTGCCCAGGCCGAGATCGCGCCCCTCGTGGCGGCCAGCATGGGGCGCGATGAACAGACGGCTCAGCGCGCCGCCGTTCTGGTCGGCAAGATTCTGTCCAATGCCGATGGGGACGAGATGGAGCCGCTGCGACTGACGCTGCGGCTGGCCCCGGAGGACTATGCCGAGGGCGTCTTCTGCTGGAAGGGCTTCCTCTACTACAAGTGGTCCCTGGCCAGCGTGATGGCCGAAATCGGGCCGGTCGCCGCCGAGATTGCGCGTGCCAGGCCCTTTGGTCCGACCACGCTGGAGGAACGGGCCGAACTGACCCAGATCCGGGAGAATCTGGTCGGCTGGATCAAGCTGACGCTCGGCGATGCCGCCGAGACCTTGAAGGTCTATGACACCGCCTACGGCCATCTCACCGGCAATGGCCGCCCGACGGCCTTCCGCGAATTCCTGCTGGATGCACCGCTGCTGTTTGTCCGGCTGGGCGAGCAGGTGGCTGCGCTGCGCCATATCGTGAGCTTCTGGCGCTATCGGGTCAGCGGTGGGCCGATCACGGTCGACGAAATGCTCGACATCTTCTCGGATTTCGAAGTGTCGCTCGCACGCAACAACGGCCCTGCCCGCGAAGAGGCGGCCTGATCCCGAATAGAAACCGGAACTAGAAGCGGAAAATCGTCTCGAGCCGGACGCGCGGCTGGTCGCGGTCAGTCGACTGAGGACGGGCCGGATCGGGGCGACGTTCGCCCAGGCCGACAGTTCCCTGCAGCCGCAGGGAGGGCGACAGGCGGAAGGAGGCCGAAGCATCGACATCGTTCCAGTCAGCCTCGCGTCCGACGGGCTGGTCGACGTCGAGATTCAGGCCCCAACGGCCCTCACCGTTCCATTGCAGGCCGCGGCGGCCCTGGCGCTGGGCGGTGGAATCGACGATCTGGCTGCCGGAAACGGCCTCCGGACGGGAGCGGGTTTGGGCGTGCGTCACCGAAGCCAGTCCCGTCAGGGTCAGGCCGACAGCCAAGGCTGCGATGATCGTCTTGTGGCCCATTCGCCTCACTGTCCTGCGCCACCGGGGTTTCCTGATGGCAAGTCGCGGTTCAGACGGAGAAATAGTTGTCCGTCATGACGCCAATAAGGCAACTAAAGACTCCGCTTGTCCCCAAGGTCAACGCTGATCGGCCTGGCGGTTCGTCCAAAAGGCGAATCATCCGACCGCTGTGTCCCCTGCGACACGCGGCCGCAGGCTGCGATCGGGCCGGTCATCGTTCTGCCCCTTTGCGAGCCGCTTGTCAGACGGCTAAGGGCGCGTGCTATAGGAGCGATGCGGCCAGCTGGCCTTGGAATTCAGGTGGAGATGACCCCCATGAACTTTGCGCGCGGCCTTCTCGGCGTGACCCTGGCCCTGGGGCTGGTTTCCGGCCTGTCCGCGTGCGGGACCGTCAGCCGGATGGTCGGGAACGACGATTCTCAGCCGGCGGCCGCGCCGGTCGGTATCGGCGTGAACGGCTATCTGTGGCGCGCCTCGCTGGACACTCTGTCGTTCCTGCCGCTGGATACGGCTGATCCGTGGGGCGGGATCATCAACTACGGCTGGCATTCGACGGCGGCCTCGCCGAACGAACGGATCAAGGCCACGGTCTATATCCTGGATTCCCGACTTCGGGCCGATGCCCTGAACGTCACCGTCAACCGCCAGGTTCGTAACGAGGCCGGAGAGTGGGTGGAAGCCCAGGTCTCCGCCCAGACTGAAACGGATCTCGAGAACGCCATCCTGACCCGTGCCCGCCAGCTGCGCCTGGCCGGGACCGGAGACTGATCGACCGACCCATGTCCCGATATGATCCCCGGACGGCGGAACCACGCCGCCGCGCCCAGTGGGAATCCGAAAACGTCTTTCGGGCCGATCCGAACTCGGGCCGCCCGAAATATTATGTCCTTGAAATGTTTCCCTATCCCAGTGGGAACATCCACATGGGGCATGCCCGCAACTATGTGATGGGAGACGTCGTGGCGCGCTATAAGCGCGCCCGCGGATTCGAGGTGCTCCATCCCATGGGCTGGGACGCCTTCGGCATGCCGGCCGAGAATGCCGCCATGGAGCGCGGGGTGCACCCCGGGGAATGGACCTGGTCCAACATCGCCACCATGCGCGATCAGCTGAAACTGCTTGGCCTGTCGCTGGACTGGTCGCGCGAGCTCGCCACCTGCGACCCGGCCTATTATGGCAAGCAGCAGGCCTGGTTCCTCAAGCTGTGGGAGCGTGGTCTGGCCTACCAGAAGGAGGGGGTGGTCAACTGGGATCCGGTCGACAACACGGTGCTCGCCAATGAGCAGGTGATCGACGGCCGGGGCTGGCGCTCGGGCGCGATCGTCGAGAAGCGCAAGCTGACCCAGTGGTTTCTGCGTATCACCGACTATGCCGATGACCTTATCGACGGCCTGACCACCCTGGCCCGCTGGCCGGACAAGGTCCGCCTGATGCAGGAGAACTGGATCGGGCGCTCCAAGGGCCTGACCCTGACCTGGGCATGGGCCGCAGAGGCCCCGCCCGCAGCCCCCGACGGCCTGACCATCTATACGACCCGGCCCGACACCCTGTTCGGCGCGTCGTTCATGGGCCTGGCCCCGGACCACCCGGTGGCGACGGCGCTGGCCGCCGACAATGCCGAGATTGCAGCCTTCGTGGCCGAATGCCGCAAGGGCGGGTCGAGCCAGGCCGATATCGAACAGGCCGAAAAGATCGGCTGGGACACCGGCCTGAAGGTGATTCACCCCTTTACCGGGGTTGAGGTGCCGGTCTGGATCGCCAATTTCATCCTGTCGGACTACGGCACGGGGGCCATCTTCGCCTGTCCGGCCCACGACCAGCGCGACCTGGATTTTGCCCGGAAATACGGCCTGCCGGTGCTCCCGGTGGTTCGCCCCATCGGCGCTGTCGGGGACGTCACCATCGGCGAAGAGGCCTTTACGGGATCAGGCACCCTGTTCAATTCCGACTTCCTCGACGGTCTCGATATCGAGGCCGCCAAGGCCGAGGCGATCCGGCGCATTGAGGCGACCGGTCAGGGCCAAGGTGCGACCGTCTATCGCCTGCGGGACTGGGGCGTCAGCCGCCAGCGCTACTGGGGTTGCCCGATCCCGATCATCCACTGTCCGAGCTGCGGAACCGTCGCGGTTCCGCAAGCGCAGCTCCCTGTCAAACTGCCGGATGATGTGACGTTTGATGTGCCCGGCAACCCGCTGGCGCGGCACCCGACCTGGAAACACGTCGATTGTCCGAAATGCGGGGCTCCGGCTGAACGCGAAACCGATACTCTGGATACCTTCGTGGATTCCAGTTGGTACTTTGCCCGCTTCGCCGATCCCTGGACCGAGGCCCCCATCGACAAGGCGGCGGCCGACTACTGGCTGCCCGTCGATCAATATATCGGGGGGGTGGAGCACGCGGTCCTGCACTTGCTCTACGCTCGCTTCATCACCCGGGCCCTGACCGATGCCGGCCTGATGTCGATCCGCGAGCCCTTCTCAGGGCTGTTTACACAAGGGATGGTCGTCCACGAGACCTACCGATCCCAGGCCGGCAACTGGCTTTCGCCCGATGAGGTCGAGAAGCGCGACGGGATGTGGGTCGACCGCCAATTCGGCCAGCCGGTCACGGTCGGCGACATCGAAAAGATGTCGAAGTCCAAGAAGAACGTGGTGGCGCCCCAGGAGATCGTCGACCAGTACGGGGTCGATGCCGGTCGCCTGTTCGTCCTGTCCGACAGTCCGCCGGAGCGCGATGTGCAATGGACGGCCGGGGGTCTGGAAGGAGCGGGTCGTTTCGTCCAGCGCGTCTGGGTCGAGGTTGACGGCTTTCCGTCCGAAACGGAGATGTCGGCGGTCGGGGACGACGCCGAGTCCCTGGCGCTGCGCCGAGCTACGCACAAGGCCATCAAGGCCGTCACCGAGGGTGTCGAGGGCTTTCACTTCAATGCGGCCATCGCGCGCCTGTACGAATATCTGAATACGCTGCGGGCCGTGCAGACCGGGGCAGCATCGCCGGCCCTGCGGGCGGCCAAGCATGATGGCCTGGTCGCCCTGACGCTTTTGATTCAACCCTTTGTTCCCCATCTGGCTGAGGAATGCTGGGAGCGGCTGGGGCAGTCGGGCCTGGCGGTCAATGCGCCGTGGCCGGCGTTCGATCCGGCCCTGGCCATGGATGATCAGGTGGTTCTGCCGATTCAGGTGAACGGCAAGCGCCGCGGTGAACTGAGCGTGGCGCGCGGCCTGGCTCCGGCCGAGGTCGAACAGATCGCACTTGCAGACGCGGAGGTTCAGTCCAAACTGGAGGGCCTGTCGGTTCGCAAGATCATCGTCGTGCCGGACCGGATCATCAATATTGTCACGGGGTGACGCATGAACCGCCTGGCCGGACCGATTCTGGGGGCGATGGCGATCCTGCTTTCGGCCTGTGTGGGCTTTACGCCCCTGTATGCCGAGCCGGGCGTGGTGGCGGGTCTTGAGCGGATCTCGGTTCAGGTTCCGAACAATCGGGCCGGTTTCGCGCTCCGCGAGCGGCTGGAGGATGCGTTCGGTCGGGACGGGACGGCCGAACCGATCTATCGGTTGACGACCCGGCTGTCGGAACAGCGGTCCCCGCTCGGCCGACGCGCCGACGATACCGCGACGCGGTATGAACTGACCCTGACGGTCGCCTATACCCTGACGGAAATCCGGACCAACCGGCGCGTCCACGAGGATGTCATCACGGTGTCGACCACCTATGCGGCCTCGGCCCAACCTTATGCCGGGGTGGTCGCCGGCGAGGACGGATCCGAGCGTGCGGCGGCCCAGGTGGCTGACCGGATTCGCTCAGATCTCGCCCAGGTGTTCGCCGACCAGGCCGGAGCCGTGGGGGGATGATCCTCAAGCGGCGGCCGGATATCGACCGCTTTCTGGCCAAGCCCGATCCGGCCATGCGGGCGACCCTGATCTATGGGCGCGATCGCGGCGTCGTGCGCGAGCGCGGCGAGCAGCTGGCCCGGGCCCTGGTCCCCAACATCGACGATCCGTTTGATACCGCCCTTCTCACCGACGGCGACCTGGAGGCCGATCCGGCGCGGCTCGAGGAGGAGCTGGCGGCGCAGTCGATGCTCGGCGGCAAGCGGCTGGTGCGGCTGCGCCTGCATGGGGAGAAGGCGTCTGTCGATCGCCTGGCTGCAGAGGCCCTGGTGGCGCACCTGGACGGTCGGCTCAATCCAGACGCCGGTCTGGTCATTGAAGCCGGCAATCTCGGGCGCGACTCGGCGCTCAGAAAGGCGGCGGAGAAGGGCGACGCCGCCTGGGTCATCCCCTGTTATGAGGATGAGGTCGGCGATATTGCGCGCATGACCCGAGAGGTGCTCAGGGCCGACAATGTGTCGCTGAGTTCGGAGGCGCTGGAGGTGTTCTTGGGGCGTTTGCCCAAGGAACGCGGCGTCGCGCGCCAGGAGATCGAGCGTCTGGCCCTGTTTATCGGGCCAGGATCCGGGTCGACTCTGGGCGTTGCCGAACTAGAGGATTTCCTGGGAGTCGAACCGGATGCCTCCCTGTTCGAGGCTGCCAATGACGCCTTCGGTGGCCGGCCCGGTCCCGCGCGCAGCGGACTGGTGCGGGCCCTGGAGGAGGGCGAAACCGGCCCTTCGGCTGTGCGTGCCGCCAGTCAGCACCTCGGCAAGCTGCGCCGGATCGTCACCCTGTCGCGCAGCGGGGCCGACATGAAGGAGGCGGCCAAGGCCGCCGGCGTCTTCTGGAAACAGGAACGGGAGATGCTGCGTCAGGCGCGGTCGTGGTCACTGGCCGAGCTTGATACGGTGCAGTCTGACCTGCTCGAGGCGGATCGCGCCTGCAAGCGCGCCGGATCGCCCGATGGTCTGATTGCCGAACGGGCGCTGCTGTCGGTGGCGGCTCGGGCGCGCCGGCTGGGGCTTTAACGCCGCCCCTGCGATCGACCTTGGATCAACCGCGCATCAGTCGCCGGCACAGTTCATCGAGCTGTTCGAGCGTGACGTAGCGCAGCGTGAGGGCACCCTTGCCTCCCTTGTCGGCCAGGTCGACCTTAAGCCCCAGGGTGTCGGAGAGATCGCTCTCCAGCGCCGCGATGTCGGGATTGCGCCCCGCCGCATCGCGGCGGGTACCGGCGCGAGCGGGGCGTTCTTCCGGCCCCTTGGCCAGGGCTTCAACCTGACGGACGCTCAGGCCTTCATCGATGATCCGTTGCGCCAGGCCTTCGGCATTGTCGGCGGTCAGAAGCGCGCGGGCGTGGCCGGCGGAGATCCGGCCTTCCTCGACATGGACGCGCACGCTGTCGGGCAGGGTGAGCAGACGCAGGGTGTTGGCGACATGGCTGCGGCTCTTGCCGACGATTTCACCAAGCGCCTCATGGGTGCGCCCGAAACGCTCGATTAGGGAGCGATAGCCCAGGGCCTCTTCAATCGGGTTCAGATCGGCGCGCTGAACATTTTCAATGATCGCGATCTCGAGGACCTGGCGGTCGTCGAGCTCCCGGATGACTGCCGGGATGGTCGCCAGGCTGGCCTTCTGGGCTGCCCGCCAGCGACGTTCGCCGGCGACGATCTGATAGCCGTCGCCATCGGGGGCGGGCCGGATCAGGATCGGCTGCAGCACGCCACGTTCCTTGACCGAGGCGGTCAGGGAGTCGAGTTCGGCCTCCGTGAAGGTCCGTCGCGGCTGCTCGGGATTGCGCCGGATCAACTCGATCGGAATATCGGTCGGAGCCGATGGCGGCGGCGCGTCGGGTACATCAGCCCCCGCCTCGCTCAGAAGGGCCGAGAGGCCTCGACCCAGTCCTCGGTGACGCTCAGACATTTATTCAGCTTTCTCAAGAAGTTGCTCTGACCGACGACGCGCCCTTTCGCGCCGGACCAGCTCGCGCGCCAGGTTCAGATAGGCCTGGCTGCCCGCGCATTTCAAATCATAGATCAGGGCCGGTTTGCCGAAGGAGGGGGCCTCCGACACCCGCACGTTTCGCGGAATCACCGTCTGATAGACCTTGTCGCCGAAATGGCCCCGGACATCGGCCTCGACCTGGCCGGACAGGGCGTTGCGGCGATCGTACATGGTCAGGACGATGCCCTGGATGTCGAGGCGGGGGTTGAGACTGGACCGGACCAGATCGATGGTCCGCATCAGCTGGGTCAGGCCCTCCAGGGCGAAGAACTCACACTGCAGCGGGACCAGCACGGCATCGGCAGCCGACATGGCATTGACGGTCAGCAGGTTCAGCGACGGCGGACAGTCGATCAGCACATAGGTCGGCTTCAGGCTGTCCTTTAGCTGCTTGAGCCGATCTATGGCATCGCGCAGGCGGAACGAGCGACGGTCGGCCTGGCCGAGTTCGATTTCGATGCCGGACAGGTCCGGATCGGACGGCACCAGCCACAGGTTCGGAACCTGGGTGGCGACCGCAGCCTCGTGCAGGGGGCGACCGTCGACGATGGAATCATAGATCGTCACCCGCCGGTGTTCGCGTGGCACACCCAGGCCGGTCGAGGCATTGCCCTGGGGGTCCATGTCGATCAGCAGCACCCGCTCTCCGACCGCAGCCAGGGCGGTGCCCAGATTGATGGCCGTGGTTGTCTTGCCAACGCCACCCTTCTGGTTGGCGACGGCGAGAATGCGAGGGGGGGGAACTTCACGCGGCAACTTGGCGGCTCCGGATACGAAGGATGCGACCTCGGGGATCGCTGGCGGACGGCAGGACCTCGGCATCGAAGCGATGATGCCGGCGGGCCTCGGCGATTTCGTCTTCGGCCTTCTCGCCTTTCAGGAACAGCGCTTCGGCTCCCCTGCGACGATAGGGCTCGGCAAATTGCAGTAGCCTGTCAAGCGGGGCACAGGCTCGGGCCGTCACCACATCCGCCTTGATCGACAGGGATTCGGCCCGAGCATTGACGACTTCGGCTGGTAGAGACAGGGCGCTGACAACGTCTGAAAGGAAACGACAACGTTTGGTCTGGCTGTCGATCAGCCAGACCTTCGCCTCGGGGGCCTCCTTCAGGAGAACAGCCAGAACCACGCCGGGCAGGCCGGCCCCGGCACCCAGATCCGCCCAGACCCGGGCGTCGGGGGCCAGGGGCAGAAGCTGGGCGCTATCGAGCGCATGGCGGTTCCAGAAGTCGGGCAGGCTGGCCGGGCCGACGAGGTTCATCACGGCATTGCCGGCCTCGAGCATCTGGCGATAGCGATCCAGATCAGCGATGGCCTGGTCAGAGGCTCCGGTCAGGTTTTGAAAGGCACGCGCGTCCACGGGATCACGCGGCCGCGTCTGATCGGCCACGACGGACGTGGGCCAGCAGCGCCGTCAGAGCCCCCGGCGTGACACCCTCGATACGCCCCGCCTGGCCGAGCGTGCGCGGTCGAACCGAGCTCAGCTTTTCCCGCACCTCATGGGATAGGCCTCCGACGATCGAAAAGTCGAGATCGTCCGGTATGACCAGGGCCTCATCACGTCGCAGGGCGTCGGCATCGGCCGCCTGGCGGCCGAGGTAGCCGGCATAGGCCGCGTCGATCTCGATCTGCTCGGCGACCTCTGGTGACCAGGTGTGAATCTCGGGCCAGGTCGCGGCAAAGATCTCCAGCGAGGCGCCCGGATAGGTCAGAAGCTGGCTCAGCGACCGGCGCTGACCATCCTGATTGACCTTTAATCCCAAGCGGTTGGCCGCATTGGGCGTCAGTTCCGTCTCCGTCATCAGTCGGCGCGCCCGCGTCAGGATTCCGGCTTTGACGTCAAACGCCTGACGGCGCGCAGATCCAACCAGACCAACCTGCATCGCCAGCGGCGTCAATCGTTGATCAGCATTGTCGGCGCGCAGGGACAGACGGAACTCGGCTCGACTGGTGAACATGCGGTAGGGCTCGGTCACACCGCGTGTGACCAGGTCGTCGATCATCACGCCGATATAGGCCTGGTCGCGCCCGAGCACGATTCCGTCCTGACCGGCGACGGCGCGGGCGGCGTTCAGACCGGCGATCAGACCTTGTGCGCCCGCCTCCTCATAGCCGGTCGTGCCGTTGATCTGGCCGGCGAGATAGAGACTCGGCAGGGCCCGAAGCTCGAGCGTGGGATGCAGGCTGGTGGGGTCGACGTAGTCATACTCGATGGCGTAGCCATACCGGCGCACGCGCACGGCCTCGAGGCCCGGAAGGGTTCGCAGAAAGGCCAGCTGGGTCGCTTCCGAGACCGAGGTCGAGACCCCGTTTGGATAGACGGTCTGACCGTCGGGATTGCCCGGCAGGCCCTCGGGCTCCAGAAAGACCTGATGGCTCGTCTTGTCGGCGAAGCGGACGACCTTGTCCTCAATCGACGGGCAGTAGCGCGGCCCCTTGCCGGACAAGCGGCCGCCGTAGACTGCGGATTCGTCGAGGTTCTCGGCGATGATCCGGTGCGTTCTTTCGTTCGTGGCGGTTACACCGCAGGCGATCTGGGGGAGGGTGGCTCCGTCCGCCAGGAAGGAGAAGCGCGACGGCGAACTGTCAGCGTCCTGCATTTCCAGCTGGGCCCAGCCGATGGAGTCATACTCCAGCCGTGCGGGCGTACCGGTCTTCAGTCGCCCCATCCTGAGATCGAGGCTGTACAGTCGTTCCGACAGGCCGACCGAGGGTTGATCTCCAATGCGGCCGGCGGGGATCCTCTCATTGCCGCGATGGATGACCCCCTTCAGGAAGGTCCCGGTCGTCAGGATGACGGCCCCGGCGCGCCAGGCGCGACCGCGATCATCGGAAACCCCGACGACGCGGCCGTTCTCGACGATCAGGTCCTCGACCGCGGCGGCCTCAAGGGCCAGGCCTTCGCTTTCGGCAAGGGCGGCCTGCATCGCCGCGCGATAGAGGCCACGATCGATCTGGGCGCGGGGTCCGCGGACAGCCGGGCCCTTGGACCGGTTGAGCAGGCGATACTGGATGGCGGCCTGGTCCGTAATCCGGCCCATCAGACCGTCCAGGGCATCGATCTCGCGGATCAGATGGCCTTTTCCGAGACCGCCCATGGCGGGATTGCAGCTCATTTCGCCAATGGTCTCGAGCTTGTGGGTGAGCAGCAGGGTGCGGGCGCCGGCGCGCCAGGCGGCGTGGGCCGCCTCGCAGCCGGCATGGCCGCCGCCGATCACGATCACATCCCAATGCAGGCTCAAGGCGGGCTCCGAAAGAAGGAAGCGGCCTATAGCAGACCGTCGGGAGTGGCGGAACCGGGGGCGGTCTGTTTCACGTGAAACAGGCGATCACTTTCCGATGCAGAAGCTGGAAAAGATGACGTCCAGAACCGATTCGACATCGACCCGGCCGGTAATCGCCTCCAGAGCCCGGATCGCCAGGCGCACGTCTTCCGCTGCCAGCTCAGGGGAAGCGCCGCTATCGCCGAGGTTCTGTCTCGCCCGTAACAGGTGGCCATGTGCTTCAACCAGGCGGCCCCGGTGGCGGGCCTGGGTTGCGACCGGGAAATCGTCTCCGGTGGTCGCCGCGATGACGGCAGCCTCTAGTCGTTCGATCAGCTCCGGGATGCCTTGGCCCGTGGCGGCGCTGACGGCACCGGCTTCGAGGCCGAGGTCGGCCTTGGTCCGGATCTGCCAGACGCCAGGCGGTCGGTCCGGCATCGCCTCATCGACAGGGGAAAGCAGCAGCGTCAGATCGGCCGCTTCGGCCCAGGCGCGGGCGCGGGCGACGCCTTCGGCCTCGATGATGTCATCGGTTTCGCGCAAGCCTGCAGTATCGGCGATCAGGACCTTGCGACCGCCCAAGACCAGAGAAGCCTCGATAATATCGCGGGTGGTACCAGCAATCGGGGTGACGATGGCGGCGTCGCGTCCGATCAGGGCGTTGAAGAGGGACGACTTGCCGGCGTTGGGGGCGCCGGTAAGGGCGATCCGAAAGCCGGTACGGATGCGCTCGCCCCGTTGGCCGTCGGTGAGAGCGGCTTCCAGATCGGCGATCAGTCCGTCGATACCGGGCAGGGCGCGTTCGGCCACATTCTCCGGCAACTCTTCGTCCGGGAAATCGACGGCGGCCTCCAGCATGGCCAGGATGTGAATCAGTTGATTGCGCCAGCCGTCATAGCGGCGGCTGAGGGCGCCATCGAGTTGGCGCAGCGCCTGGTCGCGCTGGGCACTGGTTTCCGCATCGATAAGGTCGGCGACGGCCTCGGCCTGGGTCAGGTCGAGCTTGCCGTTTTCGAAGGCGCGACGGGTGAATTCGCCGGGCTCGGCCAGGCGCAGCCCGAGCTGAAGCAGACGCTCGACTACGGCTTCCACGACGGCGAAGCCGCCGTGAAGGTGCAGTTCGGCCAGGTCTTCGCCTGAAAAGCTGTTCGGCGCGATGAAACGAAGGACCAGGGCCTGATCGATTTTGCCGCCTCGGGCGTCCTTGAGCGACCGGAGACCGGCGCGGCGAGGCGTCAGGCCGCCGGCCCCCAACGACGACAGAATGTCAGCGGTTTGGGGGCCGCTGATTCGCAGGACCGCGACAGCCCCCCGGCCGGGCGGGGTGGCCAGGGCAAAGATGGTGTCAGTCATGGCGGTGGCACCGGTCGTTCGCGGCTGGAGGGGCGCGGCTCAGGGTTTGGTGGCACCGGTTGCCGCCATCCCCATCATGCTGCGGAACTGTTCGGTGGCCTGAACCCCGAAGGAGGCCCAGGTCTTCATCAGCTCTTCAGGCTGCATCCGGGCCATGTTCTCGTCCATACGTCGTTGCATCTCGCCGACGAGATGTTCGTTCAGGGGGGTCACATCCGGCAGGCCGAGAAAGGTCCGGGCCTCGGTCGGGGTGCAGTCGATCTCGATATTGATCTTCATGGCAGGGCTCCGTGTTTCACGTGAAACAGTGGCGATATGAGAAAGGGGCCGCAAGGGCCCCTTTCAAACACCGATCTGATCGACCAATGCCTATTCGGCGTCGGCCTTGGCGGATTCACGTTCAGCCGCCAACTTCTCGGTCAGGTCTTCGCCGGTCTCCTGATCGACGACCTTCATCGACAGCTTGGTCTTGCCGCGATCGTCGAAGCCCAGGAACTTGACCTTCACCTGGTCGCCTTCATTGACCACATCCGAGACCTTGGCGACCTTGCGCGGGGCCAGTTGGCTGATGTGAACCAGACCGTCCTTGGCACCGAAGAAGTTCACGAAGGCCCCGAAGTCGACAACCTTGACCACCTTGCCGGTGTAGATGGCACCGACTTCCGGCTCCGACGCGATCGACTTGATCCAGTCGCGGGCCGCGTCGATCTTGGACTGTTCCGAGGCGGCGATCTTGATCGTGCCGTCATCGCCGATGTCGACCTTCGCTCCGGTCTTTTCGACGATCTCGCGGATCACCTTGCCGCCCGAGCCGATGACTTCACGGATCTTGTCGGTGGCGATCTTGATGGTCTCGATCTTGGGCGCATATTCGCCCAGTTCGGTGCGGGCACCGTCGATGGCCTTGTCCATTTCGTCCAGGATATGCAGACGACCGGCCGAGGCCTGGGCGATGGCCTTGCGCATGATCTCCTCGGTGATGCCAGGGACCTTGATGTCCATCTGCAGCGAGGTGATGCCTTCGCGGGTGCCGGCGACCTTGAAGTCCATTTCGCCCAGGTGATCTTCGTCACCCAGAATGTCCGACAGGATGGCGTATTCACCCGACGGCTCCAGGATCAGACCCATGGCGATGCCCGAGACCGGCCGGGCCAGCGGCACGCCGGCATCCATCAGGGCCAGCGAAGAACCACAGACCGTGGCCATCGAGGACGAGCCGTTGGACTCGGTGATCTCGGAGACCAGGCGGACGGTGTAGGGGAAGTCTTCCTTGGACGGCAGCATCGGGCGGATGGCGCGCCAGGCCAGTTTGCCGTGGCCGATTTCGCGACGGCCCGGCGAGCCCATGCGGCCCGCTTCACCGACCGAATAGGGCGGGAAGTTGTAGTGCAGCAGGAAGGATTCCTTGTAGGTGCCCTGCAGGGCGTCGATCCACTGTTCGTCTTCGCCGGTGCCGAGGGTGGCGACGACGATGGCCTGGGTTTCACCCCGGGTGAACAGGGCCGAACCATGGGTCCGCGGCAGGATGCCGACTTCCGAAACAATGGCGCGGACCTTGTCGAGCGCGCGACCGTCGACGCGGTGGCTGTTCTCGATGATGTCACGGCGCAGGACGTCGGCTTCACATTCCTTGAAGGCAGTGCCGAACTTGGTCGCATCGACGCCGTCCGGATTGGCATCCGAGGCGACCAGGGCCTCCGCGGCCTTCTTCTTGGCGGCCCCGACGGCGGTGTGGCGGTCGTACTTGCCGGTGTGGGCGTAGGCGGCCTTGATGTCTTCTCCGACCAGTTCCTTGATCGAGGCGACGATGTCCGAGACGTCAGCCGGCTCGAACTCGAACGGATCCTTGGCCGCGTGTTCGGCCAGCTCGATGATGGCGTCGATCACCGGCTGCATCGACTGGTGCGCGAACACCAGGGCGCCGAGCATCACGTCATCCGGCAGCTCCTTGGCTTCGGACTCGACCATCATCAGGGCGTCCTGGGTGCCGGCGACGACGAGGTCCAGCTGGCTGTCGGCCATCTGATCCAGAAGCGGGTTCAGCACATATTCGCCGTTGATATAGCCGACGCGCGCTGCGCCGATCGGGCCCATGAAGGGCACGCCCGACAGGGTCAGGGCCGCCGAGGCCGCGACCATGCCCAGAACGTCGGGGTCATTCTCCATGTCGTGCTGGAGCACGGTGACGACGACCTGGGTCTCGTGCTTGAAGCCCTTGGCGAACAGCGGACGGATCGGACGGTCGATCAGGCGGCTGACCAGGGTTTCCTTTTCCGACGGACGGCCTTCACGCTTGAAGTAGCCCCCCGGGATCTTGCCGGCGGCAAAGGTCTTTTCCTGGTAGTTGACGGTCAGGGGGAAGAAGTCGACCCCGGCCTTGGGCGCCTTGTTGAAGACGGCAGTGGCCAGGACGACAGTCCCACCGTAGGTGGCCAGGACCGCGCCGTCGGCCTGACGGGCGATACGGCCCGTCTCGAGCGTCAGGGGCCGGCCAGCCCATTCAATGGTCTTGCGCTTGATATCAAACATGTTTTTAGCTTTCTCAGGCCCACGGGCGTATTCCGCATGGGCGACGGACGGGCAGGATTTCAGTCCTTCGGTCCTGTGAACCGCCGACCCCGTGGCCGGCGGATAGGGAGGTGAGGACCGTCTAGAGGCCCTCGCGGTAATACCGGCCATACCGACCGGCGGAATTGCGAAAGGGGCCGTTTCGGCCCCTTTCTGGTGGATCCGGCCTTAGCGGCGCAGGCCCAGCTTGGCGATGAGGGCCTGATAACGGGCCTCGTCGGTCTTCTTGAGGAAGTCCAGCTGACGGCGGCGCTGGGAAACCAGCTTCAGCAGGCCGCGGCGGCTGTGGTTGTCCTTCTTGTGGGTCTTGAAGTGCTCGGTCAGATTGACGATCCGTTCGGTCAGGATCGCGA
This sequence comes from Pseudomonadota bacterium, assembly GCA_963205025.1. Lineage (GTDB taxonomy): Bacteria > Pseudomonadota > Alphaproteobacteria > Caulobacterales > Caulobacteraceae > Brevundimonas. The sequence continues at coordinate 21,499 of CAUJHO010000013.1, read as the reverse complement.
CCTGGACTTCGGCCGACCCGGTGTCGCCCTCTTTGCGGGCGTTGTCGGCGATGACGGCGCTCTTGCGCTCGGCAGTAATCGACATCGGATGCTCCTTAGGTCTGGAGGTTGAAAACGCGGTCCGGCTGGAGCCGTCCGGCCTTCAGGCTGCACAGGGCCACAGGCTCCGTTCCCTGGACGGCAGAAACGAAATCCGAACCGGCCGAGAGCCGGGCCTGAAGCGTTTCCATTTGCCGGGGAAGCAGAACGATGGATCGTCCCTGCCTCAGCCGGAAGGCATCTTCGTCGGTCACGGCCAGGTCCGGGATGTCGTCCAGAGCGGTCGTAATCGGAAGCAAGCCCTCCGAGGCGGCGCCCCTATGCACCAAATCCTCGAGGAATTCCAGCCCTACCGCGTTCTGAAGGCTGAACGGGCCGACCCGTTCGCGGCGCAGGGCCGAAACATGCCCTTCAGCCCCCAGCGCCGTCGCCAGATCGCGGGCCAGGGAGCGAATATAGACGCCCTTGCCTGTCAATACGGTGATTTCGACATGGTCGGGATCCGGCGCGCCGGTGATCGTGGCCTCGTCGATGGTAACGCGACGGGATTTTAGCTCGACCGTCTGACCGTCGCGGGCCAGGTCATAGGCGCGGGCCCCATCGACCTTGATGGCCGAAAAGGCCGGCGGCACCTGGTCGATCTCGCCGATGAAGGCTGACAGGGCAGCCTGCACCTGGTCGGGCGTCGGCCGGACATCGGAGCGGGCGACGACCTCGCCCTCCCGGTCCTGGGTCGTGGTCGAGGCCCCCCACTGGATCGAAAAACGATAGACCTTGCGGGCCTCCATCATGAAGGGAACCGTCTTGGTCGCCTCACCCAGCGCGATCGGCAGGATTCCGGACGCTAGCGGGTCGAGTGTTCCGGCGTGGCCGGCCTTGGCGGCGTCGAACAACCGGCGGACGCGGCTGACGGCCTGGGTCGACCCCATCCCCAGCGGCTTGTCCAGACAGACCCAGCCATGAATAGGCTGCCCCCGCTTTCGACGGCCCATCAGACCTCGTCCTCGTCGCCCCGCTCGATATCGGCACGGACGCGGGGATCATTAAACAGCCTGTCCATGTGGCTGGCGGCGTCAAAGCTCTCGTCATGGCGAAAGCGCAGGTCCGGCGTGAATTTCATGTCGATATGCCGACCCAGAGCGCCGCGCAGGAATTTCGCATGATTATTCAGAGCCTTGATAATCTCCGCGGTGTGATCGGCCGGGTTCATGTCCGTGACGCCGACACCCAGCGGCTCGACGAAACAGGTGGCGTGTTTCAGGTCCGGGCTGAGGCGGACCTCCGTCACCGTGACTGAGACGCCTTTGAGGGCCGGGTCATGGATGTCTTCCTCTCGCAGCACCTCGACGAGAGCGTGACGGATCAGTTCGCCGGCGCGCAACTGGCGCTGCGACGGGCCGGACTGGGGTCGATCATGGTGGCGATGGCGGCTCATGGGCTCGCTCCTTCAGGCTGGCGTCCCCGGGGCTCGGACCCGGTCGGCGCGGAAAGGCGCGCGGTCTAGGGCGCAGAGCCGACCTTGTCCAGTCAGCAGCCGCTCAGGCGCGGCTGGGCAGGGGCTCGATAGGTCCCGGCGTCGGTAAAGACCCAGGTTGCCTCGGCGTCGGAGGCTCCGGAGTACTGGACGTCAAAATCCCGGCCCGACCGGCCCGTCTCCAGCGCGCCTTCCCAGTTACCCTGGCCGTTGGTCGCCTCGAATCCGGTGGCAATTCCGGTGGCGCGCAGGACCGGCTGGCTCGGGGTCAGCTCCACCAACTGGCTGACGGTACAGGTCCCGCGCCCATTCTGGGTCCGGGTGTGGATGACGACCGCCGTGGCCGGTGTCAGATCGCGCCGAACGGTAAAGGTCGGGGCCTGGCCGGCCCCGCCGCCGGCAATGAAGAGGGGAGTAGCCCCCACGCGCCGGAAGCCGTCGGTGGTTCGCGACAGATAATGAAAGGCGAGAGCACCCCGGGTCGTCTGGCCGCCGCCCTGGGCATGGCCGCTGGACACCAGAGCAAACAGATCGGTCGACAGCTGGATCAGCTCAGACTCGCGGAATTCGAATTGGCCCGGGATCGGCTCGGGCCAACGGCCGTCCTCCACGTCATTGAGGCGCGGATCCGAGGCGGTCACCGGAGCGGCGGCATCCCAGGCGGCCTGAAAGGCGCGGGCCTCGGCCTGTTCGGCCGACAACTCCGGGGCGGCGACCTCGTCTTCGGCGGCTCCGGTGGAGGGGGTCTCATCGGCCACGGCGGCGGCCTGTGGCTGGCAGCCTGCCAAAATCAGGGCAACAGCCAGACCCGCGAGGGTCGCCCAGGTCAACTTCATGTCCCGTCTTCTCAAACTATCGGTCCCGTATCCCGGGCGTCGCATCTGTACTATGCGCCATCCGGACGATTTCGGCAGAGAAAATTGTTCGCCCCGGGCGTACGGGCAAGCCGCCGGCATGAAGGAGCTCTGCGGACCAGTGGTTGCACAGGTGGCCGATCCAGAAGGACTCAACGCTCAGGAAGAACTGGCCGTTGCCGACCCGCGAGGCCGGCCCGCGAAGCGGCGCATGGTTCTGGACCGCCAGCGAGCTGGATAGACGCCGGCGCAGGGCCAGGAACCCGGCTCTCGACAGCCGGGCCTGGTGGAGTGACCCGGGACGATAGATCGCCTCAGGTGGACGCGTGGTGGGATCCAGCAGGACCACGGATGGGTTGCCTGGCCACAGGAAGGCCCGCAGGCCGTCGAGAAGACGCTCACTGACCGGACGGGGATCGGGATAGAAGCGGGCATCGCCCCAGCCCACCGCGACCCAGGACCCAGGATCGAGACTGTCGACGGCCTGGCCGAGCGGCCCACCGCCTTCGCTCAGGTAAGCGCGCGGTAGAATAAGGTCGGTGTGAAAGCCGTTGTCGGCAACCCAGATCGTGACGTCGTCGTCTCGCCCGGTTGCGGCCAGGCGCGGATCGCCCGCCTCGGTCCAGCGTCCGCCCACGCCGATGGTCACCGCGACCAGGGTGACGAGCGCCAGGCGCACCAGCCCCAGGTCAGCGAAGTATCGGCCCTCGATCACAGGCCTGGGGGCGGGCCCGGCTGGATCGGGCGTCCGTCGGACGGAACGGCCCATTCTCCGCGATAGCGGTACTCCATGGTCTGGCACAGAAGGACCTGTCCGGCTGCCCCCTGGCCGACCGCATGAACGGTCAGGTCGCGGACGGGGCGGATGCGTCCCATGATCAGCCAGACGGTCGTGGCCCCCGGGCACAGAACTCGGGCCAGGGCCGCGCCAGTCCCTTCGGCGTCGATCCGATAGACGTTGGATTCATCGGCTCCGTCCGGCAGCACGCCCCGGGTTCCCCCCGGCAGACTGTCGGGATCGAGGCCAGCCGAACCTGCGCCGACGGTCGAGAACAGGCGCTCGGCCCGAACAGATCCGAACAGACTGCGCTCGGCCCGCAGCGTAATGCCCCGGGTCATCAGGCGAGCCGCATCATTGGCCGGATCATAGGCAAAGAAGCGATCCTCGGCCTGAGCCGGGCCCGCCAGGGCGATCAACGGCAAGCTTGCAAGTAGAAGACGACGCATCATCGCTCCTTTGCCGCGGCCGCGCGGCGATAGTGGGGCAGGCCTAATCGAGGGTCCGCGCCACTTCCTCAAGATTGAAGCACTCGATGAGGTCGCCGACCTTGATGTCCTGGAAGCCCTGGAAGTGCATCCCGCATTCATAGCCGTTGGTGACCTCGGCCACATCGTCCTTGAAGCGCTTGAGTGTCTGTAGCGTGCCCAGTTCCAGCACCACGACGTCGTCGCGCACGATCCGCACGCGGGATCCGCGCCGGACCACGCCTTCGGTGACGCGGCAGCCGGCGATCCGGCCGACCTTGGAGATGTCGAACACCTGCAGGACCTCGGCATTGCCCAGGAAGGTCTCGCGCTGGATCGGCGAGAGCAGGCCCGAGAGCACGCCCTTGAGGTCGTCCAGCAGGTCGTAGATCACCGAATAGTACCGGATTTCGACGCCTTCACGCTCGGCCAGTTCACGCGCCTGTTTCGAGGCGCGGACGTTGAAGCCGATGATCGGAGCCCCTGCTCCCTTGGCCAGGGTGACGTCGCTTTCGGTAATGCCGCCGACGCCCGACAGGATGACGCGGGCGCGCACCTCGTCGGTCGCCATCTTGTCGAGCGACCCGATGATGGCCTCGCCCGATCCCTGGACGTCCGACTTCAGGATCAGCGGCAGCTCCTTCAGCTTGTTGGTCTGGAGCTTGGACATCATGTCCGACAGCGACACCGCCGCCACCGGCGAAACCGCCAGATCGCGACGCTTGCGTTCGCGGTGGTCGGTCAGCTCGCGGGCGCGCGCCTCGTTCTCAACGGCGGCGAAGGCGTCGCCCGGAGACGGCGCCTCGTCCAGGCCGAGGATCTCCACCGGCGTGGCCGGTCCGGCCTCGGTCAGCTGGGCGTTGCGTTCATCCAGCAGGGCGCGAACCCGGCCCCAGGACGACCCGGCCACGACGACATCGCCGCGCTTGAGCGTTCCGCGCTTGACCAGGACCGTCGCGACCGGGCCGCGGCCCTTGTCCAGCTTGGCCTCGATGACCACACCGTCGGCACTCCGATCAGGATTGGCCCGCAGGTCGAGCATTTCGGCCTGGAGCAGAATGGCGTCGATCAGATTGTCCAGACCCTGACGGGTCTTGGCCGAAACCTCGATGATCTGCGTTTCCCCGCCCAGGCTTTCAGCCACGATTTCGTGCTGGAGCAGTTCATTGACCACGCGGGGCGAGTCGGCTCCGGGTTTGTCGACCTTGTTGACCGCCACGATCAGCGGCACGTTGGCGGCCTTGGCGTGCTGAATGGCCTCGATGGTCTGGGGCATGACGCCGTCATCGGCCGCGACCACCAGAACCACGATGTCGGTGATGTCGGCACCGCGCGCGCGCATGGCCGAGAAGGCGGCGTGACCCGGAGTGTCGAGGAAGGTGACCCGCTGGCCATCCTTCAGACGGACCTGATAGGCCCCGATATGCTGGGTGATGCCACCGGCCTCGCCGGCGGCCACATCGGTGGTCCGCAGCGCGTCCAGCAGCGAGGTCTTGCCGTGGTCGACATGGCCCATGATGGTCACGACCGGCGGTCGCGGCAGCAGGGTGTCGTCGGCATCGACGGTTTCGTCGATGAAGCCCTCTTCGATGTCGTCTTCCGAAACGCGCGTGACCTTGTGGCCGAATTCCTGGGCGACCAGCTCGGCCGTGTCGGAATCGATCACATCATTGATCTTCAGCATCATGCCTTCGCGCATCAGGAACTTGATGATGTCCACGCCGCGCGTCGCCATGCGGTTGGACAGTTCCTGAACAGTGATGACGTCGGGGATGACGACGTCGCGCACGACCTTGGGGGCCTCGGTCTGGCCGCCCCGGCGCTTTTCCTTCTCGCGTTCACGGGCGCGGCGGACCGACGCCAGCGAGCGCATCCGTTCGGCGGCATCCTCGTCACCGCCGGCCAGGGCCTGGATCGTCAGGCGCCCTTCGCGACGTTGGGGAGCCCCCTTCTGGCGGCTGACGGCGCGGTCGTCACCGCCGGTCGGGCGGCGGCGGACATTATTGCGATCATCGTCACCGGCCGGACGACGATCACCACCGGCGCGAGCCCCGACGCCGCGTGACGGGCGCGCGACCTCGGGCGTTGCCGGGGCGTTTTCGGGCGTGCTGCGGAAACCGCCGCCGTCACGCGACCTCGGAGCCGGACGCGGAGCCAGGGCCGAATAGCGGACGGTTTCGCCACCGGCGCCCTGACGCGGACGACCCTCGGGCCGTTCACCGGACGACCGGCCGGCCAGATTGCCGCCCTCGGTCCGCATGGCGTGGCTGGGGCGTTCGCGGTCTCCACCTCGATCGGGGCGCGGGGCGCGTTGGCCGAAGTTCGGCGATTTCTCGCGCGGCGCGCGTTGGCCGAAATTGGAGGTCGGGCGACGTTCGGGGCGGGCTGCCGGCTCGGCCGGGGCCTGGGCGACCACAGGAGCGGGAGCCGCCTCGGGTGCCGGGGTAGGCTCGACCGGCTTGGGCTCGGTCTTGGCGGGCGCTTCGACCCTGGCCGGCTCGGCTTTTGCGACCGGAGCAACGGGTGCGGCCGCGGCGGCCGCCTCAGCGGCGACTGCCTTGGCGCGGGCGGCCCGTTCAGCTTCCTGGCGGGCGCGATCCTGATGGGCGGCCTGGGCCGCCTCGATGGCGCGTTGGCGCGCGGCCTGTTCATCGCGCGACAGGCCGCCGGTATCGGCGGCCGGGGCGCGTTCGGCCGTGGGCTTGGCCGGAGCCGGGGCCGTCGTCGGTCGTGGGCGCGCGACGTCAAAGCCCTGCGGCTGGGGACGCGGACGCTGCCCGGGTCCGGCGCGGCGTTTGACCTCGACCTCGACGGTCTTGGAGCGACCGTGGCTGAAGCTCTGGCGGACTACGCCGCTGGACACAGAGCCCTCCTGGCGCGGACGCAGGCTCAGCGGCGCACGCGGACCCGTGGCGCTGGGCTTGGCTGCATCAGTCTTGGGCTTGTCGTCGTTCGTATCGCTCATTCGGTCGCTTCGTTCGGCCCGATCGCGTGGGCCACTTTCCAACAAAAAAATCGGGCCGGGACGTTCCTGTCCCGCCCGCCTCTAGTCCCGTCCACGCCACTCCGAAGGAAGGAGAGGACGAAATCCCGCTAGACGCCGAACCTCGAAGGCCCACCGTTCAGCCCGCCGTCCCACAGGAAGGACATGGTGTATCGCATTTTCAAGGCCCAAGGCCAAACCCAAATCTGAACTTGAGAAGACGCCGCAGACCTGAACCCCGGATTCAGATTTCTCGACGGCCCCCAGAAGTTTGGTGCGGCCGTCTTCGGAGCCATCCGACGCCTCGATCAACCAGGCGGCGCGCCCGGCCTTCAGCGCCTGATGGCATTTCTCAAACCCAGAGATAAGAACGCCCTCGCGTCGCGCCAAGCCGAGCTGATCCAGACACCGCCGCATGAGCAAGATTTCGATCCGGTCCGACAGATCGGCCGGAGCCTTGACGGTGGCCTTGGCAGCGCGCGCGAACAGCCCCTTTTTCGAAGCCGTATCAACTGCTTGCCGGCTGGCCTCGACCCACAGGCCCCGCCCCGGCAGCTTGCGACCTAGGTCGGGAACGACCTCTCCGTCGGGGCCGGGTACGAACCGGATCAGGCACGCTTCGTCCATGACCTGGCCCGTGACCAGATCCTTTCGCTCGCGTTCGATTGCCGGCGTCTTGCGGGTCAAGACGGGCGCAACGAAGAGGCCTTAAGCCTCTTCGTCCTCCTCGGAGGCTTCGACCTCAGCCGGGATCTCGGCTTCGTCCTGGGTCTCGAAGACGGCCTCAGCCTCGTCATAGCCGTCATCGTCGGCATAGACCTCTTCGTACTCCGGCTCGGGCTGCGGCAGGTCCGAAGCGTCGATCCAGCCGGCCGCGACGCGCGCCTGCAGGATCAGCATCTCGGCGTCTTCAGTCGACAGGGCGGCCTGTTCCAGGACGCCCGGCACGCGCACGCGCTCGCCGTCCTTGAACTCGAAGCCGCCACGCAGTTCGTCGGTCGCCAGCTCGGCCAGATCCTCGACGGTCTTGACCCCGCCCTCACCCAGCCAGACGGCGATCTGCAAGGTCACACCCGGAACCTCGAGCAGGCCGTCCTCGACGCCCAGCGACTTGCGCTTGGCATCCATCTCGGCGGCCTGGCGCTCCAGGAAGTCATTGGCGCGGGCCTGGATCTCGGCGGCGGTGTCTTCCCCGAAGCCCTCGATCTCGGAGATTTCATAGGCTTCGACATAGGCCACATCTTCGACCGTGGCGAAGCCTTCGGTCACCAGCAGCTGGGCAATGACCTCATCGACGTCAAGCGCCTCCTGGAACAGGGCCGTGCGTTCGGTGAATTCTTTCTGGCGACGCTCGGAATCCTGACTCTCGGTGATGATGTCGATCTGCCAGCCGGTCAACTGTGAGGCCAGACGCACATTCTGGCCGCGACGGCCGATGGCCAGGCTGAGCTGTTCGTCGGGTACCACGACCTCAACGCGGCCCTCGTCCTCGTCCATGACCACCTTGGACACTTCGGCCGGGGCCAGGGCGTTGACGATGAAGGCGGCTTCGTCGGAATTCCACGGAATGATGTCGATCTTCTCGCCCTGCAGCTCGGCCACGACCGCCTGCACGCGCGATCCGCGCATACCGACGCAGGCCCCGACCGGATCGATCGAGCTGTCGTTGGACAGGACCGCCATCTTGGCACGGCTGCCCGGATCGCGGGCGGCGGCCCGGATCTCGATCACGCCGTCATAGACCTCGGGCACTTCCTGGGCGAACAGCTTGGCCATGAAGCCCGGATGGGCGCGGCTCAGCATGATCTGCGGGCCCTTGGTCTCGCGCCGGACGTCATAGATGTAGCTGCGGATGCGGTCGCCCATGTTGAACTGTTCACGCGGGATCGACTGATCGCGGCGCATGACGCCTTCGCCCCGGCCCAGATCGACGATGACGTTGCCGTATTCGACGCGCTTGACCGTGCCGTTGACGATTTCGGTGACGCGATCCTTGAACTCTTCGTACTGGCGCTCGCGCTCGGCCTCGCGGACCTTATGCATAACGACCTGACGGGCCATCTGGGTCTGGACGCGACCGAATTCGAACGGCGGCAGATCCTCGACATACTCCTTGCCGACCTCGGCCTCGGCATCGGTCTTCCTGGCGACCGACAGGCGGACCATGGCGTCGTCATTGAACTCGGCCGGTTCCAGCTCGCCCTCGGCGACTTCCGGTTCCCAGTCGTCGGCGACAACCGTGACGTGGCGCGTCAGCGCCAGTTCGCCGGTCTTGGTGTCGATCCGGGCGCGGATATCGTGATCGGTGCCGTAGCGGGCCTTGGCCCCCTTCACGATGGCGTCCTCGATGGCCTCGATGACGATTTCTTTCTCGATCGACTTCTCGCGCGCGACCGCGTCGGCGATCTGGAGCAGTTCGAGGCGGTTTGCGGAAACACCGGTCAGGCTCATGGCCGTCAGTCCTCTTCGGTCAGGTCTTGGGCGGGGCGCTTGGCGGCCCCGAGTTTCATAAGTTCGTCGTTCAGCACCAGCTTGCCCTCGGCCAGCCAGGCGAATGGAATCAGGGCAGTCTCGTCCTCGCCGTCCAGGTCGATCAGGATGTCCTGGTCCTCGATCCCGGCCAGCCGGCCCTTGAAGCGTTTGCGGCCCTCGACCAGGCGGTCGGTCTCGATGCGGGCTTCCAGCCCGGCGAAGGTCTGGAAGTCTTCCAGCCGTGTCAGAGGCCGGTCGATGCCGGGAGACGACACCTCCAGCATATATTCGCCGGCGATGGGGTCGGTGGCGTCCAGCACCTCCGAGACCGCGCGCGACAGGGCGGCGCACTGTTCGACGTCGATCTCGTGGTCGGACGGGCGCTCGGCCATGATCTGAAGGCGGCGACGCTGGGTTCCCCCCATCAGGCGCAGGCGCACGATCTCGAGGCCCAGGCCCTCGGCCACGGGCTCGAGCATCTCGAGCAGTCTGCGATCCTCGCCGGTTCTGGCCTTCAAGGTCCCTGGTCCAACAAAAAAGCGGCCGGCCCGGGATCGGGACCGCCGCTCTCAGAAGCGTCGTCCGACGCCTGCCGATAACGATGTGGCCGTGCATATAGCGGCGTGGTGGGGCTTTGTCAGCCCCCAATGCGTCCTTCGGCTAGACCAGCGCGATATTGCCCAGGAAGTCCCGCTTACCGAGGTCGACGCCTCGGCTTCTCAGGATGGCGTAGGCCATCGACAGGTGGAAATAGAAGTTCGGCAGGGCAAAGCTGGTCAGATAGCCTTCGCCGACGAAATTCAGCTCCATCGACGGCAGCTTCAGGGTGATCGGGCGCGTCTCGGCCCCATCCAGGGCGTCCGGCGGCATCTGGGAGATAAAGCTGCGGGTCAGCGCGATGGTGGCTTTCAGGTCTGCCAGTGTCGCTTCGGAATCGTCGGTGCGGGGCCATTCGATCCCGGCCAGCCGGGCCATACAGCTGCGCGCGCCGAAGGCGGCCATGCGGATCTGGTCCGGGAAAGGCCGCATGTCCTCGGCCAGCCGGGCCTCGAACAGCTCGGCTTCGGACAGGGCCGAGGCCTCGGCCTTGTCGAGCAGGCCGGACAACACACCCAGGCCGCGAATGAACATCGGGGCCGAGGCGGAATAGAGGGAAAGTTCCATCGGTCTGGCTCCCATCACTCAGAGCCCTGACTAGGCCGTTGCCCTGGCGAACTCCAGAAAGATCGGCGCGGTGTCGCCCAGCCGCTTTTCCTCATAGCGGGTGACGACGTGGTCGGCCGGGGCCTGTCGCCAGTCGTCGGCGACCTCGGCGGCCCAGTTCAGGCCGGGCGTGGTGTTCAGGATTTCCAGCGCCCAGTCGGCGTAGGCCTTCCAGTCGGTGACGAAGCGCAGGCGACCGCCGGGCTTGAGCAGGCGCGCAATCTCGACGGCGGTTTCCGGCTGGATGAAGCGGCGCTTGTTGTGCCGGGCCTTGGGCCAGGGATCGGGGAACAGGATCATCACCCGATCCAGTGATCCGTCGGGCAGGGCCGCCATGACGGCGCGCGCGTCATCAGGGTGCAGCCGGACATTGGCCAGGCCGCGCTCGTCGACATGGCGGAGAGCCGAGCCGACCCCATTCAGGAACGGCTCGCACCCGATCATCAGGGCATCAGGATGGCGGGCCGCCTGTTCAGCCAGATGCTCGCCGCCGCCGAAGCCGATTTCCAGCCAGACTTGGCGTGCGCCCGGCATCAGGCCTTGCGGATCCAGCGGGCCCGCCGCCGGATCGGGCAGGGAAATTTGTGGCAGCAGGCTGTCGAACAACGCGGCCTGACGCGGTTTCAGGGTGCGGGAGCGGATGCGGCCGAAAGACCGCAACGGGCCCCAGGTAGGAGGAGCGGAGGACATTGGAAAAGGGGCTAGGTTCTAAGGACTAGGTTCTTGGGGGCAGATCGACGCCGTCCCTAGCACCTGGAGCCGAGAACCCAGAACCTGATTCCTAGGCCAGGGCCTTCAACCGGTCGACCAGATCGGTGCGTTCCCACGAGAAGCCGCCGTCGGCGTCCGGGGCCTGCCCGAAATGGCCATAGGCGGTCGTGCGCGCATAGATCGGGCGGTTCAGGCCCAGGTGTTCGCGGATGGCGCGCGGCGTGGCCCCGCCGATCATGGCCGGTAGTTCACGCTCCAGAATTTCAGCCTCGATGCGGCCCGTGCCGTGCAGGTCGACGTGGACCGACTGCGGTTCGGCCACGCCAATGGCATAGCTGAGCTGGATGGTGCAGCGGTCCGCCAGGCCGGCGGCGACGACATTCTTGGCCAGATAACGGGCGGCATAGGCCGCCGAGCGATCCACCTTGGTCGGATCCTTGCCCGAAAAGGCCCCGCCGCCGTGCGGGGCGGCCCCGCCATAGGTGTCGACGATGATCTTGCGCCCGGTCAGGCCGGCGTCACCATCGGGGCCGCCGATCTCGAAAATGCCGGTCGGATTGATGTGCCAGACGGTCTCGTCGGTGATGAAGCTGGCCGGCAGGACCTCGCGCACGACCGGTTCGACGACCTCGCGCACCTGGGCCTGGGTCAGGCCGGCGGCGTGCTGGGTCGAAACGACGATGGAGGTCGCGCGCACGGGCTTGCCGTTCTCGTAGAACAGGCTGACCTGGCTCTTGGCGTCCGGTTCCAGGCGGCGCTCGCCGCCGTGACGCAGGGCGGCCAGCCGGCGCAGGATGTTCTGACTGTACTGCAGCGTCGCCGGCATCAACTCTTCGGTTTCGTTCGACGCATAGCCGAACATGATGCCCTGGTCGCCGGCACCCTCGTCCTTGTTGCCGGCGGAATCCACGCCGACGGCGATGTCGGCCGACTGCGGATGCAGATGGTTCTCGAACCGGAAGGTTTCCCAATGGAAGCCGGACTGGGCGTAGCCGATGTCCTTGACGGCCTGACGGACGGCCGCCTCGATCTCCTCTTGGACGCCGGGGGCCCAGTTGCCCGCCGTGTCCATGATCCCCTTGCCGCGAATCTCACCGGCAATGACCACCAGATTGGTCGTCGTCAGGGTCTCACACGCGACGCGCGCTTCAGGATCCCGGGCAAGGAACAGATCGACGATTGTATCAGAAATGCGATCCGCGACCTTGTCGGGATGGCCTTCCGAGACACTCTCGGAGGTGAAGATAAAGGACGTCCGGCTCACGCGCGCGCTCTCCTGTGAAAAGGCGCGCGGAACATATAAAGATGTCCTTATATCCGCAAGCGACGAGCGAAATCAGTCGTCGTCGTCAGCCAGGGTCCGTACCAGCTCGAGAATTCGCCGACGCTGCTTGGCCGCCAGCCTCGGGAAGAGCGAGGCCAGCTCAACCCCTTCGGTGGTCATCAGGAACTCGTGCGTAAAGCGTTCGGATTCGCTCTCGGCAAAGCCCGACGCCGGATCCCGATTGGCCAGGCCATCGAAGAAATAGCTGACGTCGACACCCAGGAAATTCGACGTTTCAAACAGTTTGGAGGCCGACACCCGATTCACGCCGCGCTCGTATTTCTGGACCTGCTGAAAGGTCAGGCCGAGCGCCTCGGCGAGTTTCTCCTGGCTGACGCCCATGAGTTTTCGCCGCATTCGCACGCGAGATCCAACGTGAATATCGATTGGATTTGGCCTGCGTTCGTTCGTAGAGTCTGAAGCCATCTCTAGCGCGTCCGTCCCTAATACGGCTGGCCGCCACATCCTGCGCTGCGACCTATGCCCCCTGCGACTTGGAAATGCGCGTTTCCGAATTAAATCTCAAGCCAGAAATGAGTAGAAGCACGACGAAAATCAAGAATGGCAGGTCACCAATTTTGGCATAGAGCGTCGGTGCCGCTGGTTCGGGCAGGCGAACGTCCAGGACCCCACTCTCGCCGGGCTCCAGACGCGGTCCTACCCGCCCCCAGGGATCGACCAGAGCCGAGATGCCGGTCGGTGTCGCCCGAACCATAGGTAGTCCCGTTTCAATGGCTCGATAGGCGGCCAGGTTGAGGTGCTGGCGGGGGCCGGATGTCCGCCCGAACCAGGCGTCATTGGAGATGTTGATGATCCAGCCGGGACGCCCCCCCTCGGACGAGGTGAAGCCGGGGTAGAGGCTCTCGTAGCAGATGAGCGGCTGGGCGCGGGGTGCGCCGGGGATGTCGACCGGCCGGGGGCGCGGCCCCGCCGAGAAGTCTGCCGGCACATGCACCAGCGACCGGATGCCGGTGGCCGACATCACGCCGCCCAACGGCAAGAATTCACCGAACGGAACCAGCCGATACTTGTCGTAGATGGCCGCGATCCGCAGCTGCCCACTATCGTGCAGGACAAACAGGCTGTTGAAATAGCTGGGTTCTCCGTCGCGCCCGGCCTCGGCGCGGCTGAAGCCGGCCACCAGGGTCTGGCCGGGCTCCAGGGCTCGGTCAATCGACGGCCCGACCCAGGATGAAAAGGCGTCATTGGCAGTGACGGGCAAGGCCCCCTCCGGCCAGATCACGACATCGGGTCGCGCTCCGCTCTGACTGGCCGAAAGATTGACGTAGCGGCGAACCACGGCTTCGAACTGGTCGGGTTCCCATTTGGCCTGTTGATCGACATCGGGCTGGACAATCCGCACCGTCGTTGGGGTCAGCCTGAGGTCGGCTCCCGAGAGCCGGGCGGCCCCGCTGATGAAAAGCCCGGTGATCAGGACCGTCCCTGCCGCCAGATAGCCGGCCTTGACCTTCCAGCGCCCCGGTCCGGCGAGCAGGGCCGGCGCGCAGACGCCCAGGACGGTGAGAAGGCCCAGCCCATAAACCCCGACATAGGCGGCGATCTGCGACGGGGCCGAGCCGGCGGCCCAGGTCGCTCCGGCCGGATTCCAGGGCAGCCCCGTCAGGATGTGGCCCCTGAGCCATTCGAACAGGCCGAACAGCGCCGCAAATACAAAGACCCGTTCGACGCCACGACCGGCCCCGTAGCGCTGATAGACAGCGGTCGCCCCCCCCCAGAACAGGGCCAGGCCCGCCGGCAGCAAGGACCCCGCGAAGGGGGCCATCCAGGCCTGGGCCGGATTCACCAGAAAGGCCTCTGCCACCCACCAGCAGCTGACCAGGAAGTAGCCGAAACCGGCGATCCACCCGATCCAGAACCCGGATCGCACGCTCGTCGCCCGGTCGGTCAGCGCCATCAGCAAGGGATAGCCGAGCAGCCCGACCCAGATCGACCAGGGTGGGTGAGCCACCGCCGCCCCCAGCCCGGCTGTCAGGGCCAGCACCCCGACCACGGCCCGCCGCACCCGCTCAGGCAGGCGCGGGAAGGCCGGTACCGACAGGGCGTCGGCGTCGGCCTCGTTGGGTGGCGAATCGTCAGTCTGGCTCATGGCGGGACGCATAGGGGTCAGAAACCCCGAGTTTTGCAAGGATCATGCGTTCCTGATGCTCCATCGCCTCGGCCTCGTCAAGGTGGTCATAGCCCTGAAGGTGCAGCACCCCGTGCACGACCAGGTGCTGAAGGTGGGCCGACAACGACTTGCGCTGCTCGACCGCCTCGCGGGCGCAGACGCCGAAGGCGAGGATCACATCCCCCAGGAACGGCCGCGCGCTCTCGAGGGCCGGGAAGGACAGGACATTGGTCGGACCAGGCTTGCCCCGAAACCTCAGATTCAGATCCGCGACGGTGTCGTCGTCGGTCAGGGAGACGCTGACCAGGCCGGCGGCTTCAAGGGCCAGGGCCGCCGCCGATTGAACCAGGGGTTCGACCTCGGCCAGAGCGTCGGTCCAGGCTGGGTCGTCGACCTCGATCTCGATCACGAGTCTTCCAGATCGGGCTTGGGCCGGCGCGCTTCGGCATCGGCGTCATAGGCCCGCACGATGCGGGCGACCAGCGGGTGACGCACCACATCCTCAGCAGTGAATGTCGAGACACCGACGCCTTCGACGCCGCGCAACAGCCGGATGGCGTGCGACAGGCCGGAATCGCGGGGATTGAGCAGATCGACCTGACTCGGATCGCCGGTCACGACCATGCGGGCACCTTCGCCCAGCCGGGTCAGCACCATCTTCATCTGCAGGCGGGAGGTGTTCTGGGCCTCGTCGACGATGACGAAGGCGTGGGCCAGGGTGCGGCCACGCATGAAGGCCAGGGGCGCGACCTCGATTTCGCCCTTGTCACGACGGCGGCGAACGGCGTCGGCCCCGATGATCTGGTCCAGGGCCTCCCAGATCGGGGCCAGATAGGGATCGACCTTCTCATTTAGATCTCCGGGCAGAAAGCCCAGACGCTCGCCGGCCTCGACGGCAGGGCGGGTGATCACCAGCCGATCGACCTGACCCTTGAGCAGCAGGGTCGCCCCATAGGCTGCCGCCAGGAAGGTCTTGCCGGTTCCGGCCGGGCCGACCCCGAAGGTCAGGTCGCAGCGCTCCAGCATCTGCAGATAGGCGGCCTGGGCCTCGGTCTTGGGCGCAATCGGCCCACGCCGCCCAGAGATCAGGCCCTGGTTGGCCGCACCCGGCTTGCCGCCGGCAGACAGCGACAAGGTCGCCCGCACATCGGTTTCGGTCAGGATGATGCCAGCCTCAGCCCGCTCGCCCAGGGCCAGGACGGCGCGCCGGGCCTCCGCCCGTTCGCGCGCCGATCCCGTAATCGTGACGCCGCCGCCGGGACTTTCAATCAGCACATCAAAGGCGTTTTCGACCAGGGCGATGTGGCGACTGTTCGGACCAATTACCGACCGCAGAGCCAGGTCCGAAAGGGCGACGAATTCCTGGTCGCCCCTGGGGCCGCGCGCCATCAGGCCGTCTCCAGAATCAGCTCACCGGCCAGGGAGTTTTGCTGTCCGCTTGTAATCCGCACCGGCACGATCCGTCCGATCAGACCGCGCGCCGCCTCGACATGGACCGACTGCAGATAGGGCGATCGGCCGATGGCCTGGTCACGATGGCGGCCGGGTTTCTCGAACAGAACATTCAGAACCTTGCCGGCCTGGCTTTCGTTGAAGGCGGTCTGCTGTTCGAAAAGCAGCGCCTGCAGCCGGTGCAGCCGGCCTTCGGCGATGTCGTCAGCGACCTGGCCGGGCATCGCCGCCGCCGGGGTTCCGGGCCGCCGCGAATAGCGGAATGAGAAGGCCGAGGCATAACCGACCTCGCGCACCAGATTGAGCGTGTCCTCGAAATCGCGTTCGGTCTCGCCGGGGAAGCCGACGATGAAATCACCTGAGATCGCCATGTCGGGTCGGGCGGCCCGGATACGTTCGATCACCTTCAGATAGGAGGCGGCCCCGTGCTTGCGGTTCATCAGCCGCAGGATCCGGTCCGATCCCGACTGCACCGGCAGGTGCAGATAGGGCATCAGGGCATCCAGCTCGCCGTGGGCCGCGATCAGGTCCTCGCTCATGTCGTTGGGGTGGCTGGTCGTGTAGCGGATACGATCGAGGCCCGGGATGGCGGCGATGGCGCGTGCCAGCTTCGCCAGGGTCCAGACCTGACCGTCCGGTCCGGCCCCGTCATAGGCGTTGACGTTCTGGCCCAGCAGGGTGACTTCGTGCACGCCCTTGTCGGCGAGCGCCCGCGCTTCATCGAGGACGGCCTGGACGGGGCGGCTCCACTCGGCTCCGCGCGTATAGGGCACGACGCAGAACGAACAGAATTTGTCGCAGCCCTCCTGCACCGTCAGGAAGGCGGTCGGCCCCCTGATCTCACGCTCGGCCGGCAGGCTGTCAAACTTGGCCTCGGCCTCGAACTCGGCAGCCAGACGCTCGCCGGTCTGGCGCGCCGCGCGGGCCAGAAGCTCGGGAATCTGGTGATAGGCCTGGGGTCCGACCACCATGTCGACGGCGGGCTGGCGGCGGATGATTTCCTGGCCCTCGGCCTGGGCGACGCAGCCGGCCACCGCGATGGTCGAGCGCGGCAGCCCCTGCTCCAGCCGGTCATGGCGGATGGCCCTGAGCCGGCCGAGTTCCGAATAGACCTTTTCAGCGGCCTTTTCGCGGATGTGACAGGTGTTCAGGATGACGAAATCGGCGTCTTCGGGCCGGTCGGTCGCGGCATAGCCCAGCGGGCGCAGGACATCGGCCATACGCTCGGAATCATAGACATTCATCTGGCAGCCGTAGGTCTTGATGAACAGACGCTTGGACGGCTGGCCGGGAGCCTGATCAGTCATTCTCGCCTTATGGGCACGACTTGGGGCGACCGCAAGGCGCGCAGCCTAACCCACCGCTGCCCGTTGCAGGGCGAACAGTTCGCCGCAGCCCAGCTCGGCCAGCTCGAACAGGCGGTCGAACTCGGCGCGTGAAAAGCCGCGTTTCTCGCCCGTGGCCTGAATTTCGACGATGCCGCCCGTTCCAGTCAGGACGAAGTTGGAATCGGCTTCAGCCGAGGAATCCTCATCATAGTCGAGGTCCAGGACCGGCGCGTCCCTGAAGACACCACAGGAGACGGCCGCGACCTGATCGGAAATCGGGTCGGCAGCCAGCACGCCCCGCTCCTTCAACGTCTTGACCGCCAGGGCCAGGGCGACCCAGGCGCCGGTGATGGCGGCGGTGCGGGTGCCGCCGTCGGCCTGGACCACATCGCAATCGATCAGGACCTGACGCTCTCCCAGAGCCTTCAGATCGACCACGGCGCGCAACGAGCGGCCGATCAGACGCTGGATCTCCTGGGTGCGACCGGACTGTTTTCCGGCGGCGGCCTCGCGACGACCGCGGGTATGGGTGGCGCGGGGCAGCATGCCGTATTCCGCCGTCACCCAGCCCTGGCCCTTGCCACGCAGCCACGGCGGCAGGCTCTCCTCGACAGAGGCGGTGACCAGGACCCGTGTGTGCCCGAAACTGACCAGGCAGGAGCCCTCGGCATAGCGGTTGACGCCGGTTTCGAGGGTGACGACCCGCATCTCGTCGGGGCGGCGGTCAGAGGGACGCATGGACCTGTCTCTAAGGCTTGAAGGGAGAAGCGGGCGGCTTATCCTATCGCTATGGGTTTCGCCACCGTACAGCTCTGGGGTCTTGCCCATTTACCGCACCGGAGGCCGACATGAAGGGGCTTGAGGCGCGCTCACCATCCGCGTCCGGCCTGGCCGGACTCGACGCCCGGGCGCGCGACATCTTCCGGCGCATCGTCGAATCCTATCTTGAGACCGGCGAGCCGGTGGGGTCTCGCACCCTGTCCAGAGGCGGCGTGCATCTGTCGCCCGCCTCCATCCGCAACACCATGCAGGACCTGACCCAGCTGGGCCTGCTGGCGGCGCCCCATACCTCGGCCGGGCGAATGCCGACCCATGCCGGCCTTCGGCTGTTCGTGGACGGCCTGCTTGAGATCGGAGATCTGACGACGGAAGAACGCCGCGCCGTCGATGCCCGTCTGATCGGCAAGGGGCGCGGCTTTGATGAGGCGCTTGAGGCCGCGTCGGACCTGCTCAGCGGTCTGGCCGGCGGGGCCGGCGTCGTGGCCGCCCCGGTGCGCGAGGCCGGGGTCAAGCACGTCGAGTTCGTCTCCCTGTCGGCGGACCAGGCGTTGGTGGTGCTGGTGTTCGATGACGGCGCCGTCGAGAATCGCCTGATGCGGCTTCAGCCCGGCGTGACCCCGGCCAGCCTGCAATCGGCCTCGAACTTTCTGAATGTACGCCTGCGTGGGCGCACCTTGGCCGAGGCGCAAGGCGAGATGACCGCCGAACTGGTGGCGGCGCGTGCGGAGCTGGATGCCACGGCGGCGCGGCTGGTCGAGGACGGCCTGGCCGGCTGGTCCGGCGGCGAAACCCGCGACCGGTCGTTGATCGTGCGGGGTCGGGCCAATCTGCTGCAAGACGCCTCGGCCCTGGCCGATCTGGAGCGCGTTCGCCAGCTGTTCGATGATCTGGAAGAGACCGAACAGCTGATCGGCCTGCTCGATGGGGTCAAGGCGGCCCAGGGTTTGCGCATTTTCATCGGTTCGGAAACGCGATTGTTCTCGCTTTCGGGTTCCGCTGTGGTGGCCGCTCCCTATATGACCGGCCAACAGAAGGTTGTCGGGGCGATCGGCGTGATCGGCCCGGCGCGCCTAAACTATGCTCGCGTCATTCCGCTGGTGGACTATACCGCCCGGGTGCTGGGGCGCATGCTGGACGGACAGGACTGACATGACCGAGATCGCTGAAAACGAATTCGAAGACACCCCGCCGGTCGCCGAGACCCAGGAGGGTGACCTCGCACCGCTGGATGCGGTGATCGCCGAGCGCGATGACTGGAAGGACAAGGCCCTGCGGATGGCCGCAGAGGTCGAGAACGTCAAGCGCCGGGCCGAGCGCGAAGCCAATGACGCCCGCGCCTACGCCATCCAGCGGTTCGCCCAGAGCCTGCTTGGCGTCGCCGACAATCTGCAGCGGGCGCTGCAGGCCGCGCCGCAAGGATCGACCGACGCCGGTGTGGCCGGTCTGGTCACCGGCCTGGAGATGACGGAAAAATCGCTTCTGCAGGCGTTCGAGGCCAATGGCTTGACCCGCGTGGCTCCGGCGGCGGGCGAGCGGTTCGATCCCAATGTGCATCAGGCGGTGTCGGAACAGCCCTCGACGGAGGTGCCGCCCGGCACCGTGATCCAGACCTTCCAGCCCGGCTACGGCCTGTTCGGACGCACCGTGCGCCCGGCCATGGTGATTGTGGCCGCCAAGGCTGCCGCCCCGACCGCAGCCCCGGGCTCGACGGTCGACACCCAGGCGTAGGACCCCCCGGAGTTAAGTTGCCCGGGTGGCCCAACGCGCTCGGCTTGAATCCGCCCGGAACCCAGGCCCCAATCTCTAGAATCTAGAAGGCTTCGCCCAGATAGACGCGGCGCACTTCCGGATTGGCGATAATCTCGGACGGCGTGCCTTCGAACAGGACCTCGCCGCCGTGGATGATCGAGGCCCGGTCGATGATGTCTAGGGTCTCACGCACATTGTGGTCGGTGATCAGCACGCCAATGCCGCGTGTCGCCAGATAGACGATGACCTCGCGGATGTCGGCGATGGCCAGGGGGTCGATCCCTGCAAAGGGTTCGTCCAGAAGCATGAAGGACGGTTCGGAGGCCAGGGCGCGGGCGATTTCGACGCGCCGCCGCTCGCCGCCCGACAGGCCCAGCGCCGAGGCCTGCCTCAGATGGCTGATCCGCAGTTCGTCAAGTAGCCGGCTGGTCTCCTCGAGGGCCTTGGACCGGTCGCGTTCGCGAATTTCGACGACGGACATGACATTGTCCTCGACCGTCATGCCCCGGAAGATCGAGGCCTCCTGAGGGAGGTAGCCGACGCCCAGACGTGCCCGCTGATACATGGGCTGGGAGGTGATGTTCTCGCCGTCCAGATAGATGGACCCGTACTCGGCCGGGACCAGTCCGGTGATCATGTAAAAGCAGGTGGTCTTGCCGGCTCCGTTCGGACCCAACAGGCCGGCGACCTCGCCCCGGCGCAGGCGCAGGGACACGCTCTTGACCACGGTACGGCCACCGAAGGACCGACCGATGGAATCGACGAACAGGCCTTCGGTCTGGGCATCGGTGCCGGGCGCGCCGGCGAACAGGGCCGGGCTATTCACGCGGCGGGCTCTCGTCTGGATAGAAGACGCCGCGCACGCGCGAACCGCTGGCCGAGGGGGCCCCGTCCATGGTGGCGCGATTGGTCGAGACCACAATCGTCAGTCGGCTGCCGGTCATGACGTTTTCACCCTGGGTCAGGATGACGTCGCCGGTGATCACCACCAGATCGGTCGAGGCCGTATAGACCGCGCGATCTCCGCGCACGACCTGGGTCGGGGTGACGAAATAGACGTTGCCCGTGGCCACGACTTCGCGAACGTCGCCACCGCTTCCGCCGGTCCGATTCGGGGTGGTGAACATGTCGATGGTGTCGGCGCGCAGCCGGTTCTCACCCTGAATCATCTCGGCCCGACCGATCAGGCGGAAGACCCCTTCGCTGCCGATATATTCCGAATCATCGGCCCCATAGGCCACCGGACCGCCGCCCGGTGCGATCTGGGCACCGGCCGGGCCGACCATGGCCACCGCTGCGGCGGCGATCAGGGCGGCGGGCAGGCGGCGAATGAGTTTCCGCATCACTGTATTCCTGTTCAGTCAGCCATATGGATGATGCCGGTGACCTTGCGATCCCCATCGCCCTGGAAAACGATGCGATCACCCTGATCGTAGATGGCATAGGACGAAGCGTCGACGGTTCCAAGGGGGCCGTGCCCGCGCAAGGGAGAGCGCCCCGAAATGACGCCCGTGCGGGTATCGATGGTGGCCTGCCCGGTTTCAAAGCGGAAACTGGACCGCCCGTCGATCACGCGGACGTCGCCTGACAGGGAAATCCGGTTGGCTCGCTCATCATAGACGCCGTTCAGGGCAGTAACCTCGGTCGGTCGCTCACCCGTGGCATTCAGGCGCAGGGCCGGTCGGGTCAGACGCACCAGCGAGCTGCGACCGCGATCCTGGGTGGCCTCGGCGGCGGCCAGGACGAATGACTGGCCG
>CAUJHO010000012.1 GCA_963205025.1 Pseudomonadota bacterium | reverse complement strand
TTCGACGAACCGCCCTGAAGGAAGTCATCTCCGGCACCGCCATTCAGCGTCGACCCCACGGGCGTCGACGGGACGAAGCTGTGGTCGGGAACCGAGATGTTGAGGACATAGTTGCCGTTGAAAGGAACCGGGCCGCTGGTGTTGCTGCCCTCTCCGGTGCCGCTCGCCCAGGCCCCCACGGCGATGTAGTAGGTGCCCGCCGTGGTGAAGGTGTAGGTGATGAGCGAGTCGATAACCCCGCTCGCAGCGTCGTCGTTCCAGGCCAGCTGGTTGCCGGACGCATCGAACAGCCGCAGGGTGGAGTCGAAGCTGGCCCCGTTGATGTCAAAGGTACAGGCCGCCCCCGCCGTCACGGTGAAGGCGAAATACTCCTGGCCACCGCCCGAGCCGGAGCCACGGACGACCGCGTGCGGGGTCGAGGTCGCGTCCACCACGCCGGGATCGTTCATCTTGTCGAAATTGGCATCGACGTTCACCGCCGCAGCTATCGACAGATTGGCCGTGCCCGACCCCTTGATCACATCGGACGCGGCCACCAGGACCCCGTCTCCTGCGATGAGGTAGTCGCCGCCGCCTTCACCGTTGATCGTGTCAACGCCACCCCAGCCGTAGATCGTTTCACCGGCAGACGAGCCGGTCAGGGTGTCGTTGAAGGTGCTGCCCTGCAGGACTTCGAACCCGCTGAAGGTATCGGATCCGGAGGCTCCCGAGGATGTGCCGGTCGTCATATTGACGGTGACGCCGCCGGTGGACCCGCCGTAGCTGAGCATGTCGTTGCCGTTGCCGCCGGTCAGGTTGTCATTGCCGCGACCGCCGGAGATGGTGTCGTCGCCATCACCGCCGTTGATCGTATCGTCGCCATCCGCACCGTAGATCAGGTCGCGATAGGCGGTCCCGGTCAGGGTCTCGTTGGTGGCGTCGCCCTCCATCACCTCGCCGGCGGCTTCGGTGTTTGCGACCGTCACGGTCTGATCGGCGAATTCCAGCGTCTCGACGCCGCGCAGCACATCCGTGCCGTCCGGGCCGGAGACGGTCGTAATGCGATACTGCTGACCGTTGATCGTCTCGGTGCCGTAGGTGATCGTGTAGGACGCCCGGTTGCCCGAGAAGACGGCCGTGTCGGTGCCGCTGCCGCCCCAGATATTGTCGTTGCCGGCCCGGCCCGTCAGGCGGTTGTTGGAGCTGTTGCCGAAGATCGAATCGGCACCGAGGCCGCCGATCGCATGCTCAATGACCGCGCCCATGGCGATCGAGACATTGCCGACCAGCCCTCCGACGCTTGAGAAATGGCCCTGACGCAGGTCGATGATACCGACCTGATTGTAGCCCGAGAAATCAAGGGTGTCGGTTCCGCCGGCGTCCCAGACCGCGAAGATCACCGCCTGGGGCGAAATCTCCGATCCGGCATTGAACCAGACGCGGTCGGCGGTGGAGTTGAAGCCATAGACGGTGTCGCCCGTCCGCGTCGTCGTATTCGCGCCGTACAGACGCTGGGCCGCCGCAATATCGTCCAGCAGAGGCGCAGACGAATAGTTGCCGCCGAAATTGCCGCCGGTGTTCGATTCGCTCCAGTAGCTCATGACCGTGTACTGGCGCGTATCCTCATAATATACCGCGTCGGTATAGGACGGGCTGCCGCTGCCGGCATTGTAGTCGCCCGGGTGGCTCAGGCCGATCGCGTGCCCGATCTCGTGCAGCAACACCTGATAGCCATAGCGCAGGAGCTGCGGCCCGGCATTGTAGCTCAGGGAAGAATTGACCCAGACGTCGCCCGACGAGGCCGCATGGCTGGTATTGCCGGCCAGATAGGCGAAGGCCGCCGCACCCGAAGCGCCCGACGAATAGTTGCCGAACAGCATGGTCGCGGCATCGGAATAGGCCCCCGGCCCCGAGGTGCCGGAACCCACGCGGTTAAAGGTGATGCGGGCGACATCCGACCAGGCCTGAAGCATCAGCTCGGTGGCCGTGATCTGGGTCGCGGTGAACTGGGTGAAGCCTGAGGTGCCGTTCGGCATGGTCACCGGGGCCGTCGATCGGAAGGCGTAGGTGACCACCGCCGCCTCCCCCAGGTTCGTCGACCAGCGGGCGTTGGTGCGGGTAATCTGGGTCCCGGCATCGCCGGGCAGCAGCGAGACCTTGCCGTTGGGGCCAACCCCGCCCCGATCATCGAGGTCGTAGTAGCCCAGCGGGCCAGGACTGGCACTGCGCTGGCCGGCGACGACCGCCAGATCCGAGCCGATGTCGTCCGGCAGGAAGCTGCTCCGCTGGAATTGCCCAGACATATCAACGCAAATGACGCACATGGCCAACCTCTCCCAAGTCAAAGCCCCCACCGACCGTGCACAGTCGGAATAACTACGCTAGGCCTGTAAGCTATCCGTGCCAAGCCTTCATGGCTGTGACAATTGGTGACAAGGCCATGAAAAACCTGTTTTCTGCCATGACGACCCTGTGTCTTGTGGCCTGCGGCAACCCCGTCGATGTGGCGGCGGACGGTGCCCAGGGAGGAACCTCGATGACGGCTGCGCCCGCCATGGACGAACCGGCCGGACTGGTTGGCAACTGGGATCTGCAGGGCCCCCAGGGCAGCTGTGTCGTCAACCTGTCCGCCGCCGAGGCACCGCTGGCGACGGGAAGCCTCGCCGCCCCCATGCACAGCCTGGTCGTCGAGGGGGGCTGTCTAACGACGATGACGGTGACGGGCTGGCGACCGATCCCGATGGGCCTGGAACTCGACGACCCCCAGGGGATGTCGGTGCTCGTCTTCGAACGCCGGGACGAGCGGACCTATCAGACGGCCGACGGCAACTGGATCCTGCGCCGGCGCTAGGGTCCTGACCGCCTAGCGCCAGTTGGACACGCAAGGGATCTTGGTCCGATCGGCCCGGTCGGCATAGCGTTCGGCGATCTCGCGCACCTCGGCCAGCAGGCCGTCTTCCAGCCGGATCGGTTCCAGCCCCAACGCCAGGAACTGGTCATTGACCACCTCCAGCTCGTTCTCGTCGGCCTCGCGGCGTGGATTGGTCAGGTTGGCGATTTCGGCCCCGGTCGCCGCCGCCACCATCTCGGCCAGGTCGCGCACCCGGTGGGTCTCGGCCATCTGGTTGAGGATATGCACCCGCTCGCCCTTGGCCGGCGGGTTCTCGACCGCCAGCTGGATGCAGCGCACCGTGTCCTTGATGTGGATGAAGGCCCGCGTCTGGCCGCCGGTGCCATGCACCGTCAGGGGATAGCCGACCGCCGCCTGCATCAGGAAACGGTTCAGCACCGTGCCATAGTCGCCGTCATAGTCGAACCGGTTGATCAGGCGTTCGTCCTGCTCGGTCTCCGGCGTCTGGGTGCCCCAGACGATGCCCTGATGCAGGTCAGTGATCCTGAGCTCGTCATTGCGATTGTAGAAGTAGAACAGCAGCTGATCCTGGGTCTTGGTCATGTGGTAGATCGAACCCGGCGCCGCCGGATGCAGGATCTCGCGCTCGACGAGGCCGTCGGGTCCCTCGACCATGACCTTCAGATAGCCTTCCGGGATGGGGGCACCGGTGGTGCCGTAGCCATAGACCCCCATGGTTCCCAGATGCACCAGATGGGAATCCACCCCCGCCTCGACGATGGCCGCCAGGACGTCATTGGTCGCATTGATGTTGTTGTTGACGGTGTAGCGCTTGTGCCAGGCCGACTTCATCGAATAGGGCGCGGCCCGCTGTTCGGCGAAATGGACGATGGCGTCGGGGCGCTCAGCCTTCAGCAGGGCGACGAAGCGATCGAAGTCCTGGCCGAGGGTCAGGTTCTCGAAACGGATGTCACGGCCCGACACCTCTTTCCAGGCGGCCAGGCGTTCGCTCATCGAGCGGATCGGCGTGAGGGAGTCGACCTCCAGTTCCACATCGATCTTCCGGCGCGACAGGTTGTCGACGATGGCCACATCGTGCCCGAGATTTGACAGGTGCAGCGCCGTCGGCCAGCCGCAGAATCCGTCCCCGCCGAGAACCAGAACCTTCATCGTCGCTCCTCTGAAACCCTGCCCTCATAGCCGCCCTAAAGGCTTGCCGCCACGCCTGATTTCGGCTGGGCCGCAGCCCGGGTCGACGGCTCTGCCTGTCGGCCGTTCTTGTTGCCGTCACGGCTCCCGCCGGCCACGAAAAAGGGGCGCGGTCGCCCGCGCCCCTGATCCGTTTCAGACCGGTCTGGAAACCTAGGCCGAGGCCAGGTTCCGCAGGACGTAGGGCATGACGCCCCCGGCCTTGAAGTAGTCCAGCTCGGTCTGGTTATCGATGCGGCAGCGCACCGGGAAGCGGGCCATCTTGCCGTCCGACGGGCGGAACAGCTCGACCCACAGTTCCTGGCGCGGCTTCAGCTTGCCGACATTGGCGTCGGTCAGGCCGCGGATGGTGACGATCTCCTCGCCGGTCAGGCCCAGCTTGGTCCAGCCCTCGGCTTTGAACTGCAGCGGCACCACCCCCATGCCGATCAGGTTGGAGCGGTGGATGCGCTCATAGCTTTCGGCGATGACGGCGCGCACGCCCAACAGGCGCGTGCCCTTGGCGGCCCAGTCGCGCGACGAGCCGGTGCCGTATTCCTTGCCGGCAAAGACGACCAGCGGCCGGCCTTCGGATTGGTAGCGCATGGCCGCATCATAGATCGCCATGACGTCACCCGACGGGAAGTGCTTGGTCACGCCGCCTTCGATGTCGGGCGTGATCTTGTTGCGGATGCGGATGTTGGCGAAGGTGCCGCGCATCATCACTTCGTGGTTGCCGCGACGGGCGCCGTAGCTGTTGAAGTCGATCGGCTCGACGCCGTGGTCGATCAGATATTTGCCCGCCGGGCTGACCGCCTTGATCGAACCGGCCGGGGAGATGTGGTCGGTGGTGATCGAGTCGCCGAAGATGCCCAGGATGCGCGCCTCGATGATGTCGGACACCGGGGCCGGCTCCATCGACAGGCCGTCGAAATAGGGCGGGTTCTGAACATAGGTCGATTTGTCGTCCCAGTCGTAAGTCTGGCCGCCGGTGACCTTGATCGCCTGCCAGTGCTCATCGCCCTTGAAGACGTCGGCATAGCGTTTTGCGAACATGGCGGGGGTGACCGACTTCTTCTGGATGTCGGCGATCTCTTTCGACGTCGGCCAGATGTCCTTGAGGAAGACGTCCTTGCCCTTCTTGTCCTGGCCGATCGGCTGGGTGGTGATGTCGATCCGCATCGAGCCGGCCAGGGCATAGGCCACCACCAGGGGCGGCGAGGCCAGATAGTTGGCCTGGACATCCGGGTTCACCCGGCCCTCGAAGTTGCGGTTGCCCGAGAGCACGCTCGCGGCGACCACACCGTTGTCGTTGATGGCCTGGGAGATTTCGGAATCCAGCGGACCCGAGTTGCCGATACAGGTGGTGCAGCCATAGCCGACCAGGTTGAAGCCCATGGCATCCAGGTCGGTCTGGAGCCCGGAATCGGTCAGATAGTCGGTGACGACCTGAGACCCCGGGGCCAGGGAGGTCTTGACCCAGGGCTTGGGCTTCAGGCCCAGCTTGGCGGCCTTGCGCGCCACCAGGCCCGCCGCGATCAGGACCGAGGGGTTGGAGGTATTGGTGCACGAGGTAATGGCGGCGATGACGACATCGCCGTCGCCGATGTCGAAGTCACGACCGTCGACCGCATAGCGCGGGGCGTCGGCGGGGCGACTGAAGGTGCCGGTCAGATGGGCTTCGAACTCCGGTGCGGCGGTGGTCAGGGCGACCTTGTCCTGGGGCCGCTTGGGGCCGGCCAGCGACGGCACGACCGTGGCCAGGTCCAGCTCCAGGGTGTCGGTGAAGACTGGCTCTTCGCTGGCGTCGTCGATCCACAGCCCTTGCGCCTTGGCATAGGCCTCGACCAGGGCGACCCGCGCCTTGTCGCGGCCCGTCGCCGTCAGATAGTCCAGCGTCGCCTGCGACACCGGGAAGAAGCCGCAGGTGGCACCGTATTCCGGGGCCATGTTGGCGATGGTGGCCTGGTCCTCGATGGTCATGCCGGCAATGGCGTCGCCGAAGAACTCGACGAACTTGCCGACCACACCCTTCTTGCGAAGCATCTGGGTGACGGTCAGCACCAGGTCGGTGGCGGTCGCCCCTTCGGGCAGCTTGCCGGTCAGGCGGAAGCCGATGACCTCGGGAATCAGCATCGGGATCGGCTGGCCCAGCATGGCGGCCTCGGCCTCGATGCCGCCGACGCCCCAGCCCAGCACCGCCAGGCCGTTGATCATGGTGGTGTGGCTGTCGGTGCCGACGACGGTGTCGGGATAGGCGACGGTCTTCTTGCCTTCCTCGACGGTCCAGACGGTCTGGGCCAGGTTTTCCAGATTGACCTGGTGGCAGATGCCGGTGCCGGGCGGCACCACGCGGAAGTTGTTGAAGGCCGACGAGCCCCAGCGCAGGAACTTGTAGCGTTCGATGTTGCGCTCATATTCGCGCTCGACGTTCTGTTCGAAGGCCTTGGCCGTGCCGAAGTGGTCGACCATGACCGAGTGGTCGATG
This sequence comes from Pseudomonadota bacterium, assembly GCA_963205025.1. Classification (GTDB taxonomy): domain Bacteria; phylum Pseudomonadota; class Alphaproteobacteria; order Caulobacterales; family Caulobacteraceae; genus Brevundimonas. The sequence goes on along the minus strand of CAUJHO010000012.1, from coordinate 5,684 downwards.
ACCAGATCCACCGGGTTCAGCGGGTTGATCTTGGAAGGATCGGCACCCAGCGAACCCATGGCGTCGCGCATGGCCGCCAGGTCGACGACGGCCGGAACGCCGGTGAAGTCCTGCATCAGGACGCGGGCGGGGCGGAAGGCGATCTCGTGCTCGACCGCGCCCTTGTTCTCGATCCAGGCGGCGACCGCCTTGAGGTCAGCTTCGGTGACCGAAACCCCGTCCTCGTTCCTCAGCAGGTTCTCCAGCAGCACCTTCATCGAGCGCGGCAGGCGCGAGATTCCGGTCAGGCCGGCTTCCTCGGCGGCGGGAAGGCTGTAATAGGCGTACTTCTTGCGCCCGACGGAAAGGTCCTGACGGGTCTTGAGGCTGTCGATTGACGGCATGTGGGAGGTATCCTCTGGTCAAAGCCGCCCGACAATTCGGTTGCGCGATCGCGCGCTGGACGCTGGGGCACACAGGTCCCCGGCGCGCGCGGCGAACGCCTGCTGCGGCAGGGCGGCATATAGACCCGGCAAAGCCCTTCGTCCATGAATCCATGATGCCATCGCGGGTATTGCGAGGAGTTCGCAAAGGCAGGCCATGCTGAGGGTTCACGACCTGACGGTGGCGCGCGGCGACCGGGTTCTGTTCTCGGGGCTTTGCTTCGAGCTGGAGGCCGGCACCGCGCGGGTGGTGATGGGGGCCAACGGAGCCGGCAAGACCTCGCTCCTGCGGGCCGTGGCCGGTCTGTTGCGACCGCTGGCGGGGCAGATCAGCCTAACCGACTACGAAGACCGCCAGGCCGGCCTCTATCTGATGGGCCATCAGGATGGACTGAAGGGCGGGCGCACCGCGGGCGAGGAGCTGGCCTTCTGGTGCGGCTGGGCCGGGGCGGATCCAGCCGGTATCGCGCGGGCGGTCGAGCGGCTGGCGCTGACGCCGCTTCTGGGCCTGCCGGTCAGGGTGCTGTCGGCCGGTCAGAAGAAGCGCCTGGCCCTGGCCCGGCTGGTGGCGGTGCCGCGTCCCCTGTGGCTGCTGGATGAGACCCTGGCCCCGCTGGACGCCGGCTGGCGCCAGGCGGTTGCAGACCTGGCCGAGACGCATCTGGCCGAAGGCGGCATGATCCTGGCCGCGGCCCATGATCCGATGCCGTTCGAGCACCAGGTGCTGACCCTGGAGGCGGGGCGGTGAGCGCGCTCGTCCTGCTGTTCCGACGCGAGTTCGGCCTGGCCTGGGGGCGGGGCGGCGGGGCCATCCTGGCCCTGGCCTTCTTTGCATCCATCACGGCCCTGACGCCGCTGACGGTCGGCTCGGAGCCGGAACGGCTGGCGGCGCTGGCGATCGGCTCGTCATGGCTGGCGCTGGCCCTGTCGAACCTGTTGTCGCTGGAGCGGATGTTCGAGCGGGATTTCGAGGACGGGGCGCTGGATCAGCTGGCGCTGGGGCCGGTCGGGCTGGTCGGGGTCTGTGCCGTCAAGGCCCTGGCCCAGTGGGTGGCGGTCGGCCTGCCTCTGGCTGTGGCGGCCCCGATCGCGGCCGCGGCCCTGGGGGCCCCCGATGCGATCCTGCCGCTGGCTCTGATGGCGGCGGTGATCGGCGGGCTGGGCTTTGCCTTCACCGGCATGATGGGGGCCGCCCTGGCGCTAGGCTCCCGGCGCGGGGGCATGCTGATCGCGGTGGTGGTCCTGCCGCTGTTTGCGCCGCCGGCCATTTTTGGGGCCGGGACGCTGGCGGCGGCGGCACAGGGCCTGCCGTGGGTCGGCGGACTGGCGCTGATCGCAGCCTGGGCGTTGTTTTCCGCCGTCATATCCCCGATGGTGGCCGCCTTCTCGGTGCGGGATGCGCTGGGGTGACGCGGGGGCGTGACTGAGGGGACCAACCAAGCGATGCATTGCGTCCGACTTTCCGCCCTGGCCGCGGTCCTGCTGATCCTGGGAGGCTGTGTGACCGCGCCGGCCTATGGCCCGCCCTATGGTCCGACCCCGCCGCCGCCGCCGGCCCCGCCGACCGAGGGATCGGGGGGCGGCGTGCTGATGGACTGGCGTGCCATCATCACCGCCCAGGACCGCAATCGTCTGGACCGGATCGACGAGGCCTGGAGCCGAGCGCTGGATCAGGCGCGGCGGTCCGAAGGCTCGGGCGACCTGTTGTCGGTCGGGGCCCTGATCGACCCGGATGCGGCGCTCGAAAACCCCGCCCCGCCGCCCGGGGCCTATCGCTGTCGGACGGTCAAGCTGGGCCATCAGGGGACGACCGGCCTGGGCTTCGTCGTCTATGGCTGGTTCGATTGCGAGATCAGCCGCACGCCCCAAGGCCTGCGCCTGATCAAGGTCACCGGGTCACAGCGGCCCAGCGGCCTGTTGTTCCCCGAAGACGATCTGGGCCTGGTCTTCCTGGGGTCGATGGCGCTGGGCGACGAGCCGCGCGCGCGCTCGTACGGCACCAATGATGAGCGCGACTTCGCGGCCCGTGTCGAGCGGATCGGGCGGCAGCGCTGGCGTCTGGTGATCCCCTATCCGGAGGTTGAATCGACGCTCGACCTGATCGAACTGGTGCCGGCTAGCTGAGCCGCCGTCGCACGATCGGACTTGGTGGGGCGGGCCCCAGCGGCCTAGCCCTGATGGCGGCTCTGGGGCTGTGAGTTTGGGTGCAGACGCGACGGCGCGAAATGGCACCGGCCCACACGGTTCAAGGCCACGATGAGAAAGACCGGGCGTCGAGGATAGGCGCAGTCGGACGGGCGGGGATGAAGGGCCGTCGCTTTTGAACAATCCGCCGAATTTTTCAGTGAGCCCGGCCCGGCAAGACCGGGGAACTCTCTCCCTCTCCCGGCGGGAGAGGGGTCAACCTGCCCGGATGGCGCTTTGCGACAAGGCTCTTGCCAGAGCCGCTTACCCCTCATCCGGCCCTTCGGGCCACCTTCTCCCGGCGGGAGACGGAACCCATCAGCTGACCCGGGTCAGCCTGAGATCCTGATAGTCGTAGCTGAAGTCGATGTCGGGCGAGACGCCGCGCATCGTCGCGCGGACGGGGCGGCCGTTCTCGATCTCGAAGGTGATGAAGGCGTCCTCCTCGCGGCGGTCAGAGAAACGGGTGCGGAAGGTCTCGCCGGCATAGGGCTCCAGCGGGCCGTTCAGGGCGGGCGAGCGGCTGAAGGCCAGGTTCAGGCCCTCGTGGTGTTCGGTGATCTCGATGTCGCCGTACCAGGGGTCGCGCCATGTCCCGGCGTAGGCCTCCAGCGGCAATGACGGCGCCGCGCCCGCCGCCTGGGCGGCGTCGATGGCGGCGGCGGCCTCCAGAGAACGGGCCGTGCCCTCGGCCTGGAGCCTCTGGCCGTTGGCGATCCAGTCGAAGGTGGCCTTGTCCATCAGGATGTCGGCGATACCCTGGCGCAGCGCCCTCAGACAGAAGCTCTCTTCGGCATTGGTGAAGACGCAGAAGCCGGCGTTGCGCCCCGGAATCAGGAAGGTCGAGGAGATGCCGCCCGGCGAGCCGCCGCCGTGGTTGACGATGCGCTCCCCCCGATAGTCCTGGACCGCCCAACCCATGGCATAGGTGGCGGTGATGGCGCGGTTGGGCATCTGGTCGGTGGGGCCGGGTGAGGAGCCGGAGATGATGTTGGGCCGCCACATCTCGCGCGCCTGTTCCTCGGACCAGAACCGCCGGCCGTCGAGCGCCCGACCCTGGCCCAGTTGAACGTGGATCCACTGGGCCCAGTCGAAGGGGGTGGCGACCACACCCCCGGCGGCGGCGGCGGAATCCCAGTTCCAGATGCCGGGGATGGTGTCCGACAACAGGGTCATGTCGCCCTGATAGCGCAGCGGCGGCCCGACCCGCCCGTGCGGCAGGGCGGAATGGGCGGGGCTAGCCATCGACGTCATGGGGGCGGTCGCCGACATGTGCAGCGGATCCAGCAGGCGGTATTCGAGCACATCCTCGAAGCGATTGCCGTCCAGCGCCGCCACCACCTCGCCGGCGACCACGAACATCAGATTGCAATAGTGATACCCGGCCCGGAAGCCATACTCGATCGGCACATGGGGGATGGCGGCCATGATCTCGGCGCGGGTGCGGTCGGAGTTCGGCCAGAACAACAGATCCCCGGCCCCCAGGCCAAAGCCGGCCCGGTGCGAGACCAGATCGCGCACGGTGATCCGCTCGGTGATGAAGGGGTCCGACAGGCGAAACTCGGGCAGATAGGTGCGCACCGGCGCGTCCCACTCCAGCCGGTCTTCGTCGACCAGCATGGCCAGCAGCGCCACCGTCATGGCCTTGGTGTTGGAGGCGACGGCGAACTGGGTGACCTCGCTGGCCGGTTCGTCGGAGCCCTGGCGTTTGACGCCATAGCCGCGCGTCATGACGGTGCGGCCGCCCCGAACGACGGCGACCCCGACCGCCGGCTGGTCCGGCCAGGCGGTCATGACCTGGCGGACATGGGCGTCGACGGCCTCGGCGATGGCGGCGTCCTGATCCTGGGCCGATGCGTGAGCGGACCAGCCCAGCCCGCCGGCGGCGGCCCCGGCGAACAGAGCGCCGCGACGGGTCAGACGGGGATGAAATCCGGACATGGAGACCTCTTCAATCGACGCAGAAACAGGGCCGCACGCTAGCCGAGGCGAGCCGGCGTGGCGAGGGGGCGAGCAAGCGCCCATATGTCGACCATGACCCAGACCCCTGTCCTGAACCGCCCCCTGAAGATCGATTTCGTCTCGGACGTCGTGTGCCCCTGGTGCGCGGTCGGGCTGGGCGGACTGAGCACCGCGCTGGAACGGCTGAAGGCCGACGGGATCACCGCCGAGATCGCCTTTCGCCCGTTCGAGCTGAACCCGCAGATGGCGCCCGAGGGTGAGACCATCACCGAACACGTCGGTCGCAAATATGGATCGACGCCGGAACAGTCGGCCCAGAACCGGGCCATGATCACCGAGCGCGCCGCCCTGGTCGGGTTCGAGATGAACATGGGCGAGGCCAGCCGCATCTGGAACACCTTTGACGCCCACCGGCTGATCCACTGGGCCGGCACCCAGGGCGCGGAGGCGCAGGCGGCGATGAAACGGTCGCTGCTGAAGGCCCACTTCACCGACAACCGGCCCCTGAATGACCCCGAAGCCCTGATCGCGGCGGCGGCCGAGGCCGGGCTGGACGCCGATGAGGCCCGCGCCGTGCTGGCCGAGGGCCGCTTTGCCCAGGAGGTCCGGGCCGAAGAAGAGCTGTGGCGGTCGCGGGGGATCACCTCGGTGCCGGCGATCGTGGTGGAGAACAAATGGCTGATCTCGGGTGGCCAGCCCGCCGAGGTGTTCGAACAGGCCCTGCGCCAGATGGCCACCGAGACGGCGGCGGGGTAGGTTCGTTTCCTCTCCAGCACGCTGGGAGGGGAGGCCGCGACCCAAAGGGCAGCGCGGAGCCTGAAACGGTGGAGGGGCCGGTCGCGGCACGCGACCTGTGGGCGGTGGTGTTGCCAGCTTCCTCAGACGGTTCAGACGCTTCAGACGGTCTGGACGGGTGGCGCATCGGGGAAAACACCGTCTGAACCGTCCCGACCGTCCAGACCGTCTGGGGCGATGCGCCGGGCCAGGCGACGCCTGGCATCCTCCTGGGTCAGCCAGAGCGACAGGTCGGCCTGTTCGGCGTAGAGCGTATCGCGTACGCGGTGCCAGCGCAGGGCCCCGGCGGCATCGCCGCGCAGCACGCAGCGCTTCATGCGG
>CAUJHO010000011.1 GCA_963205025.1 Pseudomonadota bacterium | reverse complement strand
CGCCGAAGGCCTCATACCAGGCGTCGATATTGCGCAGCGGCCCGATGATGCGGAACTGCGAGGGGCTGTGCGGATCGGTGGCGATCATCTGCTGCATCCGGGCCTCGCGCATGGCGGTGCGCCAGACCTGGGCCCACCCGTAGAAGACCCGCTGGTCGCCGGTGGTGCCGTCGATGATCGGAGCCGGCTGGCCGTCAAGCGACAGGTGATAGGCCTCCAGCGCCAGGGTCACACCGGCCAGGTCGCCGATGTTCTCGCCCATGGTCAGACCACCTTGAACGTGGAACCCCGGCAGGGCTTCATAGCTGTCATACTGGGCTCCCAGCCGTGTCGTCTGGGCCTCGAAGCGGGCTTCATCCTCGGGCGTCCACCATTCGCGCAGCGCCCCGGTCCCGTCGGACTTGCGGCCCTGGTCGTCGAAGCCGTGGCCGATCTCGTGGCCGATGACCCCGCCGATACCACCATAGTTGACCGCCGGATCGGCATCGGGATCGAAGAAGGGCGGCTGCAGAATGGCCGCCGGGAAGACGATCTCGTTCTTGGTCGGCGAATAGTAGGCGTTCACCGTTTGGGGGGTCATGCCCCACTCGTCATTGTCGACGGGTCCGCCGAGGCGGCCCAGGCGGAAATTCCACTCAAAGGCGCGCGAGCGCATCTGATTGCCGACGAGATCACCCGCCTGGATGTCCAGGCCCGAATAGTCGCGCCACTGATCGGGATAGCCGATCTTGACGTTGAACATCTCCAGCTTGGCCAGGGCCTCGGCGCGGGTCTCGGGGCTCATCCATTCCAGGGTCTGAATGCGGGCGGCCATGGCGCGCCGCAGATTGGCGACCAGTTCCTCCATCTCGGCGCGGCTCTGCGGCGGGAACCAGCGCTCGACATAGAGACGGCCCAGCGGCTGCCCCATCAGGCCTTCGGTATAGGCTACGCCCCGACGCTCTCGGGTCCGCTGTTCCGGCTGGCCGCCCAGCTCGCGCAGGCGGAAGGCGTAGTTGGCGTCGACAAACCGCTGCGACATCAGAGGCGCCGCCTGATCGGCGATGGCGAAGGCCTGCCAGGCCTGGAGCGTTGCGATGGGCGCTTCTGCAAACGCCTGGGCCATCGGCGCGACGGCGGTGTTCTGGGCGACGATGAAGCGGTTGTGGTCGCCGAAGCCGGCCGCCCCGAGGAAGGCCCGCCAGTCGACGCCGGGGGCCGCAGCCTCCAGCTCGGCCACGCTCATCGGATTGTAGGTGCGATCGCGGTTGCGGCTTTCGGTCGGGGTCCAGTGCGCCTGGGCCAACCGCGTCTCAAAGGCGACGACGGCCTCGGCGGACGCCGCCGGATCGTCCCAGCCGATCATCGTCAGCATCTGTTCGACATAGGCACGGTAGGCCGCCAGCTTGTCGGCGAACCGCGCCTCCAGATAGTAGTCCCGGTTCGGCAGCCCCAGGCCGCCCTGGGAGAGATAGGCCTCATAGACCTCGGGGTTGCGGGCATCGTCATTGACGAAGCTGCCGAACAGCGAGCGGCCATAGCCCCGGAACGACCCGCCCATCAGGGCCGCCATCCCGGCATGATTGGTCGCGGTCCGAACGCTGGCCAGAAGCGGCTGGATCGGCTGGGCGTCCAGTTGTTCGACCCGCTCCACATCCATGAAGGATCCATAGGCCGCCTGGATCTTGCCCTCGTCGGTCGTCGGGTCGAGGTCCGTTCGCTGGGCCAGATCCTCAACCAGCGCCCGCAACCGGTTTTCCGACAGCTCGGCCAGCATGTCGAAGGCTCCGTAGCGGGTGCGGTCCGCCGGGATTTCCAGGGCGTCCAGGAACAGGCCGTTGGCAAAGCGGTTGAAGTCATCGCCCGGAGCCACGGAGGTATCGCGCCCGGCCATATCGAAACCCCAGGTGCCGAAGCGCGGCGCTTCGGTGCCCTGGATCAGGCCGGTGGACTGCACCGCCGAGGCGTCGCGTCCGATCACCGAAACCAGCGAGCAGAGCTCATCCAGACAGGGATGCTCGTCCTGCTGTGCGAAGGCCGGGCCAGCCGAGATCAGGGTCAGGGCGCTGGCGGCCAGAAGCAGGGATTTGGTCATGGGAATCCTCGATTGAGCCACGGACTGACCCGCAGGCACGGACGGAAGTATCGGTTTTGGAGGCCTACGGGCACAAATACCCCTTAAATAAATTTCATGCGGCGGCGCGCGTCCCCTAGATTGCCGCCATGACTCACGGACCGGGCCCTTCCGAATACAAGGATATCTTCGTCTTCCTGGCGGCGGCCGGCGTGTTGGTGCCCCTGTTCAGCCGCCTCAAGATCAGCCCGGTGCTGGGCTTCCTGGCCGCCGGGGTGCTGTTGGGACCCGATGGTCTGGGCCGGCTGGCCGGGACCTTTGAATGGATCGACATCCTGACGATCTCGGACCGGACCCAGATCGAGGTCCTGGCCGAACTGGGCGTCGTCTTTCTGATGTTCACCATCGGCCTGGAGCTCAGCTGGGAGCGCCTGAAGTCCATGCGCCGGCTGGTCTTCGGCATGGGCATGGCCCAGATCCTGGTCTGCGCCGTGCTGCTGGCAGGGCTGTTCTATGTGATGGGGCGCGGCGTCGGCGGCTCGATGGTGCTGGGCCTTGCCCTGGCGCTGTCGTCGACTGCGGTGGTCATGCCGGTGATGGCCGAGCGCGGCCGCCTGTCGAGCACGGCCGGGCGATCAACCTTCTCGGTCCTCTTGGCCCAGGACCTGGCGGTCGCCCCGATCCTGATCATGGTGGCGGTGCTGGGATCGGGCGTCGGCGACGATGGCCTCAGTCCCGCCGCCATCGGCCAGGCCGTCGCCAGCCTGCTGCCTTCGGTGATCGGGGTCGGGCTGCTGGTCCTGCTCGGGCGGATCGGCCTGCGCCCGATGTTCCGGTCCGTGGCCCGGACCCGCAACACCGAGATGTTCCTGGCGACCTGTCTGTTCGTCGTGCTGGGGACGGTCTTCCTGGCCCAGGTCACCGGCCTGTCGCCGGCGGTCGGGGCCCTGGTCGCCGGCCTGCTGATCGCCGAGACTGAATTCCGGCGCGAGGTCGAGGTCACCATCGAGCCGTTCAAGGGCCTGCTGCTCGGCGTTTTCTTCGTCTCGGTCGGCGTCGGCCTGGACCTGGATGCCGTGGCCGTCGCCCCGGTGACCATCCTGTCGATCGCCGCCCTGCTGATCGTGATCAAGGCCGGAGCGATCTTCGCGGTGGCGCGGGCCTTCAAGATTCCGCGCGGCGCGGCGCTGGAAACGGCGCTGGTGCTGGGGCCGGCCGGTGAGTTCGCCTTCGTCATCCTGAACGAGGCCATCGGCCATGGCGTGGTCGGGGCCGATTTCGCGCAGGGCGTGCTGCTGTCGGCCACGATCAGCCTGTTCGCCGTGCCGGTGCTGGCGGCCCTGGCCCCGCGCATCGACAAGCGAATCCTGCCCCAGGTCGAATTGACCGACGCCCCGACGACCGACCTGGAGGACGGCGACCACGACGCCCCGCAGGTAATCATCGTCGGCTATGGCCGGGTCGGCCAACTGGTCGGTGACCTGCTGGCCGACCACAACAAAGAATTACTGGCCGTCGATGCCGATGCCGCCCAGGTGTCCAGCGCCCGCAAGGCGGGTGTTCCCGTCTGGTATGGCGACGCAGCCCGGCCCGACCTGCTGCACAAGCTGGGTCTGGCCGGAGCCGAGGCGGCCATCGTGACGATGGATGCCCCCGCCAAGGTCGATGACGTCTGCCGCACGATCCGCCAGCTGCGCTCGGACATCATTCTGGTGGCCCGCGCCCGTGATGAGCGGCACGCGGCGCGTCTGTACAAGCTGGGGGTCACCGATGCGGTGCCGGAGACGACCGAGGCCAGCCTCCAGCTGGCCGAGAACGCCCTGGTCGATCTCGGCATCCCGATGGGACTGGTTCTGGCCTCGATCCACCAGAAGCGCGAGGACTTCCGCAAGACCTTCCAGGCCGCCATGCCGGAGGGCCGCAAACGCCCGACCCGCGCCCTGCGCGGCCGGCTGGGGACACCCCCCGGAAGCTAGTCTGCCGGGCTGTGGCGTGCGTCTTCCATCGCGGCCTTGGCATTGAGCATGGCGCGTTTGAAGCCGAGCGGATCCTGGATCATGTGCAGCACGTTGGTCCCCTCGTCCGACGCGGTCAGGATCTCGATATCACCGTAGCCGAAGAAGCGACCGAGCAGCGACTGGTCGGTCTTGACGTCATTCAGCTTGTCCAGGATCGAGTCTGACACCCGCTTGTTCAGAACGCCCTCCATCTGGATGACCCGATGATCGGTGATGACGTTCATCTGGTTGAACCAGACCTGATACTCCCAGAACCAGAAGCCCAGCGGCACCAGGGCCAGGGGCATCACCCAGGCCCAGTAGGGCGACCCGGCCAGCTTGAGCCAGATCGCGCCGATCACGACGATACAGACGAGCGCGATCCACAGCAGGGTCTTGGCGAGCAGCACCAGCCAATGCGGTCGGGTGATCAGCAGAACCTGTTCATCGCTGCCAAGGACCTGGGCGAGATAGCCGTTCGGTCGGATGCTCATGCGTCCCTCCCTGCCGGGCCGGCAGACTAGCGGATCGGCCGGCGTCCGCAACCGCTCCGCTCAGGCCGGAGTCACGACCATCATATAGTTGACCGAGGCATCGCGGCCTTCGCGCCAGACGCCCTTGAGCGGCTCATATTCGACCCCGAACGGCCCCTCGATGTGGAGCGGCTCGCCCTCTACGAACTGGCGGATCTCGTCCGGCGTCAGGAATTTCGACCAGTCGTGGGTGCCCGCCGGCACCCAGCGCAGCACATATTCCGCCCCGACCTTGGCCAGGGCCAGCGATTTGAGGGTCCGGTTCAGGGTCGCCACGATCATCATGCCGCCCGGCTTCATCAGACGAGCCGTATTGATCAGGAAGCCGCGCGGGTCGGCAACGTGCTCGATCACCTCCATGTTCAGCACCACATCGAACCGGTGCGCCTGTTCGAGCAGGGCCTCGGCGGTGGAGGCGCGGTAATCGATCCTGAGCCCTTGCGCCTCGGCATGGGCCGAGGCCGCCTGGATATTCTGTTGCGAGGCATCGACGCCCGTAACCTCGAACCCCAGCCGCGTCATCGGCTCGGACAACAGCCCGCCGCCGCAGCCGATATCGAGTAGTCTCAGGCCATCGAACGGGCGCGAGCTTCGGATGTCGCGTCCGAAATGGGCTGCGGCCCGATCCCGAATGAAGCCCAGCCGCACGGGATTGAACCGGTGCAGGGGCGCAAACGGCCCCGTCACGTCCCACCACCGATCCGCCAGGGCGGAAAACCGCGCGACGTCTTCAGGATCAATACTGGAATTCGCGAGAGCCATTGCGCCCCGGTGATGGACGCCCTATCGCCCCATGGCAAGCGGTTTGCCCGGGCAAAGAGATAGGCGCTCATGTCGCGACTGGTGATGAAGTTCGGTGGCACCTCGATGGCCGACCTCGAACGCATCCGCAAATCGGCCGCCATCGTCGCCGCCGAGGTCGCCGCGGGTCGCCAGGTGGCCGTGGTCGTCTCGGCCATGGCCGGCCAGACCAATCAGCTGGTCGCCTGGACCGATCAGATCGGCCCGGCCGCTCCTGGCGTGCCCGACAGCGATGATGAATATGACGTCGTCGTCACCACCGGCGAACAGATCACCTCGGGCCTGATGGCTTTGACCCTGCGTAACATGGGCCTCAATGCGCGCTCGTGGCTCGGCTGGCAGCTTCCGATCCGCAGCGACGACGCCCACGGCAAGGCCCGTATTGCCGACATCGACGGCGAGGCGCTGGGCCGGTCGATGGACGCTGGCGTCGTGGCTGTCATTCCCGGCTTCCAGGGCGTGACCGAAGGCGACCGGGTGACGGCACTGGGTCGCGGCGGATCAGACACCTCTGCCGTCGCCGTGGCGGCGGCTCTGGGCTGCCCGTGCGACATCTACACCGATGTGGACGGCGTCTATACGACCGACCCGCGCATCGAATCCCGCGCCCGCCGACTGGACCGGGTGTCCTATGAAGAGATGCTCGAACTGGCCTCGCTGGGGGCCAAGGTGCTCCAGACCCGGTCGGTCGAACTGGCCATGGCCTACAAGGTGCCCGTGCGGGTGCTGTCGAGTTTTGTCGATCCCGACACCGGCCTGGGCGTCGGCGGCACGGTGATCTGTGAAGAGGATGAGATCGTGGAAAAGCGGATCGTTTCGGGCGTCGCCATGAGCCGGGATGAGGCCCGGATCACTCTGCTGGGCCTGCCGGATCGCGCCGATGCAACCGCGACCGTCTTTGCCCGGCTCGGCGAGGCCAACATCAATGTCGACATGATCGTCCAGTCCGAGACGCGCCGGGCCGACCTGACCAATCTGGTCTTCACTGTGGGCCGGCGTGACGCCCGCGCCGCCGCCGACCTGATGGAGTCCATCCGCGCCGAAATCCAGTTCGAGGAATGCCGAGTCGATGAGGACGTCGCCAAGGTCTCGGTCGTCGGGGTCGGAATGCGAAGCCATGCGGGCGTGGCCGAGACCATGTTCCGGGCCCTGGCCGACAAGGGCATCAAGCTGCTGGCGATCTCGACGTCCGAGATCAAGATCAGCGTCCTGATCGACGCCGCCTATACCGAACTGGCGGTGCGGGCCCTGCACGCCGCCTATGGTCTGGCAGAGCCGGCCTAGATCCAGTCCGGCACCTGTTCGCGCGCCATGACGGCACCATAGTTCGGGCGTGGGCGCACGACCGCCCAGCGATTACCGTCGACCAGCACCTCGGGGGCCGGCAGGCGGCTGTTATATTCGCTGGCCATCGAGGCACCGTAGGCCCCCGCCCCTCTGAAGGCGACGAGGTCGCCGGCGATCATCGGCGTCAGGATCCGGCCGCGCGCAAAGGTGTCGCCGGTCTCGCAGACGGGGCCGACGACATCATAGGCGGTCAGGTTACCCGCGCGTGGCGCGACCGGCTCGATCTCGTGCCAGGCTTCATAGAGGGTCGGCCGCAGCAGGTCGTTCATGCCCGCATCGACCACCAGGAAGGTCGGGCCGGCGCGCCTGGGGTTGATGTGGATCACCCGCGACAACAGCACCCCGGCATCGGCCACAATGGAACGGCCCGGCTCGACCGCCAGCTTGACCCCCAGGTCGCCGAACACCTCGGCCGCCACGACCGCCAGATCCGCGGGCCTGGCCCCGGTGTCACCGTCGCCATAGTCGACCCCCAGGCCGCCGCCCAGGTCGATCCGCTCGACCGTTCGGCCCTCGGCTCGCAGCTTCAGCGTCATTTCGCGCAGCGCCCCCCAGGCCGCGCGGAAGGGCGTGGTTTCCCGGATCTGGCTACCGATGTGACAGCCCAGGCCCACGGCCTGGACGAGGCCGGCCGCCTGGGCCTGACGATAGAGGTCCAGCGCCTCATCGACCGGGATGCCGAACTTGTTGTCCGACCTGCCAGTGGAGATCTTGTCGTGGCCACCGGCCGCTACATCCGGATTGACCCGGAACACGACCAGGGGCCGCACGCCCTGGGCCGCCGCCAGGGCACTCAGCCGCTCGAACTCCGGTCGGGACTCGACATTGATCTGAAGGCCGGGGAACGACAGGGCGAACGCCAATTCGGCATCCGTCTTGCCCATGCCCGAAAAGATGATCCGGTCCGGTGCGATTCCGGCCGCCAGGGCCCGGCGGATCTCGCCTTCGGACACCGTGTCGGCCCCAGCCCCCTCAGCCGCCAGGATCTTCAGGATCGCCAGTCCGGCATTGGCCTTGACGGCATAGGCAATCAGGCAATCCAGCCCGGCAAACGCCTCCTCATAGGTCCGATAACGCGCCCGCAGGGTCCCGGCCGAATAGACATAGGCCGGGGTGCCGACCGCGTCGGCCAGGGCCGCCATCGAGACACCCTCGGCATGGAGGGTCGAATTCAGCGGCCCGAAGCCGTCGGTGTGAGCCGTCATGTTCAGAAACTGCAGTGGCGCATGCGGTTCCATAGAGCGCGTTCCGACAGTTGAGAACCGGTGATCGGATCAAACGCACGGCACCTGGGACGAGGCGCAGCGCTCGAACCGATTCCGACAAAACACGCCGCGCTCGCGCGTAATTTCACGACGCCTCCATTGGCCTGAGACGCTCGGTCCCTTAGGCAGGGACATCGCTCTGGAGAAAAGGAAGCGTGGCCATACCCCAGACTCCCGCCCTCGGTTCGGGTCCGCGCGTTCTGCTTCGGCAGATTCGCGAAGTCATGGCCTCGGACGCCCCGGCCCAGGCCCGCCTGGATCAGGTCGTCAAATCGATCGCGCGTCTGATGGTCACCGAGGTGTGCTCGGTCTATCTGCTACGCAGCAGCGGCGAAATGGAGCTGTTCGCGACCCAGGGGCTGAACCCCGACGCGGTACACCGAACCCGTCTGCGTCCCGGCGAAGGCCTGGTCGGCGAGGTGGTGAGGACGGCTACGCCCCTGTCGCTGTCGGACGCACCGACGCATCCGAACTTCTCCTATCGCCCCGAGACCGGCGAAGACCCCTTCAATGCCTTCCTGGGCGTGCCGCTGCTGCGCGGCGGCCGGGTAGTAGGTGTGCTGGTCGTGCAGAACCGCACCTCTCGCGTCTATGCCGAGGACGAGATCGAGGACCTCCAGACCATCGCCATGGTCCTGGCCGAGGTCGTCGCCGATGTTGAAGACGCCATCGACGCCCTGGGCGAGGTCGAAGTCTCGCCGCATCGACCCGAGCGACTCAAGGGCCAGCGCTTCGCCGACGGCCTGGCGATCGGCCAGGCGGTGCTGCACGACCCACCGGTGGCCGCCGCCCGGATCGTGGCCGATGATCCACTGACGGAGGAGGCCCGGCTTCAGGAGGGGCTGACGCAGCTTCGCCTCCAGATCGACAAGCTGTTGTCGGTCAGTCACCTGTCCGGCCCTTCGATCGAGGTGCTGGAAACCTACCGGATGTTCGCAGACGACCGCGGCTGGGTGCGCTCGCTCGAAGAGGCGGTCCGCGGCGGCCTGTCGGCCGAGGCGGCGGTCGACCGCGCCCGCACCCAGCACCGGGCCCGTTTTGCGGCGGCCAAGGACCCCTACATCCGAGAGCGCCTGCACGACCTCGAAGACCTGGCCAACCGGCTGCTTCGCATCCTGGCCGGAGAGGAAACCACCCGGCGGACCCTGCCCGACAACGCCATTCTGGTGGCGCGCAATCTCGGCCCGGCGGATCTGCTGGAATATCCGGCCGGTGCGCTCAAGGGCCTGTTGCTGGAAGAGGGCTCGGCCGCCAGCCATGCGGCCCTGGTTGCCCGCGCGCTTGAGATCCCCTGCGTTGGCCGGCTCAGCGGCGTCCAGGACCGTCTGTCGGAAGGCGACATCGTCATCGTCGATGGCGAGACGGCCGAGGCGCACCTGCGCCCCCGCGCCGACGTCATCGAAGCGGCCCGCTCGCGGCTGTTGATCCGCGAATCCCTCCGGGCCGACATCGCGGGCCTGCGTCACCTGGCGGCCATCACCCTGGACGGCGAGCCCATCACCCTGCTGTCCAATGCCGGCCTGGTTTCCGATGCCGCGGCCCTGGATGCCACCGGCGCCGACGGCATCGGCCTGTTCCGCACCGAGTTTCAGTTCATGGTTCAGGACAAGCTCCCGGGCCTGGAGGCGCAGACCGCCCTCTACACACAGATCCTGGATGCCGCCGGAGATCAGCCAGTCACCTTCCGGACCCTGGACATCGGCGGCGACAAGGTGGTGACCTTCCTCCAGGGAGGACGCGAGGAAAACCCGGCCCTGGGCCGTCGCTCGATCCGGCTGGGCCTGGATCGCCCGCCGCTGCTCCGGCTGCAGCTACGCGCCCTGTTGCGCGCGGCCCGCGGGCGCGAGCTGCGGGTGATGTTCCCGCTCATCGCCAGCGTCGACGAATTCACCCTCGCCAAGGGGCTGGTCGATGCCGAATGCGACTGGGCCCGCCGGCGCGGCTGGGCCCTGCCGTCGATCCTGCGGGTGGGTGCCATGATCGAGGCCCCGGCCCTGTTGTGGCATCTCGAGGCGCTGCTGGCCCAGACCGACTTCGTGTCGGTCGGCACCAATGACCTGATGCAGTACATGTTTGCCGCCGACCGGACCAATCCGAGCGTTGCGGATCGCTACGATACCCTGTCGCCGCCCTTCCTCCGGGCCCTGGCCCAGATCCACGCAGCCTGTGCGGCGTCGGACACACCCGTCTCCGTCTGCGGTGAGATGGCGGGCCGGCCGCTGGAGGCTTTCGCCTTGATCGCCCTGGGTTTTCGTCGGCTTTCGGCCCCGGCGTCCGGCATCGGTCGGGTCAAGCGAATGATCCTGACCCTGCACCTGGCCCGCGCCGAAAAGCTGATCGCTCCCCTCCTGACCCAGACCCGCGGTTCGGTGCGCGGCGAGGTCGAGGCCCTGGCCCGGAAATTGAACCTGACGCTGTGAGGCGTCCCGGTGCGGAACATGTGATCGCACCCCGCCGGATTGATTAAGGAAACCTTGATTTTTCGGGCGGCATGTCCTATTCTTTTCAGCCAATGGGGGTCCCTTGGTCGCAAGGGCAAGATTCGACGCTCTCGGGCGCGTTGGATCGGAGTGAGAGTCGCGTGGGTGAGGATTACAAAGCACCGGAGCAGGAACCCGAAGAGGGCTCCTACGCGGTCGCCGGGGTGCGACGCGCAGACCCGTCTGTGACTCTCGAAACAGCAGAAACCCTGGGCGAGGCCTTCAAGGCCGCCCGTCGGGCCTCCGGTCGATCCCTGGCCGAACTGTCCTCCACCACCAAGGTGCCGGTACGGTATCTGGAAGCGTTGGAAGATGGTCGTCGGGCCGACCTGCCGTCGCGGCCGTTCGCCCTGGGGCACGCGCGCTCCTACGCCCAGGCCCTGGGCCTGGACGAAACCGCCGTGGCCGAGCGGCTTCGCCGCGAATACGACCTGCCCAACCAGAAGCTCGAGGCTCCGGTCGGACTGGCCTTCGACGACAACCGGCGCCGGTCGCCCACCTGGGCCATCGCGGGTGCCGTGCTGGTGCTGGCCGTCGTCGGCTGGAACGTCCTGCAGCGGGTCAATCTGATCGACGCCGCCCAGTCGGCCGATCTGGCCGCCATCCCCGAAAGCTGGCGGGTCGGCTCGACCTTCGGCCAGATCGAGCTGGAGGCCCCGCGGCCGGCCCCGCCGGACCAGACCACGCCGATCCTGTACGTCACACCCGGCCTGGAAGAGGTCCTCGCACCGGCCCTGGCCGGGGCCCAGGCGGCGGCGGCGGCCCCTGACATGGGTGGCCCGGTCGGCGCGGCCTTCAACCCGCGGGGGGCCGTCTATGGGGCCGCGACCGGCAACTCCGGCGTCATTCTGCAGGCGCGCCGCGCCTCGACCATCGTCGTTCGCGCCGCCGACGGCGTGGTTCATTTCGCCCGCCAGCTCGCCGCCGGCGAAGCCTATCGCGCGCCCCTGACCGGCGGCCTGGTGGTGGATGTGTCCGACCCGACCGCCTTTGACCTGTTCCTGAACGGCGAGCGGGCCGGGCGGCTCGAACAGCCCCAGACCTCGCTGTCGCACCTGAACGCCCGCGCCGAGACCCTCGGGCGGCAGGCGGCGGCCGAGGCCGAGGCCCGCAATCGTGAGGCCCAGCACGCCGCCGAGTCCCGCCTGCGTGAAGCCGAAGCCGCCGCCGCCGCGCGCGCCGCCCAGGATCCCGAGACGCCCGCGGCCAGTGCCGAAGTCGCGCCGGCACCACCCCCGTCTGTTGACGTCGCCAACCGATAGCGTCCGACCGCCGAAGCGCCTATTCTAGGGGCATGTCCTCCCCGTCCGACATCGGCCACATCCGACCCTGGCGTCACATAGAGCGCCGCCCGAGCCGCCAGATTCGCGTTGGCGACGTCCTCGTCGGCGGCGGGGCTCCGATCTCGGTCCAGTCGATGACCAACACCCTGACGTCGGACGCAGCGGCCACGATCAATCAGATCCGTCAGCTGGAAGAGGCCGGCGCCGATATCGTGCGGGTTTCCTGCCCCGACGAAGACTCGACGCGGGCCTTCAAGACCATCGCGCGCGAAGTGCGGGTGCCGCTGGTGGCCGACATCCACTTCCACTATCGGCGCGGCATCGAGGCGGCGGAGGCCGGCGCTGCCTGCCTCAGGATCAACCCGGGCAACATCGGCTCGATCGACCGGGTCAGGGAGGTGGTCCAGGCGGCGCGCGACCACGGTTGTTCGATGCGGATCGGCGTCAATGCCGGGTCGCTGGAAAAGCACCTGCTGGAAAAGTACGGCGAGCCCTGCCCGGAGGCCATGGTCGAGAGCGCGCTGGATCACGCCCGCATTCTCCAGGACCTCGACTTCCACGAATTCAAGATCTCGGTGAAGGCGTCCGATCCGTTCCTGACGGTCGCGGCCTATCAGCAGTTGGCCGAGGCCATCGACTGTCCGCTGCATCTGGGCGTGACCGAGGCTGGACCTTTGCGGACCGGCACCATCAAGTCCGCCATCGGCATGGGCAATCTACTGTGGGCCGGGATCGGTGACACCATCCGGGTATCGCTGGCCGCCGATCCGGTCGAGGAGATCCATGTCGGCTTCGATATTCTCAAGTCACTGGGCCTGCGCCACCGGGGCGTCAACATTATCGCTTGTCCATCCTGCGCCCGACAGGGCTTCAACGTCATCGAAACGGTGGCCGAGCTGGAACAGCGGCTGGCGCACATTTCCACGCCCATGAGCCTGTCGATCATCGGCTGCGTCGTGAACGGGCCAGGCGAAGCCCTGTTCACCGACGTCGGCTTCACCGGCGGCGGCAAGGGCGCGGGCATGGTCTATATGGCCGGCAAGATCGACCACAAGCAGGACAACATCGGCATGGTCGACCACATTGTCGAACTGGTCGAAAGACGCGCCGCCGAGCTGGACGCCGAACGCGAGGCGCAGAAGGCGGCCGAGACCGTAGCTGCTGAATAGGCTGGAGAGACGACGATGACGCGAGCCGCCCTGCTGACCTGCCTCTTTCTTCTGGCGGCCTGTGCTGCGCCGGCACCCCCTGACGCCCCGCCAGTCGTCGGCCTGGCCAATCCCGCATCCGTTCACTGCCAACAGGTCGGGGGGCACCTTGAGATTCGCCGCGAGAGCGGTCCCAACCCCGGCGAGTTTGGCGTTTGCGTCTTTGCAGACGGCCGTCAGTGCGAGGAGTGGGCGCTGTTCCGTGACAATCGCTGTGTGGCTCCATGATGAAACTCTACATCACCGACCCCTCCCCCTATGCCCGCAAGTGCCGCATCGTGCTGCGCGAACGCGGCCTGATCGACGGCTGTGAGGAGGTCCGCGTCGATCCCTATGCCTCCGACCCCGCCCTGGTCGCCGCCAATCCTGTGGCCCAGGTACCGGCGCTGGTCACCGATGACGGCACCGTCATCAACGACAGCCCGCTGATCTGCGCCTGGCTGGATGCGCGGGGCGTCAGCGGCGCGCCCTTGATCCCGGCGGGAGAGGCCCAATGGCCGGTCCGCAGCCTGGAGGCCCTGGCCGATGCGGGCCTGGAAATGGGCGTCAAATGGGTGCTGGAGAAGCGACGCCCCGAGGCCGAGCGCTCACCGACCTGGATCGCGCGCTGGCAGACGGGCCTGGGCCGCGTGCTCGATCAGCTGGAGGCGCAGCACCTGAAGGCCGAGCCGCTCGATCTCGGCGTCGTCACCACCGGCGTGCTCCTGACCTGGCTGGATTTCCGTCACCCGGAGTACGACTGGAAGAACGGGCGACCCGGCCTGGAAATCCTCCAGTCGGACCTGGAAGTCAGATCCAGCTTTGCCGAGACCGGACCCCGGTAGATCAAAGCCAACCCAACAGACGAGCGGTCTGATAGGCGGCCACGGCCACGACCAGGAACCCGACCGCGAAGGTCAGGACGCGAACCGGCGCAATCCGCACCACAAACCCCGCGAACGGGGCCGCGACCAGGCCACCCAGGATCAGGCCGGCCACCGCTGCGGCATGGCTGGACAGCCCCTCGGCCGTCCCCCAGTGGCCGGTCAGGAGCGCCGCCAGAAACGTCGCCGAGATCGCCGAGGTGACGAAGAACTCGGCCGCATTGGCCGTGCCGATCGACCGGCGGGGCTCGTCACCCGCGCCGACCAGGGTGCTCGTCACCGTCGGCCCCCAGCCACCGCCGCCGATCGCATCAAAGAAGCCGCCGATCAAACCCAGGGGGGGCGACAGCTTCACCGGAAAGGCGCGGGCCTTCACCCCGCGCCAGGCTCGCCACAGGATCACCAGCCCCATGATCCCGAGATAGGCCGTGATCCAGGGCTTGATCACCGCCCCGTCGATCGAGGTCAGCACAAAGGCACCGGCGACGCCGCCGACGACGCCGCCCAGGGCCAAAGGCGCAAACAGCCGCCAGTTCACATTCTTGTTCACGGCGTGCGACCCCGCCGAAGCGGCGGTGGTGAAGACCTCGGCGGCATGGACACTGGCCGAGGCCGTTGCCGGCGGCACGCCGACTGCCAGCAACACCGTCGATGAGATGACGCCGTAAGCCATGCCTAGCGAGCCATCGACGATCTGGGCCAGGAAGCCGACCGCTACAAACAAGAGGAAATCGTCCACGCAACCTCGCTCCGACTGCACGCGCGCCTGCGCGCCGTACGATACGGATAGGGCCCGGTAGGGCGTGCGGATAGCGGCTGACGGGAATGTTACCCTCGGCAGGCCGCCGATCCTGCCGAATCGACAGGCCGGGGTGGCTTCGAGTAGGAACCGGGCCTTCGCACGAAAGGCCCATCTCCTTGCAACTGCCCCAGGCCCGTCTCGATCAGGTTCTCGACCGCTTTCAGGAGGTGGAAGCCCGCATGGGGGCCGCCTCCGACGGTCAGGAGATCGTGCGCCTGTCCAAGGAGCACGCCGAGATCAAGCCGGTGGCCGATGCGGTCCTGGCCCTGCAGAAGGCCCGCGCCGAGGTTGCGGATCTGGAGGCGCTGGCCACCGATCCCGAGATGGCCGCCATGGCTGTCGACGAACTCGACATGCTCAACGACCGCCTGCCCGAGCTCGAGCGCGAGGTCGCCCTGCTCCTGGCTCCGCGCGACGCCGACGAGAACGCCTCGGCCATTCTGGAGGTGCGCGCCGGCACCGGCGGCGACGAGGCGGCCCTGTTCGCCGGCGACCTGTTCCGCATGTACCAGCGCTATGCCCAAGGCCGCGGCTGGCGCGTCGAGATCGACAGCGTCTCCGAAGGCGAGGTCGGCGGCTACAAGGAGATCGTAGCCACCATCACCGGCGACGGTGTGTTCGGACGCCTGAAGTTCGAATCGGGCGTCCACCGCGTCCAGCGCGTGCCCGAGACCGAGGCCGGCGGGCGCATCCACACCTCGGCGGCGACCGTCGCGGTCCTGCCCGAGGTCGAGGACGTCGAGATCGACATCCAGGAAAAGGACATCCGCATCGACACCTATCGCTCGTCCGGGGCCGGCGGTCAGCACGTCAACAAGACCGATTCGGCGGTGCGGATCACCCACCTGCCGACCGGCATCGTCGCGACTAGCTCGGAGAAGTCCCAGCACGTCAACCGCGACAAGGCCATGAAGAACCTGAAGGCCCGCCTCTATGACCTGCAGCGCCAGGAAAAGGACAAGGCCCGCGCCGATGCCCGCAAGAGCCAGGTCGGCTCCGGCGACCGCTCTGAGCGCATCCGCACCTACAACTTCCCGCAAGGCCGCGTGACCGATCACCGCATCGGCCTGACCCTGCATTCCCTGCCCCAAATTCTCGAGGGCGATCTGGACCCGGTACTGAACGCCCTGATCGCCGAGGATCAAGCCGAACGCCTGGCCAGCCTGGAAGCCGAATTCAACTAGTCCCGCCCGGCCTGACGACGGGCCCGCCGCCGCAACAGCCGATCCGACAGCGCCTCGGCGTGGCGCAGGGTGAAGGTCAGGGCGGCAGGATTGCCGCGCCTGGGTCCGACCGAATCCGCGACGCGCGCACCGCGCGCGCCGATGGGCTTGGGCTCACCGGTGGTCGTATCCACGGCGGTCTGATGCTCCATCTCGGCGTTCAGCTCGGCCCCCAGGATGACGATCTGAACCGTCAGCCAGGTCCACAACAGAAACCCCATCATCGCCGCCAGCGGGCCATAGGAGGCTGTGCGCACGAAGGTCTGGACGTACCA
>CAUJHO010000010.1 GCA_963205025.1 Pseudomonadota bacterium | reverse complement strand
GGCCCCGCTGAGAGATCCCAGTTCTGCCTGGAGCAGCATCAGACAGCCCAGCGGCGTGCAGGGCACCAGGCCCGGAAGCCCTACGGCGAGGCGGCCGGCGTTGACCACATGAAAGCCGTCGACGTCCTTGTCCGGGTCGATGGCCGACAGCACCGCCGTCGTGTCCAGATGAGCCGGCAGCGGCAACTGGACGAGAATGCCGTGAACGGCGGGGTCGATGTTCAACTCGGCGATCAGGTTGTCGAGGGTCGCCTGGTCGGTGTCGGCGGGGAGAACATGGGTGAAGGAGGCAAATCCGGCCTCCTGGGCGCGCAGACCCTTGTTGCGGACGTAGAGGCGGCTGGCGGGGTCATCGCCGACGATGACGACGGCCAGGCCCGGCGTCAGTCCACAGGCTTCGCGGAGCCGGTCGGCCGCGTCCCTGACGCGCTCGACGACGCCGGCGGCGAAGGCCTTGCCGTCGATCAGGCGTGCGGAACCCATGAGCGCTACCTCTCGCGAAAATCAGGAATCGTGGCTGCGGCGTCGATTTACATTCACCACCGGCGCGCGTCTATCATGGCCGTGGTCAGGGAGGCCGACATGATAAAATCCAGCCTGTTCGTCAGCACCGGTCTCGCCGTCGTGATGAGCGCTTCGTCCGCGTGGGCCGATGTTCAACCTGATGCGACATCGGCACCCGAGACCTGGGTCGATCCCGCCTATGTCGAACTTGGCGGGTCTGTGTCGGGCACCCTGGCCGAGGGCGATTCGCGCACGGCCGAGGACGGGCTGGTTGATCGCTACATCATCGACCTTCAGGCGGGGACGCGGGTCGAGATCACGCTTCGGTCCGATACGTTCGACGCCTATCTGATCGGCGGCTTCCTTGGGGCCGACGGTTTCGAACAGATCGGCCGGGATGACGATGGCCTGGGCGAAGGCCTGAGTTCCAGACTGCGCTTCACCGCAGCCGAGACGGGTCGCTACGAAATCCGGGCGCGAGGTTTCGGCGGGATGGGGGAGGGCGATTATCAGATCGCATTTGCCGAACGCGCACCCGGCGACCCCGGGCCGACGCCCGGCAGTATTGGAATCGGGGGCACGGTCGAGGGGATGCTGACGACCGATGATACGCCCTTCGACTGGGCCGAAGACTATCGATACGACGGCTATCGCCTGCAGGCCCGGGCGGGAGAGCGTTTCGAGGCGCAGATGCGCTCAGCCGAGTTCGACACCACCTTGATGGTCGTTACGGAGTCTCGCTGGGGCGTGGTCGAACAGCTCGGCTTTGACGACGATGGCCTGGGCGAGGGCACGGATTCCCGCCTGCGGTTTGTGGCCCCTGTGGACGGCGAGTACGTCCTGCGGGCCTCCAGCTACGGCCCGGCGGAAAGCGGGGCCTATTCGCTATCGCTGGCGTCCCTTCCGCCGCTGCCGCCGGCCACGCCGATCACGGTCGGCGAGACCCTGGCCGGTGCCATCACTAACGACGATGCCGACGCGAACGATGGACGCCTCTACGACGCCTATGTCTTCCAGGCCGAGGCTGGCCAACGGTTCGAGTTGAGCGCCAGTTCAACGTCCTTCGCCATGTCGATCGAACTCGGGCAGCAGGAAGGGCTCGTGGGCTGGGAGGGCATGGCCTATGGCGAAAACCACACCGGTGAAGAGACCAGCTCTAGACTGCTGTTCTCGCCGACCGAGGCGGGGGAGTACACCATTCGGGTCGGCGGCACCGAGTCCTCCATGCGCGGCGACTACAGCCTGACGCTGACCGACCGGGGGCCGCTGCCGCCGGCCCCGCCCCCCGGCTCGATGCGCCTGGGTGACGTCGTCAACGGAACGCTCGCGGACGGCGACGGCATCAGCCCCGACGAGCGGTACTTCGATGAGTATGACATCCGGCTGGTCCCGGGTGAGCGCGTGTCCGCGACCCTCGGGTCGGAGGACTACGACACCTACCTCGAGATCTACCGTCGCCAGGACGACGGCACCTATAGCCAGGTGCAGTCCGACGACGACAGCGGGGGCGATCTGGATTCCCGGATCAATTTTCGGCCGGATACGACCGACTATCGCGTGCGGGTGACGTCCTTCGGCCTCGGCGAGATCGGAAGCTATGCCCTGGCGGTGAGTGAACTGAGCGAGCCGGTGACACCGGCGCGCCTGCGTCTCGGTCGTTCCGTTGAGGGCGAGCTCGACGAACGTGACGGTATCTCGGATGCCGGCGGGCCCTACGATAGCTACGGCTTCCACCTGGATCAGGATCAGCGCGCCAGATTCATCGCCACCTCCGATGCCTTCGATACGGTGCTGTTCGTCGTGCGGCGCGTGGGCGATGAGTTCGAGGTCGTCACCTACGATGATGACGGGCAGGGTGACGGAACGACAAACTCCCGCCTGGTCGTCGTCGGTGATCAGCCGGGCGACTACGAGCTCTGGGTCATGTCCTACGACCCGGAGAGCTTCGGTACCTATGCACTCGAAAGCGCCGATCTCGGACCGAGCCCGACTTCGGCCGAGACGACGATCGGGGCCACTCTGACCGGGACCCTGCAGGACGGCGACGGCGTCGCGGCCGAAGGCATGACCTATGACGGCTACGCCTTTGACGGCAGCGCTGGCCAGCGCCTGCTGGTCACCCTTTCCTCAACGGAGTTCGATACGTTCCTGCTGGCTGGCGCCCATGGCCCAGACGGCCTGGCGGCCATCGCCGAGAACGATGATGCCGGCGGTGACACTAACTCGGCCATCACCCTGACACTGCCGAGCGACGGTCGATATGAGGTCTGGGCCTCCAGCTACGCCATCGGTGAAACCGGAGCCTACACCCTGACGCTGGCGGACCTGGGTCCGGAGCCGGAGCCTGGCAGCCTGCTGGTCGGCTCGACGATCCGCGGAAGCCTCAGCGATACGGATCCCGTCGGGCCTGACGGGGCCTTCTATGATGCCTATCGGTTCACGGTGGCGGCGGGCCAGTCCGTTCGCATCACCGCCACATCCAACGACATCGACTCCTACCTCGAGCTCGGTCGCATGGATGGACGCAGCTTCACCGTCGAGGTCGAGGATGACGACAGCCTGTCTGACCTGAATTCGCTGATCACCTTTACGCCGGAAACCGAGGACACCTATGTCGTGCGGGTCCGCAGTTTTGGTGCCGGCGAAGCGGGAGACTACGTCCTGACCGTGGAGGACGGCCCGACCGAATAGCTCAGGCCGGTTCGCCCAGGCCGGGCGAGAAGTTGAGGAAGCGGCCGCTCTGGATCAGTTCAGCGGCGGCCGTCAGGTCCGGCGCGAAATAGCGGTCGGCTTCGTAGGCGGCAGCGACCTCGCGCACAGCCCCGACCACGCCTTCGAGGGCGCGCGAGCTTCGCATCGGGCGGTGGAACTCGACCCCTTGGGCCGCCGCCAGCAGCTCGATACCGACGACGACGGCGGTGTTGGACGCCATGTCCAGCAGCCGGCGGGCCCCATGGGCGGCCATGGAGACATGGTCTTCCTGATTGGCTGAGGTCGGAACCGTGTCGACGCTGGCCGGATGGACGAGGATGCGGTTTTCCGCCACCAGGGCGGCCGCCGTCACCTGGGCGATCATGAAACCTGAATTCAGGCCGGACTCGCGCACCAGAAAGGCGGGCAGGTCGCTCATCTTGGGGTCGACCAGGATGGAGGTGCGCCGCTCGGACAGATTGCCGATTTCGCACAGGGTCATGGCGATCTGGTCGGCGGCGAAGGCCACCGGCTCGGCATGGAAGTTGCCGCCGGAGATGACGTCGCCCTGTTCGGCGAACACCAGAGGATTGTCGGTGACGGCATTCGCCTCGATCAGCAGGGTGGTGGCGGCCATCCGCAGCTGATCGAGGATCGCGCCCATGACCTGAGGTTGGCAGCGCAGCGAATAGGGATCCTGAACCTTCCTGCAATCGGTGCGGTGGCTTTCGCGAATGTCGGAGCCGTCAAGCAGGGCGCGCAGGACCTGAGCGACCTCGATCTGACCCTTGTGGCCACGCAGGGCGTGGATGCGCGGGTCGAACGGCGCATCGGACCCGCGAAGGGCATCCACCGACAGGCCACCGGCGGCCAGGGCGGCGGCGAACACGGCTTCCGTCCGGAAAAGGCCGGCCAGGGCCGTGGCGGTCGAGAACTGAGTGCCGTTCAGCAACGCCAGGCCTTCCTTGGGGCCAAGTGCAATTGGAGTCAGGCCAGCGCGGGCCAGGGCGTCAACGGCCGGCAGGATCTCACCATTGTGGCGGGCCTCTCCGACGCCGAGCAGGACGGCGCTCATATGGGCCAGCGGGGCCAGGTCGCCCGAGGCCCCGACCGACCCCTTGGCCGGAATGACGGGCAGCACATCGCGCTCGACCAGCGAAATCAGGGCCTGCAGCGTTTCGCCCCGGATGGCCGAGGCACCTTTCGACAGGCTGGCGATCTTGAGTACCAGCATAAGCCGGACAATCTCGTCGGGCAGAGGCGCGCCGACGCCGCAGGCATGGCTGAGCACCAGATTGGTCTGGAGCGTCTCCAGATCGGCCCGGTCGATGCGTGTATTGGCCAGCAGACCAAAGCCGGTGTTGACGCCATAGACGGTCTGGCCCGTTTCGATGATGGCCGCGACCGTGGCCGCTCCGGCATCGACGGCGGCCCAGGCCCGATCCGACAAGGAGATGGAGACCGGTCCGTCCAGCGCCGCGCGCAGGTCCGACAGGGTAAGCGGCGAGGAGCCGATGATAATCTGGGTCATGCTCAGCCCTCCATCGACGGCAGGTTCAGGCCATATTGACGGGCGCAGGCGCGGGCGATCTCATAGCCGGCGTCAGCGTGACGCATGACGCCGGTGGCCGGATCGTTCCAGAGCACGCGCTCGAGCCGTCTGGCGGCCTCGGGCGTGCCGTCCGCGACGATGACGACGCCGGAGTGCTGGGAATAGCCCATGCCGACCCCGCCGCCGTGGTGCAGCGACACCCAGCTGGCACCGCCTGCGGTGTTCAACAGCGCATTCAGCAGCGGCCAGTCCGACACGGCGTCCGAGCCATCCATCATGGCCTCAGTCTCGCGGTTGGGGCTGGCGACCGAGCCGGAATCCAGATGGTCGCGGCCGATGACGATCGGGGCCTTCAACTCGCCGGATGCCACCATCTCATTGAACATCAGACCGGCGCGGTGACGGTCGCCCAGGCCGATCCAGCAGATGCGCGCCGGCAGGCCCTGGACGGCGATCCGCTCCTGGGCCATGTCGAGCCAGCGGTGCAGCCCGGCATTGTCAGGGAACAGCCGCTTCATGGCCGCGTCGGTCTTCCTGATGTCTTCGGGATCACCCGACAACGCCGCCCAGCGGAACGGGCCGATGCCGCGACAGAACAGCGGGCGGATATAGGCCGGCACGAAGCCGGGAAAATCGAAGGCATTGGTCACACCCTCGTCGAAGGCGACCTGGCGGATGTTGTTGCCATAGTCGGTGACGGGGATGCCCATCTTCTGGAAGTCGAGCATGGCCCGGACGTGGACGGCCATGGAGGCCCGGGCGGCATCCTCGACCGCCGCCGGATCCGACACCCGCATGTCTTCCCACTGGGCGACCGTCCAGCCGATGGGGAGGTAGCCGTTGACCGGGTCGTGGGCCGAGGTCTGGTCGGTGACCAGATCCGGCCGGATGCCGCGCCGGACCATCTCAGGCAGGATCTCGGCGGCATTGCCCAACAGGCCGATGGAGGTCGGCTTGCCCTCGTCGAAGGATGTCTGGAGGAGGGCCATGGCCTCATCCAGAGTCTCTGCCATGACGTCGAGGTAGCGGGTACGAATGCGGAATTCGATCCGGCTGCGCTGGCATTCGATATTGATGCTGGAGGCCCCGGCCATGGCGGCGGCCAGCGGTTGCGCCCCGCCCATGCCGCCCAGACCCGCCGTCAGGATCCACCTGCCCGACCAGTCGCCGTCATAGTGCTGACGACCCGCCTCGGCGAAGGTCTCATAGGTGCCCTGAACGATGCCCTGGGTGCCGATGTAGATCCAGGACCCGGCCGTCATCTGGCCGTACATCATCAGACCCTTGCGATCGAGTTCGTTGAAGTGGTCCCAGGTGGCCCATTTGGGCACCAGGTTGGAGTTGGCGATCAGGACGCGCGGGGCGTCCTCATGGGTGCGAAACACACCGACTGGCTTGCCGGACTGCACCAGCAGCGTCTGGTCGGGTTCCAGCGCCTTCAGTTCGGTGACGATGCGGTCAAAGCTCTGCCAGTCGCGGGCGGCCTTGCCGATGCCGCCATAGACGACCAGGTCCTCCGGGCGCTCGGCGACGTCGGGATCGAGGTTGTTCATCAGCATCCGCATGGCGGCCTCGGCGGCCCAGGTCTTGGCGGTCTTTTCGGATCCGTGCGGGCTGCGGATGACTCGCGTATTCTTGAGCGTTTCCATCGGACTTTCGTGCGTTTGCAAAGAAATCAGGTGAGGTTGCGGCCTGACAGCCACCGCTGCGACAGCGGCGCGGCGCCGAGCCAATAGGCCAGCTCGGCCGGTTCGTCGATGTTCCAGACCGCCAGGTCTGCGGCCTTGCCGACCTCAAGCGTTCCGATCTGGTCCGCCAGCCCCAGCGCCGCCGCCCCGTGCCGGGTGCAGCCGGCCAGCGCCTCTTCCGGCGTAAGGCCGAACAGGGTGCAGGCCATGTTCATCGCGAGCGGCAAGGAGGTGAGGGGGCTGGTGCCGGGATTACAGTCTGTGGCCACCGCCACCGGCACGCCGGCATCGCGCAGGGCCTGGATCGGTGGCAACTTGGTATCCTTCAGGAAATAGAAGGCCCCCGGCAGCAGGACCGCGACGGTTCCCGCCTCCGCCATGGCGGCGATGCCTTCGTCGTCGAGATGCTCCAGATGGTCCGCCGACAGGCCGTGGTAGCGTGCCGTCAGGGCCGCGCCGTGCTGGTTGGTCAGTTGTTCGGCATGAAGCTTGACCGGCAGGCCATGGGCGCGGGCGGCCTGAAAAACGCGGGTGACCTCATCCGGGCTGAAGCCAATCGATTCGCAAAAGGCATCTACGGCGTCGGCGAGGCCGGCCCTGGCCGCTGCCGGGATGATCTGCTCGCAGATCAGATCGATATAACCGGCACGATTGTCTTTGAACTCGGGCGGCAGGGCATGGGCGGCCAGCAGGGTTCGCACGATCCGCGCACCCGTCAGATCCCCGGCGGCGCGCAGCATCTTCAGCTCGCTGTCCAGATCCAGACCATAGCCGGACTTGATTTCGACGGTGGTGGCCCCCGCAGCCGCCAGGGCGTTCAGCCGGTGCTGGGCCGAGGCGACCAGCTCGGCCTGGGTCGCGCCCCGGGTCGCCTTGACGCTGGACAGGATGCCGCCGCCGGCGCGGGCGATCTCCTCGTAGGTGGCCCCGTTCAGCCGCATCTCCCATTCGACGGCGCGGTTCGAGCCGAAAACCAGGTGCGTGTGACAGTCGATCAGACCCGGCGTGATCCAGCGCCCGTCCAGCGACTCAACCGTCTGCGCCAGGTCGCCTGGCGCACCGGGCAGGTCAGCCTGGGCCCCGATCCAGACGATGCGTCCGGCCTCCATCGCCAGGGCGGCATTGAGGATCGCCCCATAGGGCCGTTCGCTCGCCACCATGGTCGCTGCATGGCCGTCGATCAGGAGGGTGTCCCACATGAGGCGCTGCTCTACATGGACAGGCCCCGCGAAGCTAGGTTAGGCCTTGGCCATGAGCACATCAGAATGCCTGGGCTGGACCTCCATCGCCGATCTGGTCGGGGATCACCCCGAGGCCCAGATCGCCCTGATCGGCGCGCCGTTGAACGAGCGGTCGTTGACGCCGGGCCGGTGCGACCTGGGGCCGAAGGTGCTGCGTCAGACCTTCACGCGGTTCTCGACCTATGATCTGGAAACGCGAACCGACCTGTCCGGGCTTCGGGTCCATGACGCCGGCGATGTCTTCCTCAAGGCGGTGTCTCCTGCCGACAGCTTCGAGCCGATCAAGGCGGCGGTTCAGGCCCAGGCACACCGGGGGCTGGTCGTGCTGGCCGGCGGCAATAATGCCATCACCCGGCCCGGGGTTCACGGCATCGACTCGTCGCTGGGCCGGGTCGGCGTGCTGACGCTGGACGCTCATTTCGACCTGCGAGACACCGACTGCGGCCTGACCAACGGCAATCCGATCCAGGCCCTGCTGGACGATGGACTGGACGGCAGCCGCATCAGCCAGATCGGCCTGGCCCCCTTCGCCAACACCCGCAAGGCCCACGAGAAGGCCCGCTCAGCCGGCATTTCGGTACGGACCGCGCGTGAATGCCGCGACCGGGGGCTGGATATTGTGGCGGTTCAGGAACTGGAGCGGCTCTCGGCCCTGTGCGAGGTCATCTATGTCGACTTCGACATTGACGTCATCGACCGAAGCCAATTTCAGGCCGCCCCCGGTGCCAGACCCGGCGGGGTGACGGCCCAGGCCTTCTTTGACGCCACGCGCGCCATCGCCGCCCATCCCAAGGTCAAGGCGGTCGATCTGACGGAGTTCGACCCGTCGCTCGATCCCGGCGATGTGTCGTCGCTGACGGCCGGGCGCTGGTTCTGTGAGGTGCTGGCCGGGTTTGCCGCTCGGTGAGCGACGGCTTCACCTATGAGGAGCGCAAGCCTTCGGCGGCGATCCGGCCCTGGGTCCGGTGTCTCTGGACCTACACCCGGACCGAAGCGGATTCGCAGCCGCAGCCGATCTGCGCCGATGGCTGTCCTGAACTGATTCTTGATCTGGGTCCGCCCCACGAGGAGCGGCGAGGCGGCGGGGCGGTTGCGCTCCAGCCCGAGGCGATGTTCGTCGGTCAACTGACCCAGCCCTTGTGGATTCAGGCTCCGGGGCCGACCCGCGTTTTCGCCGTCCGATTTGAGCCGGACGGAGCTTTCGAATGGCTGGGGCGTCCGATCCAGACGGTGACGGACACGCATCTGGACCTGATGGCGTTGCGGCCGCAATGGACCGAGGCGCTGCTCAATGCTCTGACCGAGGCTCCCGATCCTCTGTCCGATCTCGAAGCCGCAATCACATCAGACCTTGCCGCAGCCCCAGAGCCCGACGCGCGCGTGCGTTCGGCTGTCGAAGCCCTCCATGCCGATCGGGCCGTCAGCCTTGACCGCTCCGGCCAGCGCCAGTTCCTGAAGCGGGTCGGTGTCTCGGCACGCGACCTGAAGGCCATTCTGCGGTTCCGCAAAGTCTTTGACGCGATCGAGGCGGACGAGGGTGGCGGCTGGGTCTCGGCGGCGCTGTCGGCCGGCTATTTTGATCAGCCCCAGATGGCCCGCGATTTTCGGCGGTTTCTGGGATGCACCGCGACCGAATGGGCGTGCCAGAAGGCCGGGCTGGCGCGGGCCATTGTGTCGCAATCCTACAAGCCTGGAACAACGGGGCTTGCCTAGGGTTGGGCCATTGCAACGGAGATACCCATGCTGATCTCATTTCTCGCCGTAGCCCAGGTGGCGACGTCCCCGGTTCCGAGCGACCTCGACTGGCTGGCCGGCTATTGGCTGTCCTGTGACAATGGGCGCGAGGTGGCCGAATACTGGTCGGATGCGCGCGGCGGCGTCCTGTTCAATACCACGGTCAATCTGCGGGGGGATCGCGTCGCCTCCGAACGCACGATGATGGCGATGGTCGAGGGGCGGCTGTCCTTCGTCTATGAACCCACCGGCCCCAACGTCGTCTTTCCGATGACCGGCCTTGAGGGCCGACGCGCCGTCTTCGAGAACGCGGAAAACGACTTTCCCCAGCGCGTGATCTACTCCCGGGACGGCGACGTCTTGACCGGGCGCATCGAAGGGACCATCGACGGCCAGCCGCAGGCGATGGAATGGGTCTATCAGCCGGCGGAGCTGAACGCGCGCTGCCCGGAGAGCTAGATGCACCTGGATGAGGTGATGGACGAGTTTCGTGCGGTCGGAGCCTTGCGCGAGGGGCACTTCATCCTGTCGTCGGGCCTGCACAGCCCCGTCTTCCTTCAGAAGAACCTGGTCTTCGCCCACCCGGAACGGTGCGCGCGCCTGTGCAAGGCGCTGGCCGACAAGGTGACCGCCGAAATCGGGCCGGTCGACATCGTCGTCTCGCCGGCCATGGGCGGGGTTATTCCCGGCTATGAGACGGCCCGCCAGCTGGGTGTGCCGGCCCTCTATGTCGAGCGCGTCGACGGCGCGTTTGCCCTGCGCCGAGGCTTCAGCCTCGAGCCGGGCCAGCGTGTGCTGATGGTCGAGGATATCGTCACCACCGGCCTGTCCTCGCGTGAGTGTATCGAGGCCATCCGGGCAGCTGGCGGCGAAGTGGTGGCTGCGGCCTGCGTCGTGGACCGGTCGGGCGGCGAGGTCGACATCGGCGTGCCGCTCGTCGCCCTGGCCCGGTTGAAGGTGCCGGCCTATCCGGCCGATCAACTGCCGCCCGAACTGGCGGCGATCCCGATCGAGGATCCGGGTAGCCGCAGGCTGAAGGCGTGATGGCTGCGCCGCTGCGTCTCGGGGTCAATATCGACCATGTCGCGACGGTGCGGAATGCGCGCGGCGGCGACCTGCCGGACCCGGTGCGCGCGGCCCAGATCGCGCTCCTAGCCGGGGCGGACGGCATTACAGCCCACCTGCGCGAGGATCGACGCCACATCTCGGATCTCGACATCGAACGGCTGAGCGACCTGCTCGACGCTTCAGGGCGTCCGCTCAATCTGGAGATGGCGGTCACCGACGAGATGATCGCCATCGCCCTGGATCATCGCCCGCACGCCGTCTGCCTGGTGCCCGAGCGGCGCGAAGAGCGCACCACGGAGGGCGGACTGGATGTCGTTGGCCAGGCCGATCTGCTGGCCGAGGCGGTCGAACAGCTTCGCGGGGCCGGCAGCCGCGTGTCGCTGTTCATCGGGGCCGACCCTACCCAGATCGAGATGGCCGCTGCGGTCGGGGCCCAGGTCGTCGAACTCCATACCGGGGCCTTCTGCGATTTCCTGCGGGAGGGACGCGCACGCGAGGCGGGCTCGGCGCTGGATGCGCTCAGGGCCGGGGCCGCCCAGGCTGCGGATCTGGGGCTGGAGGTTCATGCCGGGCACGGTCTGGACTACGAGACGGCACCGGTGCTGGCGGCAATTCCCCAGGTGGTTGAATTGAATATCGGACATTTCCTGATCGGCGAGGCGATCTTCGTCGGGCTGGACGGCGCGATCGAAAAAATGCGGGCTGCGATGGACGCCGGGCGCGCGGAGATTGGGGGATGATCCTGGGGATCGGCTCCGACCTTTCGGACATCCGCCGGATCCAGGCCAGCCTGGACCGGTTCGGGGACCGCTTCGCCCAACGCTGTTTCACTGAGACCGAACGACGGCGATCCGAGCGCAAGCCGGATCGCGCGGCCAGCTACGCCAAGCGTTTTGCCGCCAAGGAGGCCTGCGCTAAGGCGCTGGGAACCGGCATGCGCGGGGCCGTTTACTGGCGCGACATGGGGGTGGTGAATCTGCCCTCGGGACAGCCCACCCTGGCCCTGACCGGCGGGGCACTCGACCGCCTGAAAAGCCTGGTTCCGGCGGGCCATGAAGCCCGCATTCACCTGTCGCTGACGGACGACCATCCCTATGCCCAGGCCTTCGTTGTGATCGAAGCCTTGCCCCTGTCATAATGAGGCGTTAGCCAGTATCGTTTTCCGGGGCCGGGGTTCTCGTTATGAGCGAAAAAGACAATACACCAGAGCACGAGCCGGTCGCGTCGCCGACGCCCGAGCCCGCGCCCGAACCTGCGGCCGTCGAACATCCTGCTTCCACGCCCGAAGCGGCGGCCCACGACGCGGTCGCCCCCTCCGAGGCGGCTGAGCCCGAAGCCGCGCACGAAGCGGCGGATCATGCGCCTGAATCGGCGGCGGAGCACACCGCTGAGATGCCGCCGCCGGCGGAAAGTGCGCCGTCGCACGACGAGCCGCTCGAATCGTCGAATCTGCCCACTGCGCCGCATGAGGATCCTGCCCCGGCTGAGGATCACGCCGAGGCGCATGCGACGCTGGCCGAGCCGGAACACGCGCCTGAGCCGGCTGTCGATGCGGTGGCTGAAGCCGAGGTCCATCGCGCCGCTGACCCGGCTCCAGTCGCCGACCATGATCATGTTGAGCCGGAGGCACACCCGGCTGCCGAGCCTGAAGCCCCCCCTGTCGTCGATGCGGTCGAGGAGCCTGAACCCGACGCGCCGCCGCCGGCGTCTCCCGAGCCGGAACACGGGATTGATCCCGCCGTTGCCGCTGCCGGCGCGGTTGCTGTCGGGGCGGCGGCCGGTGCCGCTGCGGCCGCTTCGCAACCGATCTGGAGCGACCAGGGGGATGCCCCCTTTGACGACAATCTGGCCCCGCGCCCGGCCTCAACCGACAGACGGGAACGTAAGCGTGAGAGCGGCGGCTTCATGGCCGAGCTTCTCGATATCGTGCGAACGGTCATCTATGCGCTGCTGATCGCTCTGGTTGTCCGCGTCTTCTTCTTCCAGCCCTTCACCATTCCGTCGGCCTCGATGGAGCCGAATCTCTATGAGGGCGACTACATCGTCGTGTCCAAGTGGAGCTATGGTTATTCGCGCCATTCGATGCCCTACAGCCCGCCCCTATTTGAGGGACGCCTGCTGGACCGCCCGGCCGCGCGGGGAGACATCGTGGTCTTCAAACGCCCTAACAACAATGGTGAGGGCTATACCGACTATATCAAGCGCATCATCGGCCTGCCGGGTGACACCGTTCAGATGATCGCCAACCGTCTGTACGTCAACGGTGAACTGGTGCCTGACGTGGTCATCGAAGCGACCCAGGTTCGCGGTGCCTTCGAAAGTCAGACCCCGATCCAGCTTCGTGAAACCCTGCCGGGTGGCCATGAATTCCGCATTCAGGACTTCGGGCCGGGCTCGCCCAGCGATGACACCGACGCCTTCGCCATCCCCGCCGGCCACTATTTCGTCATGGGCGACAACCGGGACGATTCGATGGATAGCCGCTACGTCTGGGAAGCAGGCGGTGTCGGCCTGGTCCCGCATGAGAATCTGGTCGGCAAGGCCCAGATCATCCTGTTCTCCTGGACCCCGGGTGCCAGGCTGGCGCAGCCCTGGACCTGGTTCACCCATGTCCGGACCGACCGGTTCTTCACCGATCTGGAATGAACGTACGCGAAAAGGCCATCGCAGCGCTCGAGGCGCGGATCGGTCATATCTTCAACGATCGCGAGCTTCTGGAGCGCGCCCTCACGCACCCGAGCGTGACCGAGGGCGCGCGCCCGACGCGCCACTATGAGCGGCTGGAGTTCCTGGGAGATCGGGTTCTGGGCCTGCTGACGGCCGAGCGGTTGCTGGCGCTGCATCCTGATGAGCGCGAAGGCGTGCTGTCGCCGCAGTTGGCGGCACTGGTCAATGGACAGGCTTGCGCGCGGGTCGCGCGCCGGATCGACCTGGGCCCGGCGCTCCGGCTGTCGCCCGGAGAGACGAAGTCCGGTGGGCGCGACAAGGCTACCATTCTGGGCGATGCGATCGAAGCGCTGATGGCGGCGGTCTATATCGACGGCGATCTCGACACGGCGCGTGCCTTTTTCATGGACGCCTGGTCCGAGGAGTTCGCTGCCATCGGCCAGTCCGGGGCGCTGGACCCCAAGACCGAGTTGCAACAGTGGGCGCAGGGGCGCGGCTTGCCGCTGCCGGGCTATCAGGTGCTTCGGCGCACCGGGCCGGACCACGCACCCGAGTTCGTTGTCGAGGTTACGGTCCAGGGCTTCGATCCCGAGCAGGGCCGGGGCCGATCCCGTCAGGCGGCCGAGAAATCGGCAGCCCTGGAAATGCTGCTCAAGCGCGAAGGGCCGAAATGAGCCAGACCAGACGCGCCGGCTTCGTGGCCCTGATCGGGGCCCCCAATGCCGGCAAATCCACCCTGACCAACCGCCTGGTTGGATCGAAGATCTCCATTGTGACCCAAAAGGTCCAGACCACGCGCTTTCCCGTGCGCGGCGTCTTTGTGCTGGGTGACAGTCAGGTCGTGCTGGTGGACACGCCGGGCATCTTCAAGCCGCGGCGACGCCTGGACCGGGCGATGGTGGCCTCGGCCTGGGGCGGGGCCGAGGACGCCGATGCGGTCGTCCACCTGGTCGATGTCCAGTCGGAACTGGCCGTGGCCGAAGGCCGTGCCAAGGGGGCCGACCATCGCCAGATCGAAGACGCTCGGGCGATCACCGAGGGGCTGAAGGGGGCCGGCACCAAGGCCATTCTGGCGCTGAACAAGATCGACGGTATCAAACGCGACAGCCTTCTGGCGGTGACGCAATCCTATTTTGATACCGGGGCCTATAGCGAAGTCTTCATGATCTCGGCCAGCCAGGGTTCGGGCGTCGAGGACCTGAAGGCGCGGCTGGCTTCGCTGATGCCTGGGGGGCCTTGGCTTTACCCCGAGGACCAGGCTGCCGACCTGCCGATGCGCCTGCTGGCCGCCGAGATCACCCGCGAGAAGATCTATCTCAGGGTCCATGACGAACTGCCCTATGCCGCCGCTGTCGAGACGACCGCGTTTGAAGATCGCCCCGACGGCTCTGTCCGCATCGAGCAGACGGTCTATGTCGAGCGTGACAGCCAGCGCGCCATCGTTCTGGGCAAGGGGGGGCAGACGCTGAAATGGATTGGTCAGGCCGCGCGCGAGGAACTGGGCGACCTGATGGACCGCAAGGTCCACCTGTTCCTGACGGTAAAGACCGACGAGCGTTGGGCCGAGCGGCGCGACCTTTACGGTCAGGTCGGACTGGACTTCGACGTCTAGCGGGGTTCCCCCCGAAACCGGCCGCGCGCTATGCTGGCGCTCTTTCCGATCAGGCG
This sequence comes from Pseudomonadota bacterium, assembly GCA_963205025.1. Taxonomy (GTDB): domain Bacteria; phylum Pseudomonadota; class Alphaproteobacteria; order Caulobacterales; family Caulobacteraceae; genus Brevundimonas. The sequence continues at coordinate 13,198 of CAUJHO010000010.1, read as the reverse complement.
GGGGAATAGATGTCGGCCACCATTCTGTCAGGCCTCGTGTCCATGGCGTTGCTGGCGACGCCGCCCCAGGTCGAACCGACCGACCAGGCGCGCATAGCGGCGTCGTTCGATCAACTCGACGCGGCCGCAACCGGCGCCGATGCCACGGCCTATCTGGGCCGGCTGGATCCCGACCTGATCTGGATCGGCAATGACATATCCGAGCGCTGGACCTACGACGCCTTCGAGGGGTTTGTGCGGCCCTATTTCGAGCGCGGGGAGGGGTGGACCTATTCTGCGCGTGAACGCCAGATCGTGATGTCGCCGGATCCTTGCGAGTGCCTGGCCTGGGTCGATCAGGTGCTCGATTCCGAGACCTACGGCACGGCTGTCAGCACGGCGGTGATGCGGCGGTCAGATACGGGTGACTGGCGGATCTGGCGCAATGCCCTGACCTATCCGATCCCTAATGATCTGGCTCACGACATGACGGTCGAAATCCAGGCCTGGGAGGCGGCCAATCCTCAGCCCGAAGGACCGCCGGACGATCGCCAGCCGCCGGCGGCCGCGGACATCTCGGGGGTGCTGGACCGACTGCACCAGGCCGCTGCCGAGGCCGATGGCGCGACCTATTTTGATCTGTTCACGCCTGACGCGCTCTATCGTGGGACCGATGCGACCGAGCTGTGGACGCTGGAAGAGTTTCAGGCCTTTGCCGAGCCCTATTTCAGTCGAGGCCGGGGCTGGACCTATGTGCCGCGCGAGCGGCACATCTCCATCGCGCCGACGGACTGTGCCTGTGTCGCCTGGTTTGACGAGATCCTGGATTCGGAAAGCTATGGCACCAGTCGCGGGACCGGCGTGCTGGTGCGGGGCGACGACGGCACCTGGAAGATCGCCTATTACGCCCTGACCTTTCCGATCCCGAATGCCCTGGCGCGCGACATGACGGCCCGCATCCGCGCGGTGGACACCGCCGGCGAACAGCCGTGAGGAGAGGGGCGGTCGTGGTGGCCGGTCTGATGCTGACGGCGTGCGGGCAGGGTGGGCCGCCGACGGTCGAATATCGGCTCCTGTCGCATGAGGCCGAGATCGGCGCGGCGCGCCTGATGCTGTGCGATCAGAGCTATGAGATGGAGCGCCAGGGGCAGGTCTGGGCCGTGCGCGTGCCGGTCACCTGTGAAGGTGGCGGAATGATCCTGGTGCGGCTGGCGGATGGGGCCTCGGTCAGTTGCTCGGGCGACTTCGTCGAACCCCGAATGCAGCCGACGACCTATGGCTATATCGCGTCCTCGACGGGGTGCGCGTTCGCGCACTAGGCAGCATGGAATTTCAGGACGACGCCTTTGTGCTGGCTTCGCGCGCCCATGGTGAGACGGGCGCGCTGGTCGATCTGTTGACGCGCGATCACGGGCGGATTCTCGCCTATGTGGCCGGCGGCGCGTCGCGCAAGATGAAGCCTCATCTCCAGCCCGGCTCTCGCGTGCTGGCCGACTATCGGGCGCGCACGACCGAACATCTGGGGTCGGTCAGGCTGGAGCCGGTGGGTGAGGGGGCCTCGGCCCTGTTTGATGACCCGCTGGCCTTGCAGGGGCTGACGGCAGCGGCGGCGGTGGCGCAAGGGGCGCTGCATGAGCGCGAGCCGCACCCGGGGGCGTTCCTGGCACTAGAGGCGCTGTCGGAGGCGCTGGTTCACCGCGAGGTCTGGCCGGCGGTCTTTGTGAGGTACGAACTGGGCCTGCTGGACGCGCTGGGCTTCGGGCTGGACCTGAAGGTCTGTGCGGCGACGGGGACGACCGAGAAGCTGGTCTGGGTCAGTCCGCGCACCGGCCATGCCGTCAGCCTGGAGGCCGGCCTGCCCTATGCGGATCGACTGCTGGCCCTGCCGGGATTTCTGGTCTCGAGCCGCAACGGACTGGAGCCGGGCGATATCGGCAAGGGGTTCGCCCTGACCGGCTTCTTCCTGGAGCGGCACGTCTTTCACCCGATGGACAAGCCGCTGCCGGAGGCGCGGGAACGGCTTGTGGAAAAGCTGGGCGCGGCGGGGCTTCTCTAGGGCGCGGCGCATGCGTCGGCAGTGAGAATCCGCTAGATCACAGCCATGACCCTTATGACGCCTCCGCCCGAAGACGGCGGCCGCATTGTCGATGAGCCGCTGTCCGAGGCGCTGTCGCGGCGGTATCTCGCCTATGCCTTGTCGACGATCTCGTCGCGCGCCCTGCCGGATGTGCGCGATGGGCTGAAGCCGGTTCACCGGCGGCTGCTCTATGCCATGCACCGGATGCGGCTGAACCCGGAGGGGTCGGCCAAGAAGTGCGCCAAGGTGGTCGGCGAGGTGATGGGCAGCTTTCACCCGCACGGCGACCAGTCGATCTATGACGCCCTGGTCCGCCTGGCCCAGGATTTTGCCCAGCGCTATCCGCTGATCGACGGCCAGGGGAACTTCGGCAATATCGACGGCGATAACCCGGCGGCCATGCGTTACACCGAATGCCGGCTGACGGCGGCGGCGGCGCTGCTGATGGACGGCATCGACGAGGCCGTCGTCGATTTCCGACCGACCTATGACGGCGAGGAAGAAGAGCCGGTCGTGGTGCCGGCGGGCTTCCCCAATCTGCTGGCCAATGGCGCGGCGGGGATTGCTGTGGGCATGGCGACCTCGATCCCGCCGCACAATGCGATGGAGTTGATCGACGCCTGTCTGGCAATTCTGGATGACCGGCAGATCTCGACCGAGGCCCTGATGGCGCATGTGCCGGGGCCGGACTTTCCGACCGGCGGCATCATCGTTGAGCGGGCTGCCGCGATCCAGGAGGCCTATGAGACCGGGCGCGGCTCGATCCGGGTCAGGGCCCGCTACGCGGTCGAGGACCTGGGCCGGGGCATGTGGCAGGTGGTCGTCACCGAGATCCCGTATCAGGTCCAGAAGGGCAAGCTGATCGAGGATCTGGCCGGGCTGATCGAGGCCAAGAAGGCCCCACTGCTGGCCGATGTGCGCGATGAATCCGCCGAAGACTTGCGGATCGTGCTGGAGCCCAAGAGCCGCACGGTCGAGCCGGAGCATCTGATGGAGAGCCTGTTCCGGCTGTCGGCGCTGGAGAACCGGTTCTCGGTCAATATGAATGTGCTGGACGCCTCGGGCGCACCGCGCGTGATGGGGCTGAAGGCGTGTCTGACCGCCTTCCTGGATCACCGGCGCGAGGTGCTGGTCAGGCGGGCGCAGTACCGGCTGGAGAAGATCGAGCGGCGGCTGCACCTGCTGGACGGCTTGCTGATCGCCTTCCTCAATCTGGACGAGGTGATCCGCATCGTGCGCGAGGCCGAGCACCCCAAGGCCGAGCTGATTGCGCGCTTTGGCCTGACCGAGATGCAGGCGGACTACATCCTCGACACCCGCCTGAGAAACCTGGCGCGGCTGGAGGAGATGAGCCTCAAGCGTGAGCACGGCGAGCTGATGGAGGAGCGGGCCGGAATCGCCGAGCTGCTGGACAGCGAGCGCAAGCAGTGGAAGCTGGTCGGGACGGGCCTCAAGGACGTCAGGAAACAGTTGGCGGCGGGCGATGCCGGCCAGGCCGAACGGCCCAGCGGCGTGACCGGGCGCTCCAGCTTCGGCGAGGCGGCTGAGACGGCGGGGGCGGCCCCGGTCGAGGCCTTCATCGTGCGTGAGGCGATCACGGTGGTCCTGTCCGAGCGCGGCTGGATCCGGGCGGCCAAGGGCAAGGTCGAGGATCCGTCCGAGCTGAAGTTCAAGGAGGGCGACCGGCTGGCCTGGCTGGTCCCGGCCGAGACGACGGACAAGCTGTTGATCTTCGCCTCGGACGGGCGGGCCTTCACCCTGGGCTGCGACAAGCTGCCGAGCGGGCGCGGGCATGGCGAGCCGCTGAGGCTGATGCTCGATCTGGAGGAGGGGGCCGAACTGGTCGCGGTGATGGCGCATCAGCCGGGCCGCAAGCTGGTGATGGCGTCGGAGGCCGGTTACGGCTTCATCCTGCCCGAGGACGAGGCCCTGTCGGCCCGGCGGGCCGGCAAGCAGGTGATGAACGGCGTGGCCCGGGTCTGCACCCCCGCGGACGGCGACCATGTGGCGGTTCTGGGCAAGGCGGGCAAGGTGCTGGTCTTCCCGCTGGATGAGCTGCCGGAAATGCCGCGCGGCAAGGGCGTGAAGCTGACGTCCGACAAGAAGGGCATGGCTGATCTGGCTGTCTTTTCAGCAGAAACAGGTCCGACCTGGCCGGAGACAGGCGGGCGCACGCGGCAATGGCCGGACTGGCGTGACTGGCTGGGCAAACGCGCCCAGGCCGGCAAGGTGGCGCCGCGCGGGATGAAGCGGCTCAGGGCATAGAGCGGGGGCCCTCGGCAGACCCCGATGTGGAATAGTGCACTGTGAGTTCACGGTGCACTGCGTGCAGTAAGTGCATTAAATCAGCATAAGCCCTTGTTTTTGCTTTCACCGCCTCCTGGGGGTTTTGCACCCTGGGGTGCACTATTTGTGACCTGGACAGTCTAACCCGGTTTCAGCGGGCGGGGATGAAGTCGGGGGGCGGACACGATCGGTCGGGACAGGGAGCGGACCAGAGCGCGTTCGAATCCCGTGCATCTACCGCTCATCCCCGCGAAAGCGGGGATCCAGTTCTGTCCAGCTTGACGCCGGCTGATTGGGGCGAGCGATGGTCGTCCATTTGAGGCGATCGTCACCCAAAGGTCTGGAACCCCGCTTTCGCGGGGATGAGCGGAATTGGGAGGGCTATCGCCCGGCTGCCAACGCCGTGCGGTCGGCGCGGGCCTGGTCGAGACTGGCCTGGGCGGCGGCGCGGGCCGCCGGATCGGGAGCGGCGTTGAGCGCGGCCTGGGCGACAGCGATGTCGCGGTCCAGGCGATCAAGTCGGGTCTGGTGTTCGGCCTCGGCGGCAGCGCGGACGGTCGCCTGCTGCTGGCGGGCGAATTCGGCCTCAGCGTGGTTGTTGGCCGCCTCTTCGCGCAGGGCCTGTTCGACCGGATCGCCGCCGCCTTCGCAGGCGGTGAGCAGGGTCGCCGAGGCCATCAAGGTCAGGACGCGCATCATCATCAATTCCACTCCGGCGGCGGGCCAGAGGCGTCGCTGCGGCCGTCGCGGTGAGTGACGGTGGTGGGTGCGCGGTCACTGGTTTCGGGGATCATGGCGGCGATCTGATTGAACAGGTGGTCAGCATCGACCGGACTGGATGCCTGGATGCATAGGTTGGATTCGCCTTCGCGCCCCCAAGGGCGTTCCTCGGTGTCGTCGACTCCCTGATCAGCGGCGAGCAGGGCTTGGATGCGGGTTTTCAGCTCGTGATCGACACCCATGGCATAACTGCCGAAGGAGACGGTGATGTCGCAGACGACGGTGCCATCCTCGACGGGATCGACCGGGGTCACGGGAGCGCAGGCACTCAGCACCAGCGCGCACAGGACAAGCGCGCGGATCATGCGCGGCCCTCCATATAGGCCGGCATCCAGGCCTCGTGCATTTCGCGCAGATGGGCCAGGGGAATGCGGAAGAGGTCGCCGGAGGCGAAATCGGAGCCGGTGGCGCGGCCGACGACGGAGGCATGCAGGCCCGCGCCTTGCGCCTGTTCGACCAGGGCGGCGGCGTCGGGGACGGCGACCAGATAGCGGGCCTGGTCCTCGGCAAACAGCAGGACATGGGCGTGAGCGTGGCTGGTGGCATCCAGTTCGACGCCGCAGTCGCTGGCCAGGGCCATGTCGGCGGCCGCGCCGATCAGACCGCCATCGGACAGGTCGTGCACGCAGGTCAGGTCGCCGGCCTCGATGAGGTCGCGGACGAAGTCGCCGGTCTTCTTTTCCAACGCCAGATCGACCGGCGGCGGGGCCCCGTCTTCGCGGCCCAGGACTTCGCGCAGATAGATGGAGGCCCCCAGCTCGCCATGGGTCTCACCGATCAGCACAAGGGTGTCGCCTTCGGCCATGTCGGCAAAGCCGACCGTGACGTCATAGTTGGGCAACAGCCCGACCGCGCCGACGGTCGGGGTCGGCGGGATCGCGGCCCCGTTCGTCTCATTGTAGAGCGAGACATTCCCGCTCACGACCGGGAAGTTCAGCACCGCGCAGGCCTCGGCCATGCCGTCGATGGCGCGCACGATCTGGCCCATGATCTCGGGCCGTTGGGGATTGCCGAAGTTCAGATTGTCGGTGATGGCGATGGGACGAGACCCCACCGCGGTCAGGTTGCGCCAGGCCTCGGCCACGCACTGTTTGCCGCCCTCATAGGGGTCGTTCTGGACATAGCGGGGGGTGCAGTCGGAGGTGACAGCCAGGCCCTTATCAGTGCCATGCACCCGCACCACGCCAGCGTCGGCACCGGTGGCGGAATCCTGCAGCGTGTCAGCCATCACGTGGCGATCATACTGTTCCCAGATCCAGCGCTTTGAGGCCATGTCGGGGCAGCAGACGACACTGAGCACCGCATCGGGCCAGCTGTCCGGGGGCGGGACGTCCTTGGGGTCGAGGCGGGGGTGCAAGTCGGGCTGGACCCAGGGGCGGTCATACAGCGGCGCATCGTCGAACAACGGGGCGAGCGGCACATCGCAGACGGTTTCGCCGTGGTGTTTCAGAACCAGTCGACCGGTATCGGTGGTCATACCGATGACGGCGGCGTCCAGGCCCCACTTTTTGAAGATGCGCTCGCCGTCGGCCTCGCGGCCGGGCTTCAGCACCGCCAGCATCCGCTCCTGGCTCTCGGACAGCATCATCTCATAGGCGGTCATGCCGGTTTCGCGCTGGGGCACGGCGTCCATGTTCAGCTCGATGCCGACGCCGCCCTTGCCGGCCATTTCGACAGAGGATGAGGTCAGGCCGGCGGCACCCATGTCCTGAATGGCGGCGACGGCACCGGACGCCATCAGCTCCAGCGTCGCCTCGATCAGCAGCTTTTCGGCAAACGGATCGCCGACCTGGACGGTGGGGCGCTTCTCGTCGGAATCCTCGTCGAATTCGGCACTGGCCATGGTGGCGCCATGGATGCCGTCGCGGCCGGTCTTGGAGCCGAAATAGACGACGCTGAACCCCGCAGCGGGGGCGGCGGAATAGAAGATGCTGTCGGCCTTGGCCAGGCCCACGCACATGGCATTGACCAGGATATTGCCGTTGTAACCGGCGTGGAAATTGGTCTCGCCGGCCACGGTCGGGACGCCGACACAGTTGCCATAGCCGCCGATGCCCGAGACGACGCCACTGACCAGACGGCGGGTCTTTTCGTGGGCCGGGTCGCCGAAACGCAGCGCGTTCAGCAGGGCGACGGGCCGCGCGCCCATGGTGAAGACGTCACGCATGATGCCGCCGACGCCGGTGGCCGCACCCTGATAGGGCTCGATGTAGGAGGGGTGGTTGTGGCTCTCCATCTTGAAGATGCAGGCGTCGCCGTCATCGATGTCGATGACGCCGGCGTTTTCGCCCGGCCCGCAGATGACGCGCGGCCCCGTGGTGGGGAATTTGCCCAGATGGATCTTGGAGGATTTATACGAACAGTGCTCGGACCACATGACCGAAAACACGCCCAGCTCGACCTGGTTCGGCTCGCGCCCCAGACGGTCGAGAACGACCTGATATTCAGCAGGGGACAGGCCGTAGTCGGCGGCCAGTTCGGCCATGGTCTTTTGGTGAGCGCTCATGGCCCGGCGTCATAGCTGGACTCGGGCGCGAACGTAAGCGGGCCTAGGCCTGATCCTTACGCGACAGGATCAGGGTCGTGCTGATGACGATGAGGATCGCGGCCCCCAGGGCGGCGAAGGCCTGTAGGTCATTGCCGTCCGTTCGCCCGGCGAAGAAGACGCCGATCAGACCCCAGGCGATGGGAACCGGATAGGTCCACAGGCGGGTGCGGGCGGTCACGAACAGGGCGACAAGCGCTGCCAGTCCGATGGCTCCCAAGGACCACAAGGGGCCGGTGCCTTTGGCGATCAGGTCCTGGCTGGTCATCACCGTCAGCAGATTGACGATCGAAGCGATGGTCAGCCAGCCGGCCAGCAGCGCCAACGGCCAGGCGATGAGGGCGCGACGCCGGATGGAATCCGACCAGAACAGCTTGGCGTTCTGGACCAGAGGCATCAGCAGAACCAGAAGCGAGGCGAAAATGATGGCAACCGAAGCCCCCTGAGCGTTTGCCGCCGAGGCCACCACCCATAGGCCGATGCCGGCGAAGGCAACGAAGGACGGCCAGCCGAGGCGGCGCAGGCTCTCGGTCTCGGTCGTCGTAGGCAGGGCCTGATAGACGGCATAGACCGCGATCCAGCCGTAGATCACCGCCCAGATGGTGAAGGCGAACGACGCGACGCGCAGGGTGTCGTCACCCTGGGCCGCGAACTCTGCCGGGGTCATGCCGACGCCCATCGCCATCTGGCCATAGCCGATGAGCGGCGCGGCGAAGGCGGCGATCAGAACGAGGATGCGGCGAAGCGGATAGGCCGCGCGCGTCGCCGCCGTGGCTGTGTGGGTCGAATCGGTCATGTCAGCTCCTGTCGCCGGGAGATACGTCTGACGGACCGATTGGTTGCCGGGCGACTTAAGCCGCCGCGTAGATCGACTGGAACAGGGTGGCGCCGTCGACCGAGCCGAGTTCGGGCTCAAAGGCACGGTCGGGGTGGGGCATCATGCCAAGCACATTGCCGGCGGCGTTCTGGATGCCGGCGATGTCGGCGACCGAGCCGTTGGGATTGTCGACATAGCGGAACACCACCTGGCCTTCGCCTTCGAGGCGGGCCAGGGTCTCGGCGTCGGCGAAATAGTTGCCGTCGCCATTGCCCTGGGTCATCACCACCTCGCGCTGGCCCTGATAGCCGGAGGTGAAGCGGGTCTGGCCATTGGCGACGGTCAGGGCGATGGGCTTGCAGACATATTTCAGTCCGGCGTTCCTGAGCAGGGCCCCCGGCAGCATTCCGGCCTCGCACAGGATCTGGAAGCCGTTGCAGATGCCGACCACGGTGACGCCGTCATCGGCGGCCCTCTTGACCGCCTGCATGACCGGCGACTGAACCGCCATGGCTCCGCAGCGCAGATAGTCGCCGTAGGAAAAGCCGCCCGGCAGGACGATCAGATCCAGGCCGGAGGGCAAGGTCGTCTCCTGGTGCCAGACCATGTCGACGGGCTGACCCGTCGAGCGTTCGACGGCGACCTTGCAGTCGCGATCACAATTGGACCCAGGAAAGACGATGACGGCGGCGCTCATGGCGCGGGCGTTTAGCAGGATTCAACCGGTGTGTCAGGGCTGAGTCGCGGGTGGGAGCTCGCTGCGCAGCCGGTTCAGGAATTCGATCATATAGGCGACGCGCGGTTCGGCCAGACGGCGGGCTTCGGCGGTGATCAGGCGGTCCGGCAGGGACGTCGAAAAGCCTTCGATCCAGCTCAGCGACCGATCCATGGACGGTTCATCGCCCGTGGCCGCCAGCAGGCGCGCAATGCCCTCGGCCCCCAGGAAGTCGAGCAGGTCCGCGTCACGCAGCACGATGCCTTCAGGCATCGTCGGCTGACCGGAGGGAACATGGCCGAGAATGGCGTCGCGTACCGCAGGCCATTTCTCCATCGGAAAGCCGGCATCGCGCAGAAACGGCTCGGCCAGTTCGATGGAGCGGAGCTGGTGCGGCGTGCCCTCCACCTCAAAGGGTTCCAGTCCGCCCCAATCGTGCAGGAGGGCGGCGGCGAACAGCACCTCATCGTCGATGGCCATGTTTTCGGCGTGGGCCAGTTGCCGGGCCAGGGGATAGTTGCGCTCGGCGTGGCGATAGCCCCAGCTGGGGTGGTTGAAATTGGCACCGGCAAACTGGAGGACCGCGTCCTGCCAGGGGGTGGTGGGGACGAAGACGCCTGGAGCCGGTGCAGGCTCTGGCGTCGGCTGGGCCGCAGCGGGCAGGGGGCCGAGCGTCAGGCACAGCGCCGTCACTGCAGCGACGCATCTCACCGCGGTCAGCCCCGGTTTTCGTAGATGCAAGTGATCGACGCCTTGGCCAGGGCATGGAAGTGCAGGTTGAAGCCGAAGAAGGCCCCCGAGCTGTCGGGCGTCAGGTCCAGATGCGGCACATCCACGGCATAGACGGTGAAGATATAGCGGTGCGGGCCGTGGCCCGGCGGCGGGGCGGCCCCGCCATAGACCGACGGGCTGAAGTCGGTGCGGCATTCGACCGAGCCGGCGGGCATGGCGTGGCCCGAGGCCCCGGTCGCCAGTTCGGTGACATCGGCCGGGATATTGGCCACCGTCCAGTGCCAGAAGCCTGAGCCGGTGGGGGCGTCGGGGTCGAAACAGGTGACGGCGTAGGACTGCGTTCCCTCTGGCGCGCCGGACCATTGCAGGTGCGGCGACCGGTTGCCCCCGGCATAGACCTGGGTGTCGGGAAGCGTGCCGCCGTCGATCAGGTCGTTCGAGATAACGGTGAAGGTCATGGCGGATCCTCTGGGCCGGGCTGCCTGCGCGACGCTCAGCTTAGTCAAACGACCGTCGGACGCCAGTCGGGATCAGCCGACCTCGATCCGGTAGCTTTCGATCACCGTATTGGCCAGCAGCGTCTCGCACATGCGTTTGACCTCGGCCTCGACATTGTCGCCGGCGTAGTCGAACTCGATCAGCTTGCCGACGCGGACATCGGCGACGCCGCACCAGCCGAGGCCCTTCAGCGCGCCTTCGACGGCCTTGCCCTGAACGTCGAGGACGCCGGGCTTGAGGAAGATGTGAACTTTCACCTTGGCCATCAGTGCAGGCCTCCCTGGATGACGGTGGGCATGTCTTTCATGATGCCGAGGCGGCGGGCCACTTCGGTGTAGCTTTCGATGACATTGCCGAGGTCGCGGCGGAAGCGGTCCTTGTCCAGCTTCTCGCCGGACGTCATGTCCCACAAACGGCAGGAATCCGGGCTGATCTCATCGGCCAGGATGACCCGCGCGAAGTCCCCCTCATAGATGCGGCCGAACTCGATCTTGAAATCCACCAGCTGAATGCCGATGGCGGCGAACAGGCCGGTCAGGAAGTCATTGACGCGCACCGTCATGGCCAGGATGTCGTCCAACTCCTGGGTCGAGGCCCAGTTGAAGGCGGTGATGTGCTCCTCGGTGACCATCGGGTCGCCCAGTTCATCGTTCTTGTAACAGAACTCGATGATTGAACGGGGCAGGGGCGTGCCCTCGGCAATGCCCAGCCGCTGGGACAGGGAACCCGCCGCGACGTTGCGGCAGATCACCTCCAGCGGAATGATCTCGACTTCCTTGATCAGCTGTTCGCGCAACGACAGCCGCTTGATGAAGTGGTTGTGCACCCCGATGGCGTTCAGCCGTGTCATCACGAATTCGGAAATGCGGTTGTTGATAACGCCCTTGCCTTCCAGAACCGCCTTCTTCTGCGCGTTGAAGGCGGTGGCATCGTCCTTGAAATACTGGATCAGGGTGCCGGGCTCGGGGCCCTCGTAGAGGATCTTGGCCTTGCCTTCGTAGATCTTCTTTTTATTGCGGCCGGTCATGGCGGCTCCTTGGGAGACCCGACGCATCGCGATCCGCCCCGCTCGGGGCGTCAACGACTCGGGTTTCGGAGAGAATAGGTCGGTTCCGGCGTCTAGCCGAACAGGCCGGATTTCGCAATTGCGAAGCGGAGCGCGGGCTTTCGGGGTCACAGTCGGAAATCGTATGTGGACACAGCGTCGGTTACGATTGAAAGGGACGGGTCCGACCTATATGAGGTCGCTTCCTTTTTTCTGAGAGACTGCCCCGACCATGACGACTTTCGACAAGCGCGAACAAGGCTTCGAATCCAAGTTCGCCCTGGATCAGGAGCAGGAATTCAAGGCCGTCGCGCGCCGCAACCGCCTGCTCGGAGAATGGGCGGCCGACAAGATGGGCCTGGCCGCCGAGGCGCGCGCCGACTACGCCAAGGCCGTGGTCAAGTCGGACTTTGAGCAGCCGGGCGATGAAGACGTGTATCGTAAGGTCATGCAGGACCTGACCGGTTCGGGGCTGGGCGTCGGCGAAGGCGAGCTGCGCTCCAAGATGGACGAACTGATGGCCGTCGCCCGCGAACAGATCAGATCCGGCCAATAGGCCGACCTGCCAGCGATGGACTTGTGAGGCCGCCCCTGGGGCGGCCTTTGCAATTCAAGCCTTGCCGAACACCCGTGCGAACACCGTATCGACATGCTTGGTGTGGTAGCCGAGGTCGAACAGGGCCTCCAGGTCGGCGTCGGACAGAACAACGCGGTCGTCGGCCTTGAGGAAGTCCAGGAACCGGCCTTCGCCGCGCCAGACCCTCATGGCGTTCTCCTGAACGGCGGCATAGGCGTCCTCGCGGCTGACGCCCGCCTGGGTCAGGGCCAGCATGACGCGCTGGGAATGAACCAGGCCGCCGAGGTGGTCGAGGTTGCGCGCCATGTTCTCGGGATAGACGTTCAGCCGCTCGATGACGCCGGCCAGACGGTGCAGGGCAAAATCCAGATGAATGGTGGCGTCCGGGCCGATACCGCGTTCAACCGAGGAATGGCTAATGTCGCGCTCGTGCCACAGGGCGACGTTTTCCATGGCCGGGACGACCGCCGAGCGGACCAGCCGGGCCAGGCCGGTCAGGTTCTCGGTCAGGATGGGGTTACGCTTGTGGGGCATGGCCGACGAGCCCTTCTGGCCCTTGTCGAAGAACTCTTCGGCCTCCAGCACCTCGGTGCGCTGGAGGTGTCGGATCTCGGTGGCCAGGCGCTCGATCGACGAGGCAACGACGCCGAGAGCCGCAAAGAAGGCGGCGTGGCGGTCGCGCGGGATCACCTGGGTCGAGACCGGCTCGACGGTCAGGCCCATCTGATCCGCGACATACTGTTCGACCTCGGGCGCGACATTGGCGAAAGTACCGACCGCGCCGGAGATGGCGCAGGTGGCGATCTCTTCGCGGGCCGTGACCAGGCGACGACGCGCGCGCTGGAACTCGGCATGATAGCCCGCCAGCTTCAGCCCGAAGGTGATCGGCTCGGCATGGATGCCGTGGCTGCGCCCGACCTGGGGGGTGAACTTGTGCTCGCGGGCGCGGGTTTCCAGCGCCGCCAGCACCCGGTCGACGCCGGCGATCAACAGATCCGACGACCGCGCCAGCTGGACCGCGAAACAGGTGTCCAGCACGTCCGAAGACGTCATTCCCTGATGCAGGAAGCGGGCCTCGTCGCCGACGATCTCGGCCACGTGGGTCAGAAAGGCGATGACATCGTGCTTGGTGGTGCGCTCGATCTCG
>CAUJHO010000009.1 GCA_963205025.1 Pseudomonadota bacterium | reverse complement strand
CCTGGAGGGCCTGGACTATGTCGGGGTCATGGGGGTCGAGCTGTTCGAAATGCCGGGCGGGCGGCTGCTGGTCAATGAGATCGCGCCGCGCGTTCACAACTCAGGCCACTGGACCCAGGACGGCTGTGCCTGTGACCAGTTCGAACAGCATATTCGCGCCGTCGCCGGCTGGCCGCTGGGGCCGACGGCGGCCCACGCCCGCGTTGAAATGACCAATCTTTTGGGCAACGAGATCAAGGCCTGGAAAGCCCTGGCCGCCGATCCCGCCGTCCGCATCCATTTCTACGGCAAACGCGAAGCCAAGCCCGGTCGCAAGATGGCCCACATCAACCGGATTCTGCCGCTGGCCCGGTCTCGGCCTCGGTCGCCGGGGCCGGCGCGCAAAAGCTGAAGAAGCGTTCGATGGCCGGGCGGCCCGTGGCCGGCACGGCCGCCAGGTCGCGGCCCTGGCCTGCCACCGACAGATTGATCCAACCCGACTGACGAAACGCCTGCAAGGGACCGTCATCCATTGGAATCTCGGCCGTCAGATACTCGCCGCCGCTGAAATCTGACGGTGCACGCGAGGTGACGCGATACATGGCCCGGGACTCGCCGGCCCCCAGGATGATGGCCCCCACTCCCATGACCGGCGAATCCGTCCCTGCCTCGACGGACCCGGCCACACGATTCCAATGGAGCCACCGGGCCGCCGGCGTGTCGCCCTGGGCGTACGCCAGGGACGCCCGGTCCGGTGCCTCGGCGGCGGGTTCATGGAAGATCCAGTCATGGCCTTCGATGGGTGCAGGCCCCGCCGGCTCGGCAGGTGCCGCAGGTGCCGGAGCCGCAGGAGGAGCCTGAGCCTCCTCGGCGGGGGCTTCGTCCGCGTCCTCGCCGCCGCAGGCCGCCAGGACCAGAGCAGACGTGACGATCAGGGCCTGGACCGAACAGGATACCGCGCGCCTAGCCACAGGCACTCCTGAAGGCCGACATCAGGCGGGGCCCTGGCGCGGCCACGGCAACCGTCTGGCCGCCGGCCGTCACCGTCAGGGCCTGGCCCTCACCAAAGGCATGCAGGATCGGATGATCCAGCCGCAGGCGTACCGACAGGCCGTCGCCCTCGACCCGCTCCATGTCGGCCGACACCGCGCCGACCGAGACATTGACGAAAGCCGGTCGGGCTGACGCCTCGTACACGGTCAGATGCACCATGCCGGAGCCCGGGCTGCATTCCAGCACGGCGTTGAGATGGGCCGTATCGGGAACCTCGCGCGCCAGCACGGCGCGGCCGTCATTGTCGTAATAGGACCAGACCCAGGCGTGGCCACCCTGGCCGGCCAGGGCCAGCATCCCTGCTGCGACGAGACTGGAGATCATCCGGACGCTCCGGCGGTTGAAACAGCCTGGATGCTACGCTGTTCACAGGGATCAAAGAAGGCCCGAACCGACGCCCGTTCGGCTTGTCGGGCATGGACCGGTCCCCTTGCAGGGAGAAACGCCGAACCGACCGACAGGTTCACGCCATCCCGTGCGCCGCCGGTGCCATGGCCCGGTGCCACCGCGATCAGAACGGGCTGAAGCGCTCCACCACCGACTGGCTGGCCGGCGGGCTTTGCACCCGGCTGACGTCGCCTCGCCCGCCGTAGGAGATGCGCGCCTCGGCAATCTGGGTGTGGTCGATGGTGTTCTCGGACGAGATATCCATCGGACGCACGATGCCGGAAACCAGCAGTTCGCGCAGCTCGCGATTGGTGCGGACCTCCTGACGGCCCTGGATCACCAGATTGCCGTTGGGCAGGACCGCCGTAACGACCGCCGCGATGGTCAGGTTGACGCGCTCGGCGCGGTTGATGGTGCCGGAGCCCGCCGAGCTGGAGCCGCTCTGCATCTCAATCATGTTGTCGCTGTCGAAGGCGCTGGGGAAGAAGGTCCCCAGGGCCTCTTCGAGGCCAAACAGTGAGCCGACCCCGGCGTTTGTCTCGCTGGAACGGTCACGCTGGGTCGAGTTCTGAACCGAGGCCCGGTCGTCGATATTGATGTTGACCGTCAGGATGTCGCCGATGTTGCGCGCCCGCTGATCGCGGAAGAAGCTGCGCGAACCGGCCCGCCACAACGATCCCGCCGAGGCCGCCTGGGGCGGCGGGGCCATCGGCTGCTCCAGCGGCATGAGGGCGGCCGGATAGCCCATGTTCGACAGATCCGGGCCGCGGACGGCCTCTTCGACCGTGGAGCAGGCCCCCAGCAGCAGAACCGGGATCAGGGCGAGCGAACGACGCATCTACAACATCCTCTAGCGGGTACGGGCGGACAGGGCGGCAGGGCCGGCCAGGGCGCGGCCAGGCTCGATGGCCACCACCTCGATGGTGCGGCCGGATTCGACATTCTGGACGCGGAAGGGTTCGCCGGCGGTCGCCGCCTCGAGCGCACGGGCCCGCAGGGTCAGGCTGATGCCGCCGGTCTCATAGGTGACGTCGACCATGTCGCCCCGCGCGATGATCTGGGGTCGCGTCAGGTCCGAGGCACGCACCGCCGCTCCGGCCCGCAGAGGGCGCCGGGCGGTCAGGCCGATGACGGCCTCGGCGTCGTCGGCCCCGTCGGCCGGGGCCTGATGCGATTGAACCGTGACCCATTCGATGTCTTCGGGCTGGATCGTCTCCCCGGTCGACAGGCTGCGGGCATAGGTCAGGACCTCGACGGAGGCCGCCCCGCGGCTGGCCGTGGCCGGGGTGCGGGCGGCGGCCACAGGCCCGCTGCCGCCCTGGCGTACGATGATGCGCCGGATGCCGGTATCGTTGGCCCAGTCCAGACCGTTGCGACGCGCCACCGTCTGGACCTGGGCGGCGTCGAGTACGACGGTCGGGGCGGTCCGCAGGGCGACCCGCACGCCCGAGGCCGGGCCGGCTTCGTCGAACAGCTCGCCCAGGGTGACGACGCCGTCGTCGTCGGTCGGCTGGGGCACCAGGCTGACGGGCGTGGCAAAGGCGGCCCCGGCGAACACCAGCCCACTGAATCCGGCGAAGATCGGCACCCAGACTGACGGACAGCGGGCGACGCGCAAACCCTCGACCAGGCCGCGCCTTGCCGTTTCGAGCCAGGCCCGGGCCGCGATCATCAGGATTTCACCTGGTTGGCCGCCTGCAGCATTTCGTCGGCGGTGGTGATGACCTTGGAGTTCATTTCATAGGCCCGCTGGGCCACGATCAGGGCGGTGATTTCGGCCACCGCATCGACGTTGGAGCTTTCGGTATAGCCCTGCAGCAGGGTGCCCAGACCCGGCTCGCCCGGTGCCGCCGTCACGGCCGGACCGGAGGCGGCCGTTTCCAGCAGCAGATTGTCACCGATGGCTTCCAGGCCCGCCTCATTGAAGAAGCTGGACAGCTGCAGCTCGCCGACGATCTGCGGATTGGGGTCGCCGTCCAGGATCACCTGGACCTGGCCGGTCGGCGAGATGACGACGTCGCGCGCTTCCTGCGGGATCGAGATGGCCGGCTGGACCTGATAGCCGTCCTCGGTGACCAGCTGGCCCTCGCCATTGACCGAGAAGTTGCCGGCACGGGTGTAGGCCGTCTCACCGGACGGCAGCAGGACCTGAAAATAGCCCCGCCCCTCGATCGCCAGATCGAAGCGGTTGCCTGAGTGCATGGGCGTGCCCTGTTCGGTGATCCGATAGACGCTGCCGGCGCGCACCCCGACACCGATCTGGATGCCGGTCGGCACGACGGTGCCGGCCCCGGAGGACTGGGCCCCCATGCGCTGGACGTTCTGGTAGAGCAGATCCTGGAACTCGGCGCGCTGGCGCTTGAAGCCGACCGTGTTCATGTTGGCGATGTTGTTCGAGATGACCTCGACGTTCAGCTGCTGGGCGGCCATGCCCGTGGCGGCGGTTCTCAGAGCGCGCATCCGGCGTCTCCCTTACGAAGCCCGACCGAGCCGCTCGACCGAGCGGCGCGACAGGTCATTGAGGTTTTCGATCAGGCGCGCGGTCGATTCATAGGCGCGCTGGATCTCGATGAGGTTGGTGATCTCAACCAGGGTGTCGACGTTGGAGCCTTCGAGCATGCCCTGGCGGACCTGGGCGTCGGTCGCATCGGCCGGCTGCTCATTGGAGGTGTTGCGGTACAGACCGTCACCGTCCTTGGACAGGACCGACAGGACGTCGAAGCGAACGACGCCCAGCTGGGCGACGGTGGCCCCGCCCTGGCTGATGGTGCCGTCCTGGGCGATGGTCGGCTCGCCCTGGGCCGGATCGAGGATGATCTCGGCCCCGCCGTTATCCAGGACCGTGCGACCGTCCCGGGTCATCAGCCGGCCTTCGCCGTCCGAGGTGAAGCCGCCGTCGCGGGTGTAGCGTTCCGGGCCGCCGTTGGGATCACCGATACGGAAGAAGACACCCTCACCCTCAAGCGCCACATCCAGCGGCCGGCCGGTCTGGCGGATGGCTCCTTGCGTGAAATCACGGCCGATGCCCTGATCCAGCACGAAGGACGGGGCCCCATAGACGCCGAAATTGCGCGCGTGGCTGACCACCTCCTGCTCGACGATCAGGCCCTCGACCTTGAAGCCCGAGGTGTCGGCGTTGGCGATGTTGTTGGCCACGATGTCCAGTTCACGCCGAAGCGTCATCTGGCGGCTCAGGGCGATGAGGGCGGCGTTCTCCACGAACGGTCTCCACGGAACTTGCTGAGGCTTCCCCAAGCAAGGGCCGCGCCAATATGGTTAACGCCCAGCCTGCAAGGGATTGGCTCCCTCAAGGGGCGGTCAGATTAACCATGGCACCGGGCAGGAATTGCCGGGGTCTTGACTGATCGTTAACCAAACCAGGTCGAAGTCGCCGGGTCAGGGTCAGGTTCGGCGCGCCATGTTTAAATTCGGAAAGAAGAAGAAGGACGCCGAGGCGACCGAGACCGGCACGGAGGTCGCCGTCGCGGCCGAAGGCGCTGAAGGTGCCGAGGGCGAGGCCGCCCCCAAGAAGAAGAAGCTGCCGCTTTTCGTCCTGATCGGCGCGGCGGCCGTGCTGGTTCTGGGCGGCGGCGGGGCGGCGGTCTTTTTCCTGTTCATGCAGCCGTCGAGCGCCGAGGAGGTACCGGCGGACCATGCGCCCGAAGAAAAGAAGGAAAGCGGCGGCGGCGGCCATGGCGGCGGCGGCGAAGAGGCAGCCGATCCGGCCGTGGTCGGGACCATCCGCGAAGGACCGGACGGCGTCACCTTCCTGACCCTGCCGGACATGGTCGTGAACATTCAGTCCGCCGACGGTCGCCCGACCTTTCTCAAGCTGACCCTGACGCTGGAGATGCACGACGCCGAACTGGCCCATCATCTCCAGGCCGAAAGCCCCCGCGTCAACGACCTGCTCCAGACCTTCCTGCGCGAACTGCGTCCCGAGGACCTGGCCGGCTCGGCCGGCAGCTATCAGCTGCGTCAGGAAATCCTGCGGCGGGTGAACCTGGTGGCGGCCCCCGAAGAGGTGGACGCCGTGCTGATTGAAGAGATGCTGATCCAGTGACCGACGACGCCCAGGATCTGGCCCAGGCCGGCTTGGCAGCTTCGGCCCAAAGTCACGCCAGCAGCGTTGACGAGCACAGCTTTGCGCCGACCGGCGAACGTGTCCTGAATCAGGATGAGATCGACAGCCTGCTCGGCTTCGACCTGTCCGGCGACGACGAGGCCAGCCGCACCGGCATCCGCGCCATCATCGATTCCGCCCTCGTCTCGTACGAGCGGCTGCCGATGCTGGAGATCGTCTTTGACCGGCTGGTCCGGCTGATGACGACCTCGCTCAGGAACTTCACCTCGGACAACGTCGAGGTCAGCCTGGACAACATTTCGTCGATCCGGTTCGGCGACTATCTGAACTCCATCCCGCTGCCGGCGATCCTGGCGGTTTTCCGGGCCGAGGAACTGGACAATTTCGGCCTGCTGACGGTGGATTCCAACCTGATCTATTCGATCGTGGATGTGCTCCTGGGCGGGCGGCGCGGCACGGCGGCGCTGCGGATCGAAGGCCGGCCCTACACCACCATCGAGCGGGTGCTGGTTCAGCGCATGGTCGAGGTCATCCTGAACGATGCCCGTCAGGCCTTCGAACCCCTGACGCCGGTGCATTTCAACCTGGACCGGCTGGAGACCAATCCCCGCTTCGCCGCCATCGCGCGCCCGGCCAACGCCGCCATCCTGGTCAAGCTGCGGATCGACATGGAAGACCGCGGCGGTCGCGTCGAACTGCTGCTGCCCTATGGCACGCTGGAGCCGATCCGCAAGCTGCTGCTGCAGCAGTTCATGGGCGAGAAATTCGGGCGGGACAACATCTGGGAAGGCCACCTGGCGACCGAACTCTGGAGCACCCAGGTCGAGGTCCGCGCCGTTCTGGATGAGCAGATGGTGCCGCTGTCGAAGGTGCTGAATCTGGAGGTCGGCCAGACCCTGATGCTGAATGCCGCGCCCGACAGCGACGTCCACCTGCGCTGTGGGTCGATCCCTCTGACGCGCGGCCGGATGGGGCGTCGAGGGGCCAACATCGCCATCCAGGTCACCGCACCCCTGACCCCGGCGGCGGCGCGCGCCCTGACAGGAGGCCCGACATGAACGCCATCGGTCTGATCATGGATGTGCTGCTGATCGCCCTGATCCTGGCGGCTGTCGGCTATGGCATGCGCCTGGAAAAGAAGCTGCGCGCCCTTCGCGAGGGACAGGATGGCTTCGTCAAGGCCGTGGCCGAGCTGAATGTGGCGGCCGGGCGCGCCGAGGCTGCCCTGGCCGAGCTCAGGGCCGCCGGCGAGGAAACCGACCTGCTGCACGAACGGATTGTGGCGGCCCGGACCCTGAAGGCCGAGCTCGACGGCCTGGTTTCGCGCGGCCGTACGGCCCCGCCGCCGCCGGCTTCGCCCGTGCCGGCTTCCGACACGACGGCGCGGGTGACGGCGATCCAGCCGCCGGTCTCGACCGAGCGGCTGCTCAAGGCCCTGGCCGAGCGTCGGCTGGAGGATGTGCCGCTGACCGAAGCCCCGCGGCCGACCCCGGCGCGACGCATCCTGCCCGAAGACGACCTGTTCGAGGCCCCGGCCCGCCGGCGCGCCTAGGAGACCGATAGTGAGCCGTATCCCCCGTATCCTTCCTCTGGTCGCCATCGCCCTGGTCGGGGTCGCGGCCGTGCGCCTGATCGGCGCGGGTCCCGGCCTGTTCCAGGGGGCCCAGGCCTGGGCCGAAGGCGTGGCTGAGGAGGCGGCGGAAGC
>CAUJHO010000008.1 GCA_963205025.1 Pseudomonadota bacterium | reverse complement strand
TCATGGTCGGCCGAGGAATCGGGCCTTCTGGGCGCGTACTACTATGCGGCCCATCCGGTGCGGCCGCTGGAGACGACGGTGGCCAACGTCAATCTGGACTCGCTGTTGCCCGGCGACGAACCGGCGGACGAGGTGGTTGTCATCGGCATGGGCAAGAACAATCTGGACGCCATGCTGGCCCCCTATGTCGAGGCGGCGGGGCGACGGCTGATCAATGATCCGGCCCCGCAGGCCGGGGCCTTCTATCGGTCCGACCACTTCCCGCTGGCGCTGCGCGGCGTGCCGGCGCTGTTCGCCTTTGCGGGCTTCACCGGGGCCAGCCCCCAGAGCGCGGCCTATGTGCGCGACTGCTACCACCAGCCGTGCGACCAGTGGGACGAGACCTGGACCATGGGGGCGGCGGCCCAGGATCTGGACCTGCTGGCCCAGGTGATCCGCGACCTGGCCAACAGCCGCACCTGGCCGGAGTGGAACGAAGCCGCCGAGTTCCGGGCCGTGCGCGAAGACAGCCGCGATCAGCGAGCGGATTGAGGGGCCACCGGCTCCGGCAGGGGCGGCGCGCGGCCTGAGATCCTGACGAAGCGGTAGCCGCGCGCATTGAGGTCATCGAGCAGGCCCGGCAGGGCCTCGACCGTACGCGGGTGGATCTGATGCAGGATCAGGACCCCGCCGTCGGTCTGTTCCAGATTGGCGACGGCGCGGCGGTGGACCTCGGCGGCCGAGATGTGTTTCCAGTCGTCGGCGTCGGCCTCGGCTCCGACGACGATGATGCCCTCGCGATGAAGCCAGGCGCGCAGACGCGGATTGTCGTCCAGGCCCGGGAACCGGAAGAAGGGCTCGGCGATTTCCGGCGATGCCGCCGCGTTCAGGGCCAAAAAGCCGCGATGGATCTGGGCCTGGCCGGCCGTGTCGGACCATCGCGAGAGGTTGAGGGGGTGCGACCAGCTGTGGCTGGCGACGCCATGGCCGCGCCGGACGGCCTCGTTCACCAGGCCCGGGCGTTGCTCGATCATGGTGCCGACATGGAAGAAGACGGCCTGGATGCAGCGTTCCTCCAGAATGTCGAAGACGCGCTGGTCGCCGCGCGGGGCCGGCCAGGGGCCGTCGTCGAAGGTCAGAGCCACGGTATGCGGGGCCAAGGGGGTGCGCGGATACTGGATGGAGCCATAACCCGCAGGCGACGGGGCCAGGACGACGACCTCGGTGCGGGCCGGATAGGCGGGGTTGGTCGGGCAGCGCCCAC
Organism: Pseudomonadota bacterium; assembly: GCA_963205025.1. Taxonomy (GTDB): domain Bacteria; phylum Pseudomonadota; class Alphaproteobacteria; order Caulobacterales; family Caulobacteraceae; genus Brevundimonas. The sequence continues at coordinate 48,118 of CAUJHO010000008.1, read as the reverse complement.
CGGCCTCGAACGGCGGCGACGGTGGGCCCGTCTCGAGCCCCGCAACCGGGGAGGCCGGTGCGACCGGCAGGGTCAGGTCGGCGGCCCGGCGATCCTCGGCCTCACCGATGGCCAGGCCGTAGGCGAACACCGCCGTCAGCGCCAGGGGGACGAGCCGCCGCCCGCCGCCCTGACCGTCGCGCGGGCGTCGGGACCCCGAACCCGGACCGGCCCGGCGCGGACGCGCATCTGGCATGACGATGTCCCCCTCGTCTCACCCCATCGGGTCCAGCCTGGGCGAAGCGGACCGTGATGTCGTGCCGATTCGCCTGAGGCGTTAACTCTGTCGGCCCGGGCGGCACGCCGCAATCCTGCCCGGCTTGACCGCTAGCCGTCGGCGCGGGACTGATGCCTATGGGCTTTCTGATGGATCTGACGCGGCGAACGATGACGATGGCGGGCGGGGCGATGGCTGCCCTGGGTTTCGGCTCGGCCGCGCGTGCCCAGACCCTGGCCGGGCCGTTCGGGGATGCCCTGGCCTATTCGGATGAGCGCGGCGGCGTCTCGGTGCTGATCCAGCGCGGAACCGAGGTCCTGGCCGAGGCCTATGCCAACGGCGGCGCGCCGGAGCGGGCCTGGGCCATCCATTCGGGCACCAAGAGCTTTTCCGGCGTTCTGGCCTGTCATCTGGTGCGCGAGGGCTGGCTGGATCTGGATGCGCCGGTCAGCGCCCTCATCACCGAATGGCAGGCCGATCCGGCCAAGGCCGCGATCACGACGCGCGAACTGCTCGATCTGACGTCGGGCTGTGTGGCCGGTGGCTTCGGCGCGCCCCCGACCTATGAGGAGGCGGTCGCGGCCCCCCTGGCGACGCCGCCGGGGTCGCACTTTGAATACAATCCCGGGCCGTTCCAGGTCTGGGGCGAGATGGTGCGGCGGATGCTGGAGAGCCGGGGTTATCTGCCCGATGTGCTGGGCTTCATGCGCTCGCGGGTGATCGATCCGGCCGGGGTGACGGTGGCGGACTGGCGGCTGCATGGCGGCCAGCCGACCCTGCCGACCGGGGTGCAGATGACGGCGCGCGAATGGGCCAAGTGGGGCCGCTGGGTGCTCGACGGGGCCGGAGGGGCGGACCTGACGCCGTGCTGGACCGGGTCGGGGGCCAATCCGGGCTATGGTCTCAGCTGGTGGCTGCTGCGGCCCGGCCTGATCGCGCCGGAAGCGCGCAGCGGCATGGGCGATGACGGGGCCGAAATGGCCGAGCGCGGCGAGGATATCCGGCTGGCGGCGGGTGCGGGCGAACAGAAGCTCTATCTGCTGCCCCAGCGCGACCTCCTGGTGGTGCGCCAGTCCCGCGGCTTCGGCTCGGCCCTGGCGGGCTTCACCCCCGGCTGGTCGGACACCGAGTTCATGCGACGGGTGCTCAGGGGACTGTAGGCGCGCCTAGCCTGCCCCATCCGCCCAGGCAGCCAGGGCCTCGGACAGGTCGATCAGGCCGCGCCGGCCGGGATCGACCGTGCAGGGGGTGGCTGAAAACCGGGGGGCCGGGGCCGGCTGGACCACGCCGTCGACCCGCACAAAGGTGCCGCGCGCGGCGTTATGCGGATCGTCCGCCGCTTCGCCGAACGCCAGCACCGGCGACACACAGGCATCGGTGCCGGCAAACACCTGGACCCAGTGATCGCGCGGGTGCCCGGCGAAAATCTCGGCAAAGGTCGCCTGCATGGCCGGCCAGCCGCCCGGATCGAACTGGGGATACAGAGCCGGCTCCAGCCCCAGCCCGGCGATCAGCTGGGCGAAGAAGGCCGGCTCCAGCGCCGCCACCGCCACGAAGCGACCGTCGGCGCAAGCGTAAGTCCGATAGAACGGCTTGGACCCATCCAGCAGATTGGTGGCGCGCCCATCCTGCCACAGGCCCGAGGCCGCCAGGGCGAAGAACAGGCTGGACAGGACCGCCGCGCCGTCGGTCATGGCCACATCCACGACCTGGCCGCGGCCGGTGGCACGCGCCTGTATCACCGCCGCCAGCAGGCCGGTGACCGCAAACATCGCCCCGCCGCCATAGTCGCCCACCAGATTCAGCGGCGGCGGCGGCGGCCGGTCGGCCTCGCCCATGGCATAGAGCGCCCCGGTCAGGCCCAGATAGTTCAGATCATGGCCGGCCCGATCGGCGCGCGGCCCGGTCTGGCCCCAGCCGGTCATGCGCGCATAGACCAGCCTGGGGTTGCGCCCCAGACAGACCTCCGGCCCCAGGCCCAGCCGCTCGGTGACGCCGGGCCGGAACCCCTCGATCAGGGCGTCGGCCCGGTCGATGAGGGCCAGCGCCGCCTCGCGCCCGGCGGGGTCTTTCAGATCCAGATGGACATGGGGCCGGTTGCGGTTCAGCACCGCCCCGCCGGTATCGGCCCAGACCTGACCGGCCCCCGGCGCGCGCGCGACCCGCACCACCGACGCCCCCAGATCGGCCAGCACCATCGCCGCCAGCGGCACCGGGCCGATGGCATCGAGCTCAACGACCCGCAGGCCGGACAGGGGGCCTGTGCCCGTCATTCGTCGCCCGCCGCCGCTTCGTCGTCGCCGGTGCTGGCTTCGACCGAACTCTGGGTCAGTGCGCCAGACCCCATCAGATCGTCGGCGTCCAGCGTGGGCCCCTCGACGATCCGGGTCAGCAGATCGGCCTGGGCGGGCTCCAGCGCCACAAGGCGCGTCAGCACTCTCAGCACATTGACCAGCTCGGTCGTGTATTCGCTGAGCCAGTCGGTCGGCTGAATGTCCTGTAAGGGCGAGGGCGGGCGCTTGTCTCCCATCGGCGGCTTGGATCGGTCGGCACGGCGATAGCTCCACCACTGGTCCAGCACCGTCTTGCCCGACACCTCATAGGCGCGCACGGCGGGCGACACATGATCGATCCGCCCGGTCGGCCCGAACCGCAGCGCCCGGTCGGCGGCGTCATAGGTCAGGTCATGCGGCATCTCGGCCAGGGTCTTGGGCAGGGGCGTGCTGACCGTCGGCTCATCCTTGGTGGGTGTCACCCGCACCACCGCGCCCCGGTCATCCTGGAACCGCTCGCCAAAGGTATGCAGCCAGATGACCTCGCGCCCGATGTTCACGGCCTGGGCGAACAGATCGCCGTCGGCGGTGATCGGGATGCGCAAACCCGGCTGTTTCAGATCGCCCCGGAACCGCTCGACATAGGCCGGATGCGCCGCCACGGCGGCGATATAGGCCATGACGTTCTCCGGCGAGACCGGCGCGCCATAGGCTTCGCCCAGCGCCTTCAGCAGGCCGGGCGAGACGTTTGGCGTGGTCGCCTCGGCGTCGGCCCACAGCGGGAAGGCCCGACCGCCGAATGAGCCTTTGTAGTGGTGCAGGTCGGGAATCAGTCCCGAGAACGTCAGCACAGGTCCCGCCGATGGCGAGTGAGCAAGTAGCCCCGTCGCATAGACCTGCTTGTCCGAGTGCCCTTTCCAGAGCGTCGGGTTGGCCTGATTGATCAGGCGCGCATCCGGCGTGATCCACTGGCGATCGAAAGATCGGAAAGCGTATCGCGTGGGCTCCACGCTGGCCTTCGTGTCCCTCGCCACCGGATTTGTCCGCGCTTCGTGTCCTGTCAGCCCTTCCTTGACGGCTTTGCCAACGTGCTTGTCACCGGGCTTGCCGTTGCGCAGGTGCGGATGGAACAGCACCTCTTTCTTAGCCGGGTCCTTCTCCGCCACCAGCCGCGCCCAGCGGTCTTTTAGCGTCTGGGCGTCCGGGGCGATCACCCAGGTGCGGCCCGTCATCACGCCCGACCCATTGTAGACAAACAGGTCCTCCAGCGCCGGATAGGCCACCCAGCTCGCAGCCCCCGGCGGCAGGAAGGCCGCCCTCGGCTCGCTCGGTGTCGCGACCCAGCCGTCGTCGTCCAGGCCGATGGCCGACAGCGCCGCGAACTTGTCCGCCCGTGGCCCTTCCGGCAGGGCGCGGAACCGCACCCGCGCCGGGGTCGCCGGACTGTCCTTGGATTTCCTCAGCGCCATGACGATGCAGACTGGCTGCTGCACGCCTTCAAAGATGCGGGTGCTCACCGGCGGCTGGTGCCCTTCGGGCGAACAGTCGATGATCCAGATTTCGTCGGCGTCGCGCCTCAGATCCGCGCGCATCTTCTGGAACCCCGGCCCGTTCAGGAACCCGGCCACGGTGATGAAGCAGACGATGCCCTGACGCTTTGTCCAGTCCTGAACCTCGCCCTTTTCGGACCCTGAGCGGAAGGTGTCGCCGCCAAACACCTTCCACGCCGCCCAGCGCCAGAAATAGACATAGAGGTTGCGCAAATGCTTGGCGTGTGCACCGACGCCCCAGTCGACCGGGGGTTGCCAGTCGTCCAGCGGCGCACGCTGGCCCTTGCCGCGTTCTTCGACCCAGCCGCCCATGCCCTTGGCTTTTTCCTTATAGGGTGGATTGCCGAGGACGACCGTGATCGCCTCATGGCGCTTGATACGGTTGGCGTCCTTCCTGGACTGGGCGATGCCCTGCACCGACTGCGGTACCCAGGCCGTTTCCTCGTCGGGATCGGCCAGGGTGTCGGTGATATAGAGGCGTAGGTGGCTGGCGTCGGCCTTGTCGGCATCGGCCTCGGTCAGCTCCGCGATTTCGGCCAGCAGGCGAAGTTGTGCCACCGCGAACGGCCCGAACTGTAGCTCGAACCCGATCAGCCGCTTCAGCGCATCCTGCACTGCCGCCGGGACCGAGCCCTTGCCCTCGGCGTCCTCGACCGTCCCGGCGATCCGGTTCAGCACCCCCAGCAAAAAAGTGCCTGTCCCCACCGCCGGGTCGGCCAGCTTGACTTGCGGCGACGCCAGGCCGCGTATCAGGTTGAACCGATCGGGGGCCGCCAGCGCCTCATCGACCAACCGCACCATCGCCGTCACCACCTCGGGCGGGGTGTAATAGCTGCCGGTCTTTTTTCTGAGCTTGGTGTCGTACTGCCCCAGGAACAGCTCATAGAAATACAGCCACGCCTCAGGCTGGCCTTTGGACAGGGTTTTCCAGTCCACCACGTCCAGCACCCGCACCAGGGTGTCGATGGACGTTTCCAGCAGATGTGCCTCTTCCGCGGGTTCGGTCAGCAGCTTAAGCGCCGATCCGATCAGAGTATTGGTCTGGCTCAGCGCCTTACCCGCCGCGTCCAGCCCGCCCGACAGAGAAATGCCCCGCGCCTTGGCCATCAGCAGACCGAACGTCACCGCCTGGGCGTAGCCGTCGGCGAACTCGGCCTCTTTGGCATCGGGCAACAATAGCTGCTGCCAGTCCGCCATCAGCCCGACCAGAGCCGGGGATTTGCGATCCAGTTGTTCTTCGACCTCATCGCGCAAGAGACGGCACAGACGGGCCGTGGTCTCGGCCAACTGTTTCGGTGTCTTGGGCGGGATCGGATGCCAGCTCAGGAAATCCGCGACCAGTGCCGTCAGGGCAGGCGGCGCCGTCAGCTTGGCCCCCGCCGTATCCAGATCGCCATCCAGCGTGACGATCTCGCCGACCCTGGCGCCATCGCGCCACAGGCTGAAGGCCTGACCGTCGGTGTAGACCAGATTGGGAAGCGCCTTCAGTTTCTCCCACTGGGTCTTGTCGTGCTTGTCGGTGAACTTCCGCGGGTCCGCGCCCTTCGTCGGGGCCTTGACCTCGATATGGCCGACCAGGGCCTTCTTGCGAGTCACCGCATAGTCGGGCCGCGTCATCAGTTCCGACAGAGCGCTCTCGCCCACCAGCACCACATCTTCCGCCGACGGGCCGATCAGCACGCACAGGTCGGCGACCAGCGCCTCCAGCGGTGCGCGCAGCTGGTCCTCCGGCTGGCCGGCAGCACCAGGATTATTCAGCTTGTCCTTGGCGGCCTTGCCGAATTTCGACACGGCCTGGTCGAGCGTCAATGTCATCCACAGTCCTTTGAACAGGCCCTTGATCGCTTGTGGAGCGTGCCGACGCAACCGGAGTGTAGGCTGGACGCCGGCTCGAATCGGCGGAATATCGTCCCATGTCGCAACCCGACCTCTTTGGTGCCACGCCTCAGCCCCTGCCGCAGCCGGACCCTGCGGCCGTGCGTGTGCGGATGCAGGCTTTGCTGCGCACCCTGCGCGAGGCTGACGTCATGCCCCTGACTGACAAGGAACTGCGCTTCTGGCGCACGGTCGCGCCGCAGACCACCCGCTGGCTTGACCCCGGCGAGAGGGCCGCGATCCTGGTCGAGTTCGAAGCCCAGCTTGAACGACTCACTGCCCGGGCCGCCTGATACCGAGCGACGCGGTCTGCCCCTCAATGCGCCCCGTCCCAGTCCCCCGCCGCCTTCGCCTCCACGTCCAGCGGCACGCTCAGCGCCACGGCCGGTTCTGACGCGCGTTCCATGACCCGCCGGATCAGCGGCAGGGCGCGGTCGACTTCGGCGTCGGGGGCTTCGAACACCAGTTCGTCGTGGACCTGGAGGAGCATCCGGGTTTGCAGGCCGGCGTCCGCCAGGGCGCCGGGCATGCGCATCATGGCGCGGCGGATGATGTCGGCGGCGCTGCCCTGGATGGGGGCGTTGATGGCGGCGCGTTCGCCGAACTGGCGCTCGGCGGCCGACTTGGAATGGATGGCCGGAATGTGGATGCGCCGGCCAAACAGGGTGGTCACAAAGCCCTGTTCGCGCACCGTGGCCTTGGTTGCGTCCATATAGGTGCGGATGCCGGGGAAGCGTTCGAAATAGGTCTTGATATAGGCCCCGGCCTCGCCCTGATCGATGCCGAGCTGGTTGGCCAGGCCGAAGGCCGAAATGCCATAGACGATGCCGAAGTTGATGGCCTTGGCGCGGCGCCGCGTCTCGGCGGGCATGCCCTCGACCGGCACGCCGAACATCTCCGAGGCGGTGGCGGCATGGATGTCCAGGCCGCGCGCGAAGGCGGCCTTCAGCTCGGGGATGTCGCCGATATGGGCCAGGAGGCGCAGCTCGATCTGGGAATAGTCCGCCGAGATCAGCCGATGCCCCGGCGCGGCAATGAAGGCCTTCCTGATCTGGCGGCCCGTCTCGGTTCGGACCGGGATGTTCTGAAGATTGGGGTCCGATGAGGCGAGACGCCCGGTCGAGGCGGCGGCCAGCTGGTAGCTGGTGTGCACCCGGTCGGTGTCGGGGTCGGCGGCGTTGATGAGGGCGTCGGTATAGGTGCCCTTGAGTTTCGACAGCTGACGCCATTCCAGGATGACGCGCGGCAGGTCATGGGTCAGGGCCAGGGTTTCCAGCGTGGCCGCGCCGGTCTCCCATTGGCCGGACGCGGTCTTCTTGCCGCCGGGCAGGGCCATCTCGCCGAACAGGATCTCGCCCAGCTGTTTGGGGCTGCCGATATTGAAGGGCCGGCCCGCGAGCGCGTGGGCCTGTTCCTCCAGCCGGGCCATCTCCAGGCCAAACTCCGATGAGAGCCGTTTCAGTTCGGACGGGTCGATGCGGATGCCGGCCAGCTCCATCCGGGACAGAACTGCGGGCATGCCCCGCTCCAGCGTCTCATAGACGGTGATCAGCCGCTGGTCGGCCAGGCGCGGCTTCAACAGCCGCCACAGGCGCAGGGTGACGTCGGCGTCCTCGGCGGCATAGCGGGTGGCCGGCTCCAGCTCGACATGGCGGAAGCTGATCTGCTTCTGGCCGGTGCCGCAGACCTCCTTGAACGGGATCGGGTCGTGGCCGAGGTGACGGCGGCTGAGCTCATCCATGCCATGACCGTGCTCGCCGCCGTTGAGCACATAGGAAATCAGCATGGTGTCGTCGATCGGGTCCACGGCAATGTCGTGCCGGGCCAGGACGCCGAGGTCGTATTTGATGTTCTGGCCGACCTTGAGCACGCCGGGGTGTTCCAGGAGGGTCTTCAGGCGTTTGAGGGCCTCGGCCATGGGGGCCTGGGTGAGCGCAGGCCGGGTTTCCTCGGGCGCACCCAGCAGGTCGCCGCCCGGCTGGGGCAGGTGCTGGTGATCCAGCGGGATATAGCAGGCGTCGTTCGGCCCCAGCGCCAAACTGACCCCGACCAGGCCGGCGTGCGTCGAAGACAGGGCGTCGGTTTCGGTGTCGACGGCGACGACCCCGGCCTCAATGGCGCGGGCGATCCATGGGTCGAGGTCGGCCAGGGTCTGGACGCAAACATAGGCGTCGCGGTCGACACTCTGGGGGTCGGCGGCGGCGGCGGCATCGCTGGGCGCATGGCGTGGCGTGGCGACCGGGGCCGAGGGGGCGGGCGTGCTGAGCGTCGGGGCCTTGGGGGCGGCGGGCGGCGGCACCTTGCCGTCCCCGACGCGGCTTCTGAGCGAGCGGAACTCCATTTCGTCGAGGAAGGCCGCCAGGGCCTCAGGGTCCGGGTCACGCACGGCAAAGTCGGCGATGGGTTCGGGGTCCGGCACATGGCCGTCCAGCCGCACCAGCTGGCGGCTGATCAGGATCTGATCGGCGAAATCGATCAGGGTCTCGCGGCGCTTGGGCTGTTTGATCTCACCGGCACGCGCCAGCAGGGTGTCGAGGTCGCCGTATTCGTCCAGCAGCTGGGCGGCGGTCTTGGGGCCGATGCCGGGCGCACCCGGCACATTGTCGACGCTGTCGCCGACCAGGGCCTGAAGGTCGATCATCTTGTCGGGGCCGACGCCCCATTTCTCGATGACCTCGGGCACGTCGATGCGCCGGTCCTTCATGGGGTCGAACATGATGACGCCATCGCCGACCAGCTGCATCAGGTCCTTGTCGGATGAGACGATGACAGCCTCGCCGCCGGCCTCACGGGCCAGCCGGGCATAGGTGGCGATCAGGTCGTCGGCCTCAAAGCCGGGCTTTTCGACGCCATGCACGCCAAAGGCCGCCGTGGCGGTGCGAACCAGCGGGAACTGCGGCACCAGATCTTCAGGCGCCGGCGGACGATGGGCCTTGTAGTCAGGATAGAGGTCGTTGCGGAACGTGCGCTCGGAATGGTCGAAGATGGCCACCAGATGCGTCGGGCCATGCTCGCCCTTCATGTCCTTGAGCAGCTTCCAGAGCATGTTGCAGTAGCCCTGGATGGCCCCAACCGGCAGGCCATCGGACTTTCGGGTCAGGGGCGGCAGGGCGTGATAGGCCCGAAAGATGTAGGCCGAGGCGTCGATCATCCACAGACGCAAGGGGGCAGAAGGGTTGGGCTCGCTCATGCCCCCAGATAGCCTGTTTGATCCGAAAGGTCGCGCCCTCCCTAAGCGCGGCGAAACCGTTTATGGGGAGCGCATGCAGCCCGATATTTCCGTCGTCGTCCCCGTCCACAACGAAGAAGGTGCCGCCGGCCCGCTGGCCCGCGAGATCGCCGAGGCCTTCAAGGGCCGCAACTTCGAGGTCGTCTTCGTCAATGATGCGTCCAGGGACGGCACCCTGGCCGAGCTGGAGGCGCTGAAGGCCGAGATCCCCGAGCTGCGCGTGCTGAACCATGCGAAGAACGCCGGCCAGAGCCGGGCGGTGCGCTCGGGCGTGATGGCAGCGCGAGCCCCGATCATCGTGACCCTGGACGGCGACGGCCAGAACCCGCCGGCCGACGCGCCGAAACTGGCTGATGCCCTGATCGCGGCCGGGCCCGAGGTCGCCCTGGTCGGCGGGGTCAGGGCCAATCGTCAGGATTCCGGCTCGAAACGCTGGGCCTCGCGCTGGGCCAACGGCTTTCGCAAATGGCTGCTGAAGGATGACGCCGACGACACCGGCTGTGGGCTGAAGGCCTTCCGGCGCGATGTCTTTTTGCGCCTGCCCTATTTCGATCACATCCACCGCTATCTGCCGGCCCTGACGATCCGCGAGGGCTATCAGAACCGCTTCATGAACGTGGATCACCGCCATCGGGAAACCGGCCAGTCGAAATACACCAACCTGGGCCGCGCCTGGGCGGCGGTGTCGGACCTGGTGGGGGTGATGTGGCTACGCAGTCGCGCCCGCAATCCCGGTGACGTCAACGAGGTCTGACCCACCCGTCCGTTCTCCTCCTGAGCGTGCCCGATTGCCCGGCACCGGCAAACGGCGATAGGGTGGGGTCAGTCCAGCCAGAGGGGACACTTGGATGCTGACGGCGTTTCCGCTTCTCGTGATTCCGGTCGGGATCTACGCGATCTATGCCCTGATGAGCCTGACCGGCACGGCCGCGACGGACCCGAATTTCGTGCTTCAGTCCGCCTTTCTGAGCGTGAACATGCCATCGGGCGGGACCTGGTCGATGGGGGTCGGGGACCTGCTGGTCTTCTTCGGCCTGATCTTCCTGTTCTTCGAGCTGCTGAAATCGACCTCCAGCCAGAAGGTCGCCATCGTCAATCACGCCCTGTCGATGGGCCTGTTCGTGCTGTGTCTGCTGCTGTTCCTGCTGCTGCCGTCGTTCGTGACCTCGACCTTCTTCCTGATCATGATCATGGTGCTGCTGGATGTGATGGCGGGCTTCATCGTCACCATCCTGACGGCCCGGCGCGACCTGGACATCGGTGGCGACGTCAACATCTAGCCGGCGTTTCCGCGATCTGCGGCACCCGGGGGCGATACACGGCGAGCGGCGGTGATCGCGAACGCGACCAGCCGGGGACCCGTCGATGAACGGGGTCGCGCCGGCGTGTGTTTACGAGCGGCAATGGTCAGGCCTCGGCGATCGCGGCACACCCCCGAAAGCGGACCCGTGGGCCTTCGGGACACGCCCGAGGGCAACGACTTTCAGGAGTCCGGCCCCTAGCCAAACGCCACGAAGATCAGCGCCACCACCAGGGTATCGACGGCGCGGGCAAGAAGGCTGAGGGCGGTGGCCATGGAACATTCCGGTCAGGACAGACCGGGGGGTCCAAGCAAGGAGCGGGCCACCGGGACCGCGCGCGTCAGATCTCGGTTTTCTTGACCTGTCCGGGCTTGGGGCGGCGGTCGCCTGACCCGGCATATTCCGAACTGAGGTAGGTAGAGCGGGCCTTGCCGAGCACTTCCTGCCCACCGCGCAGGCCACGTTTGGCCCCGTCCTGGCCCAGCATCTGGGCGTCAAATGTCGACGGGCCGGCGTCCGCCCGGGGCGTGGCCCTGGGCGGCGTCTGATCCTCGACCGGCGTGATCGGCACCAGATCGCGACCATCCCCCTCGGCCTTGGCCCGGCGCAGGCCGCGGCGGCGGTCGCCCTCGCGGCGATCCTGAACGGCAGCGGGCGGGCGGACGGGATCGGTCACGGCTTGGGCGGCGCGCCGGAGAGGCGGCTGAGCTGGGACTGCATCTCTTCCATCTGGCGGCGCATCTGCTCCAGGGCGGCGGCCTGGGCCTCCAGCAGCGGATTGCCGGGAGCCGCCGGCCTGGGCACCTCGGCAGCAGCCTCACCCGCCGGGGCACCCGGGAAGCCGAAGGGCGTCCACATCTTCATGGCGCGTTCGAACATGGCGGTGTTCTGGCGCACCTGTTCCTCGAACATGGCGGCTCCGGGCGCGGCCCCGAAGGTCGAGGCGAACTGTTTGCGGAACTGTTCCTGCTGGCCGATGAAGTTGTTCATCGACAGCTCCAGATAGCTGGGCAGCAGCGACTGCATCGAATTGCCGTAGAAACCGATCAGCTGGCGCAGGAACTGGATCGGCAGGAGGCTGTCACCCTTGGATTCCTCCTCGAAGATGATCTGGGCCAGGACCGAACGGGTGATGTCGTCGTTGGACTTGGCGTCCACCACCTGGAAGTCGATGCCGTCGCGGACCATGGCCGCCAGGCTGTCGAGGGTGACATAGGCGCTGGTTGAGGTGTTGTAGAGTCGGCGGTTGGCGTACTTCTTGATGATGACGCGCTCGGCCTTGGCCGCGTCGGCCCCGGTGTTCGGATCGGTCACGCTGCTTTCCCGTACACTGAACGATGCGGTGATTATCCCGCAAGTGCGAGACACTGGAAAGCCCTGGATTATTGCGCCGCGAAAACGACCCCGACCATGACGGCCGCGTAGTGGGCCCCGGCCCCCGCCACGACGAAGCCGTGCCAGATGGCGCGACGGAACGGCAGGCCCTGGCGCACGAAGATGAAACAGCCCAGCGTATAGATCAGCCCCCCGGCCACCAGCAGACCCAGCGCGATGGGCGAGACCCCGGTGACCATGGGCTGGATCGCCACCACCGCCAGCCAGCCGAAGATGACATAGACCACGCTCCAGAAGACATCGTTCAGGCGCGGCGCAAACAGCTTGGCCACCACACCGCCCAGCGCCAGCACCCAGACCAGGGCGGTGAAGCCGATCGACCAGACGGGGTCTTCGAACCTCTGGGTCGTGAACGGGGTGTAGGAGCCGGCGATCATCAGGAAGATGGCGGCCTCATCCAGGCGCCGCAGCACCGGTCGGGCCTTGCACGGATGGGTCAGATTATAGGCCACCGAACAGCCCAGCATGGCGATCAGACAGACCGCATAGATGGCCGTGGCGGCGATCATGCCCGGCCCGCCCATGAAGGCCGACAGAACGGCCAGGACGATACCGCCGGCCCCGGCCAGACCCAGGCCAATGAGATGAACCCACAGGTCGGCCAGGCGCTCGACCCGGTTCGGATAATGTTCGGCAAAGTCCAGGGCGTCGGCGACGCACAGGCGATCCAGAAATCTACGACGTGGTTTAGACATGAGACTACCCCAACTCGTCGGCTCTCGTGGCCGTTCCCTCCAACCTAGGGGAGGAAAGCTGAATGGCAGTGAATTCGCGTCCGATTCCCCCGATTCAGGTGACGAGACCGGATTCGTGAGGCAAAAGCGCAACAACCTTTTGCCAAGGAGTTAAGCATGACCCAGGCCGTCATCGTCGCCGCCGCCCGCACCCCCGTCGGTTCGTTCATGGGGGCGCTGTCGTCCCTGCCCGCCGCGAAGCTGGGCGAGGTGGCGATCCGGGCGGCGCTGGAGCAGGCCGGGGTCGAGGCCGCCGATGTCGATGAGGTCATCCTGGGTCAGGTTCTGACCGCCGGCCAGGGCCAGGGCCCGGCCCGCCAGGCCGCCATCGGCGCAGGCGTCCCCCAGAGTGCCGCCGCCTGGGGCATCAACCAGATCTGCGGCTCGGGCCTGCGCGCGGTCGCCCTGGCGGCCCAGCAGATCGAGCTGGGCGATGCCAGGGTGGTGGTCGCCGGCGGCCAGGAGAGCATGAGCCAGTCGCACCATTCCGCCGCCCTGCGCGCTGGCCAGAAGATGGGCGACCTGGGCCTGGTCGACACCATGGTCAAGGACGGCCTGTGGGACGCCTTCAACGGCTATCACATGGGCCAGACCGCCGAGAATATCGCGACCCGCTGGCAGATCAGCCGCGAGGCCCAGGACGCCTTCGCCGTCGCCAGCCAGAACAAGGCCGAGGCCGCCCAGAAGGCCGGCAGGTTCGCCGATGAGATCGCGCCGGTGACCATCAAGGGCCGCAAGGGCGACACCGTCGTCGACCAGGACGAGTACATCCGCCACGGCGCGACGATCGAGGCCATGGCCGGCCTGCGCCCCGCCTTCAACAAGGAAGGGTCGGTGACCGCCGCCAATGCGTCCGGCATCAATGACGGGGCCGCCGCCCTGGTCGTCATGTCGGCGGAAGAAGCGGCGCGGCGCGGCCTGACGCCCCTGGCACGGATCGTGTCGTCGGCGACGGCGGGCGTCGACCCGGCGATCATGGGCACCGGCCCGATCCCGGCTTCGCGGAAGGCGCTGGAAAAGGCCGGCTGGACCGTCGCGGACCTGGATCTGGTGGAATCCAACGAGGCCTTCGCGGCCCAGAGCCTCGCCGTCACCCAGGAGCTGGGCCTCGACCCGGCCAAGGTCAACGTCAACGGCGGGGCCATCGCCATCGGCCATCCGATCGGGGCCTCGGGCGCGCGGATCCTCACCACCCTGCTGCATGAGATGAAGCGATCTGGGGCCAGGAAGGGCCTGGCGACCCTGTGCATCGGCGGCGGCATGGGCGTGGCCATGTGCGTCGAACGCGATTGAGGCCCCTCGGGATCAGCCTGGTCGCCCTGGTGGCCGCCGCCTGCCAACCGGGTGCCATGCCCGGTGCCGCGGACGGCGAGCAGGGCCCCAACGCCGCCGGGCTGGTGCGCCTGCCCTGCGACGGGTCCGAACCGCTGCGGCCGGCCCATCCCTTCTATTGCAGCCGCGATCGGATCTATGTCCGGCCCGAGGCGCGTGACGCGCTGGTGGACGCCGCGCGCGAACTGGCGCGCCGGTATCCCGGCACCGTCATCACCTTCATGGATGCCTCGGGAGCCGATGGGCGCGTCCCGTTTGAACCCCACCTGAGCCACGGCGACGGCCGCCAGGTGGATCTGTCGCTGTTCTACACCTCGCTGGATGGCACCCGGATCGACGGGTCGCCACCGGGCAGCCGGCCCAACGGCTACGGCAATTATGAGCCGCCCCGCCCCGGTGATCCGCAGCCCTGTCGCGGCATCGACCGGCCCAATGATGATCGCGACCCTCCGGCGGACCGCGCCTGGCGACTGGATGAGGCGCGCAGTCGCGCCCTGACCGAGATCCTGGCCGGCGACCGACGGGTCCGACGCATCCTGATCGAGCCGCATCTGGAACGACGGTGGAACCTGGAGGATCATCCGAAGCTGCGCTTCGCCGGCTGTCAGGCGGCGCGCCACGACGATCATCTGCATGTCGATTTCGACTAACCGCCGATCAGACCTTCACCGAAACCGCCCGGCACGCTAAGGCGTTCAAAGAACAGGCGTCCGCAAGAGGCGCCTGGCGACACAGAGAGGAACTCCCATGGCCCGTACGGCTCTCGTCACCGGTGGTACCCGCGGCATCGGCCGCGCGATTTCGGCGCGTCTGAAGGCCGATGGCTTCAACGTCGCAGCCGGCTATTCCGGCAATGATGACGCCGCGCGCGCCACCGCCGATGAGCTGGACATCATGGTGGTCAAGGGCAATGTCGGGAAGTTCGAGGACTGCCAGCGCGCCGTCGCCGAGGTCGAGGAACGCTTCGGCCCGGTCGAAATCCTGGTCAACAACGCCGGCATCACCCGCGACGGCTTCTTCCACAAGATGCAGCCCGAGCAGTGGAGCCAGGTCGTCAGCGTCAATATGGACAGCCTGTTCAACATGACCCGTCAGGTCATCGAGGGCATGCGCGAGCGCAACTTCGGCCGCATCGTCAACATCAGCTCGATCAACGGCCAGAAGGGCCAGGCCGGCCAGACCAACTATTCCGCCGCCAAGGCCGGGATGATCGGCTTCACCAAGGCCCTGGCACAGGAAAACGCCCGCAAGGGCATTACCGTGAACTGCGTCGCGCCGGGCTACATCAACACCGAGATGATGGATTCCATCCCGGAAAACGTGATGGCCGCCATCGTCGGCAACATTCCGGTGGCGCGTCTGGGCGAGGCCGAGGAAATCGCCGCCTGCGTGGCCTTCCTGGTGCGCGACGACGCCAGCTTCATCACCGGATCGACCATCTCGGCCAATGGCGGCCAGTATATGCTGGGCTGAACCACGGCACCGCATCGCCGTAAATCTGCCTCGCTGAGCCTTCACTGATCGCTGGATGATCAAAGCCGCGCGCAGTTTTGTCTGGTTGCTGGCGGTCCTGATTGCCTGTGCAGTCGGGACTGTCGCGGCGCCTGCGCGCGCCGAGCGGCTGGATCTGCGGATCGATCTGAACGCCCTGCTGACGCCGGTTCTGAACCAGGACCGATCGTCGCTGCGGGATCGAATCCTGGGGGGCAGCCGCCAGCGTCGCGAAGTCGAGGTCGGCCGATTCGTCAGCCAGGGCGGACCGTCCTTCGTGCTGGATCAGGCTGGGACGCGGCCGCTGCTGCGGTTCGACGGCTCGACCGAGATCTGGGCGCTGCGGCCGTCTGCGGGCCTCAGGGGCGACATCTATTTCCGCAACGACATCGGCGAGGTCGTGCTGCGCGCGACGCGCCTGGGCGGCCTGACCCTCTATACTTCGGCGGCTCCCGGAGGCCTGCCGTGTGCGGTCACCGGCGAGGCGGCGCGACTGCGCCTGCCCGAACACGACATTCGCGTGCTGCTCAGACACTTCGTTCGTGAATCCGTGCGCGGCGGACAGGCCATTGGCACCGATTTCGAGATCACGGCGCGCGCGGTGGATGCGTCGGCGGCCAACACCTTCGGCGATGCCGCCACCGTGGCCGTCGACGGCATTGTCCGCGTCGGCCAGTCCAGGGCCGGGCGCGAGCGCCTGGCCGGCCTCAGAAGCATCGTGATCGCCGCCGGACCGGGGCCGGACGTGCGCCGCAACGGCGAAACCCTGATGGTGACGGTGGCCCCACGACTGGGGGCCGCCGGTCGTCCCTCCTCGGCCCGGGTCGCCCGCGCCCTCGGCTAGCCCTTGAAGCCGTCCTTGGCGGCCCTGATATCGGCAAAGGCCGCCACCGCATCGAGGCCCGGCCTCAGGTCCGGTGCCCGCAGAAACGGATTGGTCGCCCGCTCCAGACCGATCGTTGTCGGCACGGTCGGCAGCCCCCGCTGGCGCAGGCTGAAGATAACCTCGGCGCGCGCCGTGACCGCCGGGTCGTCGTCAACGCTGAGGGCGAAGCGGGCATTGCCTTGCGAATATTCGTGGGCGCAATGGACGGTGGTTTCCGGCGGCAGGGCCGCCAGCCGCTGCAGGCCGGCCCAGAACTGTTCCGGGGTGCCCTCAAACATGCGGCCACAGCCCAGGACAAACAGGCTGTCACCGACGAAGGCGGCCCCGGCCTCGGGCGACCACCAGGCGATGTGGCCGAGCGTATGACCCCCGACATCGAGAATCCTGAAGGTCGTTTCTCCCAGACGGACCTCGTCGCCCCCGGCCACGGCCTGATCCAGGGGAGCGATGCGGGTGACCTCCTGAGGGCCGATGATGGTGCAGCCGGTCACCTCTTTCAGCCGCGCATTGCCGCCGGCATGATCGGGATGCCAATGAGTATTGTATATACAGTCAAGTCGCCCCCAGCCGCTGGCGTCCAGGTCGGCCAGGATGGCCTCGGCGTCCGGCGTGTCGATCGCCGCGACCTGGCCGGTGGCGTCGTCGCGCACCAGAAAGCCGTAGTTGTCGACCAGGCAGGGGAATTGACGGATGGATAGGGTCATATCGCCTATATAGGTCGTGATGCGCCGCGATGTGACCGAGATTCGCAGCTTCTACGGCTCCGCCCTGGGCCAGACGGCCGTGCGGCTGATCGGCGCGCGCCTGAACGATGCCTGGGGCCCCCTGACCGGCCAGGATGTGCTGGGCCTGGGCTATGCCGCGCCCTGGCTGGAGGACATGCGCGAAGCCCGCCGGGCCCTGTGCGCCATGCCGTTCGCGCAGGGGGCCGAGGCCTGGCCCCGGTCCGCGCGCAGCCGCACGGCCCTGGTCGACGAGACGGCCCTGCCATTTGCCACCGGCGTCTTTGACCGCATCCTGGCGGTTCACGCCATCGAGGAGGCGACCGATCCCCAGGCCCTGGTGCGCGAGCTGGGCCGGGTGCTGAAGCCCTCCGGGCGGCTGGTGCTGGTGGTGGCCGGGCGCGGGGGGCTGTGGGCCGGCAACGAGAATACGCCCTTCGGCGACGGGCGACCCTATAGCCGTCGCCAGCTTGAGCGCCTGGTGCGCGAAGCCGAGCTGGAGCCGTTTGCCTGGTCCCAGGCCCTGTTCTGTCCGCCCTGGGCACGACTGGCCGGCCTGGCGGACGGACTGGAACCGTGGGGCGCGCGCCTGGTGCCCGGTGCCGCCGGGGTGGTGCTGCTGGAAGCCGTCAAGACCCAGCTGGCCCTGCGGCCGCGACCGGCGACCGCCCCCGTCCGGGCGCGACGCACGCAGGCCCTGCAGCCCCAACCGGCGGGAATGACACCGCCGCACCCTGCAGGCGTGGATATCCGGCGCGAACACGACTAGTGCGAAGCCATGCGCCAACTGATCCTGATGCGACATGCCGAAGCCCAGCCCTCCAGCGAGAGCGGTGACGTCGGGCGTGCCCTGACGCCGCGCGGACAGGACGATGCCGAGCGCATCGGTCGGGCCCTGGCGGATCGCGGCGCGCGACCTGATCATGCCCTGGTGTCGGCCGCCCGGCGCGCGCAGCAGACCTGGGAGGCCGCTTGCGGGGCATTCGGAGACGTCGTGGTCGAGGTGGAGCGGGGACTCTACGACGCCGATTCCGCAGCCTTGCGCCATCGGATCGAGACCATCGAGGACGATTGCGGCAGCCTGATGCTGGTGGCGCACAACCCGGCCGTTCACCGCCTGGCGGTGGATCTGCTGATCGACCAGGCGGCGGCCCCTTCGACGCTGGAGCGGCTGAGCGGCGGGTTTCCGCCGGGGTCGGCCGTGATCTACACCGCCGACAGTTCGGGCCGGCTGGCCTATGACGGCTTCCTGCGTCCGGGCGACCTGGCGTGAGACGGATCTACAAGATCCTCAGCCGCAGCGAATGGGCGGTGGCCGAGGCCGAAGGGCTGTTCCGTGGATCGGCGGTGGATCTGGCCGACGGCTACATCCATTTCTCCGAAGCCGATCAGTTGCGCGAGACGGCACGCAAGCACTTTGCGGGGCGGCCCGACCTGTTGCTGGTGACCATCGACGCCGACCGGCTGGACCCCCAGCCGGTGTGGGAGCCGTCGCGCGGCGGGGCCCTGTTCCCGCACCTGTACGGCCCGCTACCGGTTGCCGCTGCGGTCGAGGTCAGGCCCCTGGTCGTCGATGCCGAGGCCAGCGCCCTGGCGGACTTCGGCTGATGGCGGTGCAGGATCTGGCTACGGCCCTGCTGCGGCGGCTCGACCCGGAGACGGCCCACGGCCTGGCGCTCGACGCCCTGGCCTTGGGGCTGGGTCCCAAGGACGTCGGCGGGGACGACCCGGTGCTGGCGGTCGAGGTGGCGGGGCTTAACCTCAGCAATCCGGTCGGGCTGGCCGCCGGTTTCGACAAGGATGCCCGGGTCGCCGACGCCCTGATCGACTGCGGCTTCGGCCTGATCGAACTGGGCGGGGTGACACCCCTGCCCCAGCCCGGAAATCCGCGCCCGCGCATCTTCCGGCTGAGTGAGGACCGGGCCGTCATCAACCGGATGGGCTTCAACAATCGCGGCCTGGACGCCTTTGCCGCCAATCTGGCGCGCCGGCGGCGCCGCGGCATCGTCGGGGTCAATCTGGGGGCCAACAAGGAAGCCCAGGACCGGACCCAGGACTATGTCACCAGCCTGACGCGGCTGTGGGGCCAGGCCGACTATTTTGCCGTCAATGTCTCGTCGCCCAATACGCCGGGCCTCAGAAACCTCCAGTCGGAGGCGGCGCTGGAGGATCTGCTGGGGCGGCTGCAGGAGGCGCGCTCGCGGCTGACGGGGCCCCGTGCGCCGGTCTTCCTAAAGGTTGCGCCCGACATAGCCGACACCGAGGCCGGGCGCATGGTCGAAGCCTGTCTCAGCCACGGCATCGACGGGATCATCGTCTCGAACACGACCCTGGCCCGGCCCGACAACCTGACATCGCGGTTTGCCGGCGAAACCGGCGGCCTGTCCGGGGCCCCCCTGATGGGGCCGTCCACACAGGTGCTGGGCTGGTTCCATCAGGCCAGTGCCGGGCGGCTGGCGCTGGTCGGGGTCGGCGGCATCGCCTCGGGCGCGGACGCCTATGCCAAGATCCGGGCCGGGGCCTCGGCGGTTCAGCTCTATTCGGCCCTGGTGTTCGAAGGGCCGGGACTGGTGGCGCGGATCAAGGCCGACCTGGCCGCGCGGCTGAAGGCCGACGGCTTCGCCTCGGTCAGTGCCGCCGTCGGGGCGCGGTGAAACCGTGAGGGACCCGGTGCGTTCAAGGGGCATGGAGACGGCGGATCGAACCCTGTTGATCGTCGGGGCCTGCGGCGCGATCGCGGCGGCGGGCTTCGGGGCGCTGGCGGCGGCCGGCCTGGGCGTGACGCCACCGCTGGCGGGAACGACGACCGATGAGCGGGTCGTGGTCGGCACCCAGGAGGTCTTCACCGAGGGCGCGCCGCCCTATCCGGCCTGGGCTCCCGAGCCGCTCTACCCGGAGGCCGAGCGCGACCCGATGGACGAATTCAGCGACGCCTGGGACGGGGCCATGGCGGGTGACCGCTCATCGGGTCCCGTCGTCTTCCGGCCCCCGCAGGATCTGCCGCCGCCCTATGAGGTGCGGATGCCGGGCGAGGCGCAGACCCAGAGACCGCCCGAGGCCGGGCCGCGCGTCGTCCAGGTGCCGTCCGACGCCGAGGGACGTTATGCCTATGGCAACCCGCCGCAAGCCGAGACGGACGACGGCAAGCCCAAGGACTGATCAGGGCTCCAGCTCGATGTCCCAGTAGAGATAGTCGAGCCAGCTTTCGTGCAGAAAGTGGGGCGGAAAGCGCCGCCCGTGGGCTTGCAGTTGCCAGGCCGTCGGCTGGACCGGCCGCGACATGAGCAGCATCCCTGACTGACGCGGCGTGCGGCCGCCCTTCCTGAGATTGCAGGGGGCGCAGGCCGTGACGATGTTGTCCCAGGTGGTGCGCCCGCCCTGGGAGCGCGGCACGACATGATCGAAGGTCATGTCGCGGCCGCCGGTGCCGCAATACTGGCAGGTGAATTCGTCGCGCAGGAACAGGTTGAAACGGGTGAAGGCCGGGGCGCGGTCCTGGGCGATGAAGTCCCTCAGGGCGATGACGCTGGGCAGCCGGTATTCCAGCGACGGGGAGCGCACCACCTTGTCATAGGTCTGGACGACCTCGACGCGGTCCTGCCAGACGGCCTTGATGACGTCCTGCCAGGACCACAGCGACAGCGGATAGTAGGACAGCGGCCGGAAGTCGGCGTTCAGCACGAGCGCCGGCCAGCCCGAGGGCGGCTGGGTCAGGACCTGCATCGGCCCCGCTCCTCAATGGTCACGCCGTTACGACTGAAGACACGCCCCCGTCACACACGATCCCCTGCGGGACGCCGGGTCCCGCGCGAATCACAGTGTAGGCCGAGAACCTTGAAGCACCTATGACGGTGTTTCGGGACCTTCCGCCTGACCCGGCGAGAAGGCCGGCAGACTCCAGCCGAAATGAAGAGCCCCGGCCCGAATCCCAAAGCCCAGGGTCACCGCCATCGTGGCCGCGCCGAAGGTGGTGAGGTCCAGCATCCGCAAGCCGACGAAGGTCGACGCCGCCACCAGCGCGGCCGTCACGGTGATCTCGCGCTGGAGCAGGATCGACGGCTGCCCGGCCAGAAGATCGCGCACCACCCCGCCGAAACAGGCCGTCAGCGCCCCCATGACGATACAGATCAGCGGCGGCACGCCGTAGGCCATGGCCTTGGCGGCTCCGATCACCCCATAGGCGGCCAGACCTGCGGCATCCAGCCAGAGCAGGGCCGTCATGCGCCAGCCCTTGCCGCCCACGAACCACACCACCACCGCCACGGCGGTGGCCACCGCGACATAGCGCCAGTCATGGACCCAGAAGACCGGGGCCCCGATCAGGAGATCGCGCAGCGTCCCGCCCCCGACACCCGTCACCGCGGCGAAAAAGATGATGGTCACCAGATCCTGCCGCAGGCGCGCGCCGGCCAGCGCACCGGTCGCGGCAAAGACCGCCATGCCGACGAAGTCGAGAAAGACCAGGGTCGGGCCGATGAGCGGGGTCGGATCAGGGATCATCTGTCGGGCCTCAAGGGGGGCGGAACCTCGCCGCGTCTGACCGCGCCATACCACGCCCACAACAGATGCGCCGCCGTCGAACGATGCGGCCCCCAGGCCCGGGCGCGGGCCGCGACCTGATCCGGGCCGGGCCGCTCGGTGAGGCCATCGGCCCAGCGGACGGCCTCCTGCAAGGCGATGTCGCCGGACGGGAAGATGTCGGACCGGGCCTCGCAGAACATCAGATAGACCTCGGCGGTCCAGCGACCGATCCCCTTGAGCGTCGTCAGGGCCTCGGTGGCGAGGGCATCGTCGAGGCCCGACAGATGCGCCCCGTCAAAGCCGGCCCCGGCCAGGGCATGGACATAGCGGGCCTTGGGCAGGCTAAGGCCCAGCGACCGCAGGCTCTCGATGTCGTGGAGCCGGACCGTTTCGGGCGTGACGGTCCCCAGCCCCGCCTTGAGCCGTGCCCAGATCGCCGCCGCCGAGGCGGTCGAGACCTGCTGGCCCACGATCATCCAGACCAGACCTTCAAAGCCCCCTGGTCGAACGCGCCAGGACAGGGCCGGGGCCTCGGCATGGGCGCGGGCCAGGGCCGGGTCGCGCGCGGCCAGCTCGGCCCGAAGGGCGGCCAGGACCTCATCGGTGGGCGGGACAGGCATGGCGAGGCCTTAGCGCCAGACCACCGCCGGCCCAAGGGTCGGATTGCCGGGCGACGGGATAATATCTATTATTAGGTCGGATCGGAGGCCTGGCCATGACGATGACGGTGGAACTCGGCACCCTGGAGGCCGTCGTTGAGCGGCTGGTGAAAGAGGGTCGTTACGGCTCCAAGAGCGAGGTGCTGCGCGCCGGCGTGCGTCTGGTCGAGGAACACGAGACCCGGCTGGCGGAACTGCGGGCCAAGCTGCAGGAAGGGATCGATGATCTGGAGGCCGGACGATTTGTGACCCTGGATGAACTAGAGGCAGAGTTCGCTGAACGCCGCCGCAAGCGGGACGCAGCTTGATCGTTCGGGTCGCCCAGGGGGCGCGGCTCGACCTGGTCGAGATCGAGACCGCGATTGCCGCAGACAACCCTGCGGCAGCTGAGGCGGTCGTCCATCGTATCCTTGCCGCGATCAGGGGCCTGTCCGAGTTCCCCCTGCGCTTCGCCGTCGATCAACAGGTCGGAACGCGGCGGCGGCCCGTTGGAAGCTATCTGATCTTCTATCGTGTTACCGATCACGTTGAAGTCGTCCGGATTCTGCACGGGGCCCGAGACTGGGCGGCCATCCTCGACGAAGACTGACCGATGACCTTCGTCACCCGTTTCGCCCCCTCGCCGACCGGCCCCCTGCACAAGGGCCATGCCTATTCGGCCCTGACGGCCTGGCGCGCCGCGAAGGCGGCGGGAGGCCGGTTCCTGCTCAGGATCGAGGACACTGACTTCACCCGCTGTCGGCCCGAGCACGAGGCCTCCATCCATGAGGACCTGGCCTGGCTGGGGCTGGACTGGGAGACACCGGTGCTGCGCCAGTCCGAGCACCGCTCCGACTATGAGGCGGCGATCACCCGGCTGGGCGCGATGGGCGTGCTGTACCGGTGTTTTCGTACCCGCAAGGCGCAGCTGGCCCTGGCCGGGGTGGCCCCAAACGCCGGCGATCCGGTCGATGGCCAGGCCTTCCGGGGCGGGCCCCATGATCCATCCGAGGAGGCGGCGTTCCTGGCCCAGGGCCAGCCCTTCGCCTGGCGGCTGTCGCTCAAGGCGGCGCGGGCGCGCCTGGGCGATTTCGATCAGCTGACCTGGATCGAGGAGGGGCTGGCTCCCGGCCTGACATCGGCCCGGCCCGAGACGCTGGGCGACATGGTGGTGGGGCGCAAGGATATCGGCGCGGGCTATGTCATCGCCTCGGTGATCGACGACGCCCGCCAGGGCATCAGCCATGTCATCCGTGGAGCCGACCTGGCTGAGCTGACCTCGATGCAGCGGGTCTTGCAGGCCCTGCTGGAGCTGCCGACGCCGATCTATCGACACCATCCGCTGGTGCTGGATGAGAACGGCAAGCGGCTGGCCAAGCGCGACGGCTCGACCAGCCTGGCGTCCTTGCGCGAGGCCGGCCTGACGCGCGAGGCGTTGATCGAAGAGCTGGGGCTTTAACCGCGCAGCTTGCGGGTCAGGGCCTCGACGTCGCGGGCGATCTGGTCGTCCTCGCCGATCAGGGCGTCGATCCGGCGCACGCCGTGCAGCACCGTGGTATGGTCGCGGCCGCCCATGCGCCGCCCGATGTCGGGATAGGAGCGGGTCGTCAGCTGCTTGCACAGATACATGGCGACCTGGCGCGGGCGGGCGACCTGGCGGGTGCGCCGCGCCGACAGCAGGTCGGTCTGCTTCAGACCATAATAGTCGGCCGTCACCTTCTGGATCTCGTCGACGGTGATGCGGCGCTCGGTCGGGCGATAGCCGGCCGACAGATAGCTCTGGGCCTCTTCCACCGTCAGTGCCGACATGCGCTGGCCGGCGGCGGCGGCCAGGGTGTTCAGCCCGCCCTCCAGTTCGCGGATCGAGCCGGGGGTGCGATCAACCAGATGGCTGAGCAGCTCGGGCCGGGCCGGGCCGGACACCAGGCTCATACCCTGGAGGGCCTCCAGCTTTCTCTCGACCACGGCCAGGCGCAGGGCCCGATCGGCGGGCTCGACCGGGCAGGTCAGGCCGGCGGCCAGGTGGCTGCGAAGGCGCGGCTCAAAATCGGTCAGGGCCGAGGGCGGACGGTCGCCCGCCAGAACGACGCGGCGGCCGTCCTCGATCAGGGCCGTCAGGGTGTGGAACAGCTCTTCCTGGGTCGACTGTTTGCCGGCGAAGAAGTGGACGTCATCCAACAGCAGCAGATCGGCCCCGCGCAGTTCGTCCTTGAAGGCGACGATGGACTTGTCCTTGAGCGCCCGCAGAAAGGCCGACAGGAAACGCTCGGCCGTCAGATAGACGACCTTGGCATCGGGCCGCAGGCGCTGGGCCTCCCAGGCGATGGCGTTCAGCAGATGGGTTTTGCCGTAGCCATAGGGGCCACAGAAGAAGACCGGGTTGAACGGCCCCTCGCTCCACGACGCGACCTGGCGCGCGATGGTCAGGGCGAACTCATTGCCCCGGCCCGAAACGAAGGTGTCGAAGGTCAGGCGCTCCTGCAGTCCGGCGGCGCGCACCGCGCGCGGGCCGTCGGCGGCGACGACCGCGACGGTCGGCTGGGCCACCATGGGCGTGACGCCGATCTCGATGGCGTCGGGGTTCTCGGCCTCATAGTCGGCACGGGCACGGGCCTTGAGGCAGCGACGTTCGACGTCCTCGGCCAACCACAGCTCATTGATCCGGCGCAGGGCATTGCGATCGACCCAGTCACAGGCATAGGCCGTCGTCGTCACCAGATACAGGGCCCCGCCTTCGCCTTCGCGGATCCGGGCCTGTTCGAGGTAGGAGGAAAAAGGCCCCTCACCGATCTCGACCCGGAGAGCCTTGGCGACCTGACCCCAGACATCCTGTGGCGACTTGTTCGGCATCCTGCCCAAACTCCCCAAAACCCACGCCCGAAGGCACTTGAAAATCGGCGCAAGTATCCGCTCGTCCGCGGAGAGCCCCCCTGCGGTCCGTCAGCCTTGCGCTCGTTTTTGAATCCCCACCGGATCCCGGGTCTGACCGGCGATCCCCCTCCTCAGCCGCTGGTGCCGAGGGGCGAAGACGATCTCCAAACTAGCCCCCGAGAGGCGAGCGTCAACGCTGATTCGTTCGCCTGTCGAACGATTCTTTTGTTGACTCTGCTAACCCCCTCCGACGCTTGCAAAATCGCCGTCATAAAAATTGTAACCAACCGCCCCAATACGGGGCGTGGCCCACCGGACACAGCAAAACGCCGCGCAGAGAAATCTCCACACGGCGTTGAAATGCCTAGATTTTTAGAAGGTCGTCGCGGTTTAAGCCGCAACCATCTTCTTCAGGCGGGCGGCCAGGCGCGACACTTTGCGCGAGCCCGTATTCTTGTGAATGACGCCCTTGGAAACGGCGCGCATCACCTCGGATTGCGCGTCGTTGAAAGCGGTCTTGGCCGCGGCCTGGTCACCGCCGGTGACGGCCTCTTCGAACTTGCGCAGGAAGGTGCGCACGCGCGAACGGCGGTTGCGGTTGACCTCGGTACGGGCCTCGATCTTGCGGATCGCTTTCTTGGCGCCGGGGTTATTGGCCATGTGTCTATCGGACCTTTGAACGAAGACGCCGCCGGCGATCCGGCGGCGCGGAGAAATCTCAAGAGGCGGGGCCTATAGCGGAAAGGGATGGGAGGGTCAACGCGGAGTCCAGTCCAGAGCGTCCTTGAGCAGATCATAGCAGTCGGGACAGACCCATTCGTACTCTGCGCCGTGCGAATAGGTGGCGTCGACGGCCCAGCCCTCCGTCAGAATGTCTGGGCCAGGCTCGACCATAAACTTGGCCGTGCAGCCTGCGCAGTGGTCGTGATCCCAGCCTTCGCGATAGAGGCGATAGGGTTTTCGCTCGAAGCTTCGACCGCGCAGAAACTCCGCGCTGTCATAGCGCCATTGCTCGGCGGGCGGGATGCCTGAGGTCACCGATGCCTGAACTCCGGCTTCCGCTTTTCGACGAAGGCGGCCATGCCCTCCTTCTGGTCGTCAAAGGCGAACAGGGAGTGGAACAGGCGCCGTTCGAACTGGACCCCCTGCGTCAGGGTCGTCTCCAGGGCGGCATTGACCATCTCCTTGTTGGCCATCAGGGCCAGCAGGGACTGGGACGCCATCTTGGACGCCATGGCCCGGCACTCGTCCATCAGCGTCTCATGCGGATAGACGCGGGCGGCGAGATTTGAGGCCAGGGCCTCGGCGGCGTCCATCATCCGGCCGGTCAGGATCAGGTCCATGGCCTTGGACTTGCCGACCAGGCGGGTCAGCCGCTGGGAGCCGCCGATGCCGGGGGCGACGCCCAGATTGATCTCGGGCTGGCCGAAGCGGGCCTTTTCAGACGCGACGATGATGTCGCACAGCATGGCCAGCTCACAGCCACCGCCCAGCGCAAAGCCGTTGACGGCGGCGATGACGGGCTTGCGGAAACGGGCCAGTCGGTCGGCCCCTTCCGAGAAGAAGTTCGACCGATACATCTCGGCATAGGACTGGGACGCCATCTCCTTGATGTCGGCCCCGGCGGCAAAGGCCTTGTCACCCGAACCGGTCAGGATCAGGCAGCGGACGCTGTCATCGGTCTCGACCGTATCGAGGAAGGCCGCCAGCTCACCCAGCAGGGTCGAGTTCAGCGCATTCAGCGCCTCGGGCCGGTTCAGCGTCACCACGGCATAGCCGTCAGCGTGGCGTTCAATCAGGAGCGTGGAATAGGTGTCGGTCATGGCGGGGGACTAGGGGCCAGGGGTTAGGTTCCAGGGACTAGGGGTCTATCCCAGACCGGCCCCGGAACCTAGCACCTCGAACCTAGAACCTAGTCCCGGCCCACCGCATGCAGCCGCGCGCCATGGGCCCTGAGCCAGGCCCGATGCGGGCGATGATCGCCGATCAGCCGCTCGACCACGGCCCAGAAGGCGGGGGAATGGTCGGCCTGGACCAGATGGGCGACCTCATGGGCGGCGACATAGTCCAGCACCTCGGGCGGGGCCAGGATCAGCCGCCAGGAATACCGGATCGAGCCACGACCGGGCGTGCACGACCCCCAGCGGCTCCTGGGATCGCCGATCCCGACCCGGGGCACCTTCAGGCCGAGGGTTCGGGCGTGGATGCCGGTATGATGGGCCAGCCGGTCACGCGCCATGCGCTTGAGCAGATTTTCGATGCGGCGGGCATAGGCTTCGCCCTCGCCGCCCGAGCGGATGGCCAGGCCGTCCGGCGTGTCGACCAGGCGCGCGGCCCCGGCCCCGGCGGTCTGTTCCAGTCGGATCTCGACGCCTTCCAGCGGGACCGTGCCGCCGGGGATGAAGCCGCCGGCCCCGGCCGGGCGCGCGGCCAGACGCTCGGCGAGCCAGTCGGCCTTGGTGCGGGCGAAGGCCACGGCATCGCCCAGATGGCGCTCGGACGGGGCGATGGCGACCGCCTGGCCGCGCGCGGCGTCGAAGCGGATCGAGACCCGTCGGGCGCGCCGATTGACCGACAGCCGCAGGGGGATGCCGTCGACGTCGAGAAGGGTGCCGTTCGTGAGCTTCACCGATCCTCCCCCATGAGCGCAGCGAAGGGGAGAGGGGGGCCGGCGCAGCCGATGGAGGGGGCCGCCGTTGGCACGGTGGTCCCCGGAGTGGACCCGGCTCTCAGCCGTGCCCCCTCGCCCGCGTTGCGGAGAAGGACCAGGGGCGCGTCAGCCGCGCCCATTCCGGCGAATGAAATCCCGGACGCGCGGATAGATGTGTTCGCGGAAGCGGCGGCCATTGAAGACGCCATAGTGGCCGACCTTGGGCTGCACCAGAAGTTCGCGCTTCTCTTCGGGGATATTCGGGGTCAGGCCGTGGGCCGCCTGGGTCTGGCCGACGCCGGAGATGTCGTCCTCTTCCCCCTCGACCGTCATCAGGCCGATGTCGGTGATCCTGGCCGGATCGACCTTGCGGCCGCGGTGCTGCAGCTCGCCCTTGGGCAACAGATGCTGCTGGAAGACGATGTCGATGGTCTGGAGATAGAATTCCTCGGTCAGGTCCAGCACCGACAGATATTCGTCGTAGAAGGCCTCGTGCTTCTCGGCGGCGTCGCCGTCGCCCTCGACCAGATGTTCGAAGTAGCGACGATGGGCGTCGACATGCTGGTCCTCGTTCATGGACATGAAGCTGTAGAGCTGAACGAAACCCGGATAGACGCGCCGGCCCATGCCCGGATACGGCGGCGGCACGGTGTGAACCATCGTCGACTTGAACCAGGCGAAGGGCTTTTCCTCAGCCAGCTGATTGGTCTGGGTCGGCGACAGGCGCGCGTCGATCGGCGAGCCCATGAAGGTCATGGAGGCCGGGCGGAACGGATCTTCATCCTCGGCCATCAGCGACGCGGCGGCCAGGACCGGCGGTCCGGGCTGGCACACGGCTACGACATGGACGTCAGGCCCCAGGGCCGTCAGCATCTGGCGGATGTGGTCGATATAGTCGTGGAAGTCGAAGCGACCTTCCAGCATCGGCACCTGCCGCGCATTGGACCAGTCGGTGACATAGACCTCATGGTCCTCAAGGAAGGTCCGTACCGTGCCGCGCAGCAGGGTGGCATAGTGGCCCGACAGCGGTGCCACGATCAGGACGGCCGGATCGGCTCCCTTGCGGCCGGCCTTGCGGCGATCGGCGGGGTGGCGCGCGAGATGCAGCAGGCGGCACCAGGGCGAGGACCAGGCCACATCCTCGACGACGCGAACGTCATGGCCGTCGATCTCGACCGAATCGATATCCCAGGCCGGCTTGCCGTAGCGCCGGGTCAGGCCGGCGACCAGCTCCGACGAGGCATAGAGGGTGCGGCCAATGGCAGTGTCCCCCATCGGATTGGCCGGATTGTTCCAGAAATCCCGGGCCATCTGGGCCCCGAGGCGCCAAGGCAGCGCCGAATGGTACGCATATTCGTGAAGCGAATAGAGCATGGATCCCTTTGAGGCCGCCCGCTGCCGAATTATGCATCGCAGCATGGATTCGGATGCACTGCAAAAAGATTAGCGCGAGCGGCGTTTTTTCAAGAGGTCACAGATCGACGATTGCGGCCTCGCCGCCTTCGTCGCCCCAGGCCAGGCGGCGGCCGTCCGCGAGCATGGCCAGGGCCGTGACGGCCTGGCCCTTGTCGGCCCGGACCCAGCGGTGCGGGCCGGTGCGGACATCCATGGCCCAGACCCGTCCATCGGCCAGACCCGCCGCCAGCACCGGACCGGCCGACGGGGCGGCGACACGCACGACCATGCCGCTTTCCTCATGGCCGATTTCGGAAGCTTCCTTGCCCATGGGACCATTGGACCCGACGAAGGGCCAGACAACGGCTCCGTTGGCCCCCGAGGTCGCCATCAGACGCCCCTGATCGAAGAAGGCCATGTCGCGGATCTTGGACGGATAGCCGCCCATCCTGAGATCCTTGGAATCCTTGAGCCGCCAGCCATGCAGCTGGTTCTCCTGCATGGCCGAGATCAGAAACGCCCCGTCGGGCGAATAGGCGACGCGCGTGTGCGACCCGGCCCATTTCAGCATCGTCGGCTTCTGGCGTTCGATACGGGCAAACCAGGTCGCCACCCCGCCATAGGTGGCTGAGGCCAGCTTGCGGCCCTTGGGCTCGAAGGCAATGTCGGCAACCGACCGCTCATGGGTGAAGTCGCGCCGGAAATGCGGGTCGGCGGTATCCAGCACCGTGACCGTGCGGCCTGACGAAAAGGCGACAAGACCCGACGCCGAAGAGGACGCCACCGCATCAATCCACCTGCCAGGCGTGTCGGCCAGTTCCTGGGCCTGATCGGGCCGGGACCAGACCACCCGGCCGTCATCGCCGCCGGTGATGATGCCGGTGCCCGACGGGTGGGCGCAGGCCGACAGCACCGCCCCGTCATGGACCTCGGCGACCGTCCCGTCTTCGAAGCGGACGGTGCCGTCGCCCAGGGCAAAGGCGGCCTGGCCGGAGGCATCGAACAGAACGGCGGTGACGGGGGCGTCGAAGGAATAGGCAGTCATGCGCGCCTCTCTAGAGCAGGGTGCGTCCAGACGGCAACGATCCGAGCCCCGCTCGCGTTTTCGGGAAGCCGCGCCGAAACGAAATCGGCCCGGACCTGAACCAGATCCGGGCCGACGAAAGATCACGGGCGATGGCGTCGTCAGGCCGTCGGAGCGCCGGCCGGCGGCTCGCCGAATTTATTGGGTCCGGGCGTCCCGGCCGAGGCGTAGAAGACGATCAGAACAATGGCACCGACCAGCGGAATAAGACCGATCAGCAACCACCAGGCGCTGCGGTCGGTATCATGCAGGCGGCGAAACTGGACGGCGAGCCCCGGAATCAGAAGTCCGAGCGCCACGACCCCGGTCAGAATGCCCGGTTGGCCGAAGATCATACCGTCAAGGGTTTGAGCGATGAGGCTGACAATGATCGTTGCGAGAAAATACCACCAGAATTCGGCACGACCGGATCGACCCGTGAACTGCGCGTATTTCTGCAGCGGCATCATGGCGTAGTTGAGCATAGAATCCCCTCCCAGTTGATGATCGACGCTCTCCTAGAACGGGACGCTCGGCAAGGAGATTCTGGATTTGTCAGGCCGCGCAGGCCTCGAACCCGGCCTTGAGCGCCGCCTCATCGAGGTTGCGGCCAATGAAGACGGCGCGGCTCCAGCGGCGCTCGTTCGGCCCCCATTCGCGCTGAAGATCGCCCTCCAGGATCATGTGGACGGCCTGAAACACCAGGCGGCGATCCTCACCGGCGACGTCGATGATGCCCTTGGCGCGCAGGATGTCGGGCCCCTGCTCGGCCAGCAGCTTGTCGAGCCAGCGGGTGAAGGCCTGGCCGTCGATGGGGCGCTCCAGCGACAGGCTGATGCCGCAGATGTCGTCCTGATGGGCGTGGCCGCGCGGGCCGTGGTCGTGATCATGGTGATGATGGTCGTGATCACAGTGCTCGTCATGGACATGACCGTCCTCTCCGTGGGCCGGATTGACGAACTCGGGCCGAATGTCGGCGATATGGTCCAGATCAAAGCGGTTCTGACCCAGGATCTGATCCAGGGCGATGCGGGCGCGCTCGGTGCGGCGGATCGGGGCCAGCGGATTGAGACCGCGCAGCCGCGCCTCGACGGCCTCCAGATCGGCCTCATCGACCAGATCGGTCTTGTTCAACAGGATCTGGTCGGCGAAGGCGACCTGCTCGCGCGCCTCATGGCTGTCGTCCAGCCGCTGCATAACGTGTTTGGCATCGACCAGGGTGGTGACCGAATCCAGACGGGTGCGGGCCGCCACATCCTCGTCCATAAAGAAGGTCTGGGCCACCGGGCCGGGGTCGGCCAGGCCGGTGGTCTCGACGATGATGGCGTCAAAGCCGCCCTTTCGCTTCATCAGGCCCGAGAGCACCCGGATCAGGTCACCGCGCACGGTGCAACAGACGCAGCCGTTGTTCATCTCGAACACTTCCTCGTCGGCCCCGACGACGAGGTCGTTGTCGATGCCGATCTCGCCGAACTCATTGACGATGACGGCGTATTTCTTGCCGTGGTCCTCGGTGAGGATGCGGTTCAACAGGGTCGTCTTGCCAGCCCCGAGGTAGCCGGTGAGGACGGTGACGGGGATCTTGTCGGAGGTCTGAGCGGTCATGGTCGGGGATTTAGGGAGCGAAATCGCGCCGCGATAGTCCCAACCGTCAACGGTACCGCATCTTCGCCAGGGCTTCGGCGGCGGCTTTCAGCGGTTCGGAGACCTTCAGGCCCGCCTTCCACTTCTCGAAAGCCATGACGTTCTCGATCCGGGCGGCGACGAAGGCCTCGGCCGGTTCGCGCCCGTCGAACAGGCGCATCGTCAGGGCCGGGGCCAGGATGCCCGACAGGATGGCGCGCTTGGAATAGTGGTTCTCGTCGGTCGCCACATCGCCGGCCCAGCGCCAGATCAGGTCGGCGCTCTCCCAGGTCAGCCGCCCGGCCAGAGACAGGTTTGGGGGCAGGGTCAGAAAGCCGACGGCGCGCCGGGACGCCTCCAGATCGGCGGCGGCGGCCTCCAGCCGGGCCGAGAGCCCTTGCGCGATCTTTTCACGGATCTTGAGGGTGCCGGCGTCCAGCTGGGCCAGGGTCTGCATCGCCTTCGCATCATGGCGGCGCGACAACAGGGCCACCAGATCGGCGGGCCCATTGGGCAACAGCAGGCCGACATCGCCCTCGGACAGGCCACAGGCCTCGCCTGCGGCCTTCAACAGGGCCGGGGTGATCCCTAGATCGGCGGCACGCGGAATCGCGGCGTCCAGCAGCCTCTGTTCGGTGCGGTCGGCCCAGTCGGGTTTGGCGGCAGAGGCGGTCATTCCCCTAGACTACAGGGCGAAATCGCGCCGCGCCACGCTGGACTCATGCGCGAGGCTGGTGTAATGCCCCGCCCCTACGCCCGGAGGCTCGCTTCCGGGCGCGTTTGGTTTTCATGTCCTGCCTGCCCGCCCATGAGAAAGAGGTCGGATGGGCGCGGCGGACAAGGCGATGGAGAGACGACCCTGGTTCAGATTTTCGTACGTGACAACAATGTCGATCAGGCGCTGAAGGCCCTGAAGAAGAAGATGCAGCGCGAAGGCAACTTCCGCGAAATGAAGCGTCACGTGCATTACGAAAAGCCGTCGGAAAAGCGCGCCCGCCAGCAGGCGGAAGCCGTGCGCCGCGCCCGCAAGCTGGCCCGCAAGCGCGCCCAGCGTGAAGGCCTGCTGCCTGCGCCCAAGCCGCGCACGCGCTAAGCCGACCGACCTTTCGGTATCTGGATTGAGGGCCGCCCCGATGGGACGGCCCTTTTTCTTTGTCTCCGGCTCGCCACGATGACGAAGCGGTGCTGACTAGGCGCCCCCGCCTCGCACCAGGCTGACGATGCCCTTCCAGTCGAGCTTGGTCGTGGACAGGGCACCGGCGCGGAAGGCCTTGGCCGCCAGCCACACCACCAGAACGATGAAGGCCCCCATGACCGCCAGGGTGCCGGCCAGTTCGTAGAGCGGCGGCCCCGACGGCGCGCGTGCACTCATCAGGAAGGGCGTGAAGAACGGCACCCAGGACAGGCTGCGGACAATCGCCAGGTCGGGGTCGCGCATGGCCATCTGGAGCACGAAGACCGGGATCACCAGCACCATCATGATCGGGCCGATCAGGGTCTGGGCCTCGCGCGGGGTCTCGCAGAAGGAGCCGATGGCGGCAAAGACCGAGGCGTACATCAGATAGCCGCCGACGAAATAGGCCATGAGCCAGAACCACAGGCCGTCGCGCCCCAGACCGGCCAGGGCCCCCGACAGGGCCGGGGCGAAGTCGCCGCCCTGTCGGGCCGCATAGGCCAGGGCCATTCCCCCGAATCCGCCCCAGACCAGGAGCACCGTCAGGGTCACCAGGGCCACGCCCAGGATCTTGCCGGCCAGAAGCTCGGTCGCCGAGGCCGAGGACAACAGCACCTCAAGCACGCGGTTGGCCTTCTCTTCCATGACGCTGTTCAACAGGATCGAGGCCCCCGTCAGGATCAGCGACCACAGCATCATCGCCACGATGAAGCCGATCAGGCCGGGCAGCCGGTCCTGCAGGCTGACCTCGCCCCCTGAGGCCGAGGCCGGCGACAGGACGGTCACCTGGGGCGGGGTCGCGTCGATCTGGTCGACCGCCGCCGGATCGACGCCCAGCGCCACCAGCGCCCGGGTCCGGTTGAGCCCGGACAGGGCCTCGGTCACCGCAGCCTGACCCGTCTCATCGGTGGTGCGCGAGGACCAGTAGCGCGCCGCCAGGCCCTGGTCGGCCGGCGTCAGGATGACGACGCCATCCAGCGTGCCGCCCTCCTCGGCCACCAGATCGCGGGCGACGGCATCGGCAGCGGCAACCTCGGTCTGGCCGGCCAGGTCGGGCGGTGTCGCCACCACCTCGACCCGACCCGGGCTATTGAGGCGGGCGATGAAGTCGGCCTGAATGCCGGCCCCGCTGAGGTCCAGCACGGCCATTTCGCGCGCCTCGCTGGAGTTCGCCATCGTCGCCATGAAAAAGGCCGACCCCACCGCCACCAGCGGCAGGGCGATCAGCGACAACCAGAAGCCGACGGTGCGGACATAGGCCAGGTATTCGCGCCGGGAGATCAGCAGAAGGCGTCTCATCGGTCGTCTCCGGTCAGGACGATGAAGGCGTCGTGCAGGCTGGGCTCGGGCGCTTCGAAGCGGGTGACGTCCAGGCCGCGCTCGAAGGCGGCCTTGAGCGCCGCCTGGGGCTGGGCTCCCGGTGCCAGGCGTGCCCGGAAGCCGGCCTCGGTCGGCTCGATTTCGACGACGCCGGGCAGAGCCTGGATCGCCGCCTGATCCAGTCCGCCCTCCAGAACGAGGAAGCGCGGCGCAGCGGCGCGGGCCTCGGCCACCGGCCCTTCGAACACCTTGGCTCCGCGCGCCATCAGCACGACCTTCTGACAGAGGCGCTCGGCGTGCTGCATGACATGGGTAGAGAACAGCACCGTCGCACCCTGGTCGGCCAGGTCGCGGATCATCCGCTCCAACCCCTGCTGATTGACCGGATCCAGGCCCGAGAACGGCTCATCCAGAATGACCAGTTCGGGTCGATGGGCGATGGCCGAAACCAGCTGGACCTTCTGGGCCATGCCCTTGGACAGGGCCTTCATCGGGCGTTTGAGGGCCTCACCCAGCCCCTGTTCCTCGAGCAGGGCACGGGCGCGACGACGCCCCTCGGCCATGGGCAGGCCCTTGAGCGCCGCCATATAGGCGACGGCGTCGACCGGGTTCATCTTGCGATAGAGGCCGCGCTCCTCCGGCAGGAAGCCGATGCGGTCACGGACCTTGCGTCCGTCATCGGCCCCCAGCACCTCGATTCGGCCCGTAGTCGGAGCCGCCAGGCCCAGGATCATGCGGATGGTGGAGGTCTTGCCGGCCCCGTTGGGACCCAGGAAACCGACGATGGCCCCCTTCTGGACCGAGAAGGACAGGTCCTTGACCGCTTCGAAGGCACCGTAGCGTTTGGAGACGGCATCCAGCGACAGAATCGAACTCATGAACCTCATTAACGGCTGCGCTTGGGAACCGGAAGCACGGTTGACCTATTGAACCGACGCCTCCAAGGAGGCGGAGGGGTTGGCCAGGGAGCGGTCGGGCGAATGCGGTCTGTTGTGGTCGGCGTGGTGGTCGGCAGCCTGGTCTGCCTGGCGTGCCTGGTGGTGCTGGGAACCGTGCATCGTTATCTGCACGGGCCGGCGCTGGCCCAATTCGGCGATGCCAACTTCTTTACCGACATGACGACCGGCGGGCTCATCTGGCTGATCCTGCTCAGGACGTTTGCCGCCTGGCTCGGTTCGTCGGTCGCGGTGCGGCTGTCGGACGAGCCCCATGCCACCTGGACCGGGCCGGTCGTGACCCTGGTTTGCGCCCTGACGACCATCATCGTGATGGGCATGAGCCAGCCGATCTGGAGCCTGATCGTCAGTGCGGTTCTGGTCTTTGCGGTCGGCTGGATCGTGGGACGCGCCCATGTCGAAATGCCGGTGATCCCCGGCCTGGATCAGCTCAGGAACCGCCTGGACCCGCAGGACTAGGGACCGCCGGCCGGGGCGTGACGCCGACAAGTTGCAGCGCCGTGCCCGCAACCCCCAGATCGACGGTTACCTCGCCGCCCGTGGCGCAGCAGTTGGCGTCGTCAGTGCGCCACAGCGACGAAAAGGCCGCCATTTCGGGCCAGTCATAGTCAACACCCTTCCACACCCCTAGGCCCTCGGGCAGGGCTTCGGCCAGGGCCACCTTCCAGCTTTCGACCTCGATCTCGGTCCAGGTGTCGCCGTCCAGCCGCAACAGCAGGTCGGCGTTCTGGGAGCCGGTGCCGGCCTGACGCCCCTCGGCGGCGACGTAAATGTGACCCGCATGGGCGAAGATCACCGGGGCTTCGAAACTGACGGCCTCGAAGCTCCAGCCGACCGGACGCAGCAGATCGCCGTCGATGCGGAACAGGATCAGGCCCGCCGATACTCCGGCATTTTCCGTGGATCCACGCTGGATCTGCCAGGCCAGGCGCTGGCCGTCGGGGCCGTTGACATAGCCGGCCGAGGGCGCGGTGCAGCCGGACAGGGCCGTGCCGATGCAGCCACCGGCCAGGGACGCCACCGGCGAGGTTGCCGGCACCGCAGCGGCCAGACGCAGTTCCTCGTCCAGAGTCGCCAGATAGGCCTGCTGGAGCCCTTCCAGTTCGTCGACGGTGCGCGGGCGCCGACCGTCCGCATCCCACAGGCGTTCGCCGGCCTCGCGTTCGGCCAGCCAGTCGGCATGGCGCCGGCGCAGGGTGTTGGGACGTCCGGTGACGGCCTCGACCTCGGTCCAGCGCTCGGCGATCTGGCGGTCGAGCGCCCGCAGATCAGCGTCGGAGCAGACCACCTGGGCCGCCTCTGACAGGTCGCCGGTACAGTCGATGGGATTGCCGGTGAGGGCGGCGTCCCGGCTGCGCGCGCGCTCCTGTTCGGCCTTGTCGGCCTGGCAAGCCGACAGACCCAGCAAGATGGCAAGAAGCGCCAGTCGCCGCATGAAGGTTTCCCTGTCCGGAAACACAGCCTGCGCTTGTGGCAAGCGTCGCGAAACTGACGAAACCCGACGCGCGCCGGTGTCAGGGTTCGACGAAGCCGGTTCGCGCAAGCCTTCGGACCCCGCTTGCGTCGCGTCAGGCCCCGGCCATTTCCGCGACGATGCGGGCCACCGCCGCGCGCGGCTCCATGGCGGCGACCACGGGTCGGGCGACGACCAGATGGCTGGCCCCGGCCCTGAGGGCATCGGCCGGGGTGGCGACCCGCTGCTGGTCGCCGACGTCGTCTCCGGCCGGGCGCACGCCGGGCGTGACCACCAGGAAGTCCGGTCGACCGGCTTCGGCGGCGATCTGGCGCGCACGGGCCGCCTCATGCGGGCTGGAGACAACGCCGTCGACGCCGCAGTCGAGCGCCTGGCGGACCCGCCGCTCCACCAGGGCGGCGGCCGTGTCGCCATAGCCGATGTCGGCCAGGTCGGCGTCCGACAGGCTGGTCAGGACGGTGACCGCCAGGATGCGGGTGTCGTGGCCGGCCCGGCCCTTGACCGCCGCCCGCATGACCTGGGGCTGGGCATGCACCGTCAGGAGATCACACCCCCCGTCGGCGACCGAGCGGGCGGCCCCTTCGACCTGGGCCCCGATGTCGTGCAGCTTCCAGTCCTGAAACACCTGCTTGCCGGTCGCACGCAGGCGGTGGGCAAAGGCGACACCGCCGTCGGTCGCCAGCAGCGTCAGGCCAACCTTGTAGAAGCTGACGGCATCGCCCAGGTGATCGACCATCGCCTCGGCCTGGGCGACGCTCGGCAGGTCAAGACCGACGATCAGGCGGGGGTCGGCAGGTGTGGACATGGGGCGCGTCTCCGGGTTACGGCCAGCCGTATCCGGGCGCGCGGCGCACGGCGAGGCAGGGTTTCAATTTCGGCTAAGGGGGCGACATGAACGCGATCGAGTTCGGGGTCAATGTCTTCGTGGCCCTGTTCGCCCTGCTGGATCCCATCGGCAACATCCCGATCTTTGCAGCGGCGACGGCCGGAGCGACGTTTCAGCAGCGTCTGAGCGTCAATGCGATGCTGTGTGCCTTTGTGGCGGCGTTCCTGGCCTTCTTCTTCTTTACCGGCCTGGCCTTGCTGGACTTTTTCGGCATCTCGCTGGCGGCTTTCCGCATCGGCGGCGGTATCCTGTTGTTCCTCCTGGGCCTGCAGATGGTCAATGAGGACTTCCTGGCCAGCTTCAAGGATCCCCACGCCCTGAGCGACGCCGGCGATGTGCGCGGCTATGCCCGGCGGCGGTTCCAGCGGCTGGTGGTGCCGTTCGCCATGCCGCTGATCATCGGGCCCGGCGCGATCTCGACCATCATCATCCAGGCGGCGCGGGCCGAGGATCTGGGACCGTCGGGGACCTTTGCCGGGTTGGTCGCCATCGTCGCGGCCGGACTGGCGACCTTCCTGTGCTTCGCCCTGGCGGGCCCGATCAACCGGATCCTGGGAGATGTCGGCATGTCGATCATCGTGCGAGTGCTGGGCCTGATCCTGGTGGCGCTGGGAATCCAGTTTGTCCTGGGGGGACTGGGCGAGGCCCTGCCGGGCATGTTCTCACAGGCGGTCGTGGCCCCGACGGGACACTAGAGCCGCCCCAAACGCTCGCCGTGACGCGCGGCCAGGGCCAGGGTCCAGTCGTCGGGCAGGATCTTCAGGGCCGCCGACACCACCTTGTTGGGGGCCCCCGGAACGCAGATGGCGCGATTGGCCTCAGACGCCTCATAGCCGGCCCGGGCAACCTCGTCGGGGCCCATCCATATCCACTCGGGGGTGGAATGGGCAACGGCCTGACGCTGACCGTTGACGTCGTGAAACTCGCTCCAGGTGTAGCCAGGGCACAGGGCCGTGACATGGACGTCGCGGTCGTACATCTCAAGGTGCAGGCCGCACGAGGCCTTGATCAGAAAGCTCTTGATCGGGCCATACAGGGTGTCGCCACCGGTCGCGGGCGCATAACCGGCCAGCGAGGCGACGTTGAGGATCCGCCCGAAGTGGCGATCGACCATGCCCGGACTGAGCCGGTGGGCCAGTTCAACCGGCGCGATCAGCATGACCTGGAGCATGGCCTGATGCTGTTCCCAGGGCACCGCCTGGAACCCCTCGGTGCGCGAGAAGCCGGCATTGTTGATCAGGGCATCGACCGTACGGCCGCGCGCCTCGATGGCCTCGACCAGGCGCGCCGGCGCGGCCGGATCGGCCAGGTCCTCGGGGATGACGATGGCTTCGATACCGGCCCGCAGCTTGAGTTCATCGGCCAGCGCTTCCAGCCGGTCGGCCCGACGCGCGGTCAGCACCAGATCCCAGCCATGCTCGGCATAGACCCGCGCCAGGGCCTGGCCGATACCGGCCGAGGCCCCGGTGATCAGGGCCAGTCTGCGGTCAGCGGGGTCCGTCGGGGTCATGGAAGCGTTCGACCACGACGCGACGGCGGGTTCAAGCGTCCTCGACCAGTAGGTCCGCGACACTGATCCGGCTCAGCCGCTCGGCGGCGGCGGCATCGGCGGCGGTCAGGGCCTTGGCGACCTGGCGCGGAATCTTCTCGCCAATGGGACAGCCGCGGGCACCGGGGGGCGGCCGCCCCAGATTGGCGCAGCCGTCGACCGCGCGCAGAACCTCATCGAGCCGGATCTGGTCCGCCGGTTTCAGCAGCCAGGCCCCGCCCCCGGCACCCGGCCGCGTCGCGATCAGGCCGGCGCGGGCCAGCTGCCCGGTGACCCGCCGCACCACCACCGGATTGGTCGGCATGGATGCGGCCAGAAGCGTGCTCGACACCGCCTGGTTAGCCGCATAGGCCCCCTTGTGAGCCAAATAGGCCAGGGCGTGAGCGGCAACCGGGAACTGCTGGCTATCGGACATGTCCACCCATAGGTAGAAGCATGGCGTCGTGTTTACAATTACGAAGCCTGGCGGCCTGACCCGAGGCGGGGCGGCTTCACGCCGTTGTGCAACGCAATATATTGAACGGCACTCGAAATGAGCGTATGCCGCGCGGCTTCTTTCGCGTGGGTCCAGGCTGTTCAGGCGACCCGGAGGAATTGAATGGCTGGGGATACCCCGGACTCCAAGGCTCCCTCACCGGAGCCCGAGACCCCTTCGACGGCCGCCTGTAACGGCGCGCCCGATCCCAACTCCACAGAGACCGTCCACCCCGCCATCGAAGGCGGGCACGGGCACGGCAAGGCCGGGTTCCTGGCGCTGGCCGTCGGGGCCATCGGCGTGGTCTTCGGCGACATCGGCACCAGCCCACTCTACGCCATGCGTGAGGCTCTGCATCATTCCCGCTCGGGCGGAAGCGCCGAGCTGGCGGTGCTGGGCGTCGTTTCGCTGGTGTTCTGGGCCCTGATCCTGGTCGTCACGCTCAAATATGTCGTCTTCCTGATGAAGGTCGACAACAAGGGCGAAGGCGGCACCCTGGCCCTGACTGCCCTGGCCCAGCGCGCCGTCGGCCAGAGGTCGGCGATCATCCTGTTTCTCGGCATGGCAGGGGCGGCCCTGTTCTACGGCGACGGCATCATTACCCCCGCCGTTTCGGTGCTGTCGGCTGTCGAGGGCCTGCGCGACGCCCCCGGCCTGAACGGGCGGCTGGATCCGT
Source organism: Pseudomonadota bacterium (assembly GCA_963205025.1). Classification (GTDB taxonomy): domain Bacteria; phylum Pseudomonadota; class Alphaproteobacteria; order Caulobacterales; family Caulobacteraceae; genus Brevundimonas. The sequence continues at coordinate 7,803 of CAUJHO010000008.1, read as the reverse complement.
TCGTCCTGCCGATCGCCGCCGGCATCCTGATCGGCCTGTTCATGATCCAGTCGCGCGGCACCGCCAGCGTGGCGAAATGGTTTGGCCCGATCACCGCGGTCTGGTTCCTGACCCTGGCGGGGCTGGGGCTGTTTCACATCTTTGACGACATCTCGATCCTGCGGGCCCTGTCGCCGCATTACGGCGTGCTGTTCCTGATCGACAACGGCTTTCTGGGCTTTGTCATCCTGGGCAGCGTCTTCCTGGCCGTGACCGGTGCCGAGGCGCTGTACGCCGATATGGGCCATTTCGGCAAAGCCCCGATCCGGGCCGGCTGGCTGGTCTTCGTGCTGCCCTGCCTGACCCTGAATTATCTCGGCCAGGGGGCCATGGTGCTGGCGCACCGCGAGGCCCGCGAAAACCCGTTCTTCGCCATGATCCCGGAGATGATCTACTGGCCGGTGCTGATCCTGGCGACGGTGGCGACCATCATCGCCAGTCAGGCGGTGATCACCGGGGCCTTCTCCCTGACGCAACAGGCGGTGCAGCTGGGCCTGCTGCCGCGCATCACCATCCGCCGCACCTCCGAGACCCAGGCCGGCCAGATCTTCGTGCCATCGGTGAATTCGCTCTTGCTGGTCGGGGTGCTGATCCTGCTGCTGTTCTTCCAGACGTCCTCGGCCCTGGCGGCGGCCTACGGCATCGCGGTGACCGGCGCGATGTTCGTCGACACCCTCCTGGCCTGGTTCATCGTCAGGAAGCTGTGGAAGTGGTCCTGGGCCCTGTCGGCCGTCGTCCTGGTGCCGTTGGCGGCCCTGGACCTGGTGTTCCTGTCATCAAACGCGCTGAAGATCCCGCAAGGGGCCTGGATGCCTATCGTGCTCGGCGGCGGACTGGTCGTGCTGATGTGGACCTGGACGCGCGGCACCGGCATCCTGACCGAGAAGAGCCGCCGGGATTCCCTGCCGCTGACGGACCTGATCGCCATGCTCCAGACCCGGCCGCCACACCGGGCCGCCGGCACGGCCATCTTCCTGACGTCGGATCCCGAGGTCGCGCCGGTCGCCCTGATGCACAATCTCAAGCACAACAAGGTGCTGCACGAGAAGAACATCATCCTGACCGTCCAGACCGCCGACCGGCCGCGCGTGCCCGAAAGCCAGCGGGCCGAAATCCAGGTGGTCAGCCCGGACTTCAAGAAGGTCATCCTGCACTACGGCTTCATGGAGAGCCCGAACATCCCACGCGCGCTCAGCGTCTGTCGCCGCATGGGGCTGAAGTTCGACATCATGTCGACCAGCTTCTTCCTGGGCCGGCGCTCGGTGGTGCCGTCGTCGCACCACGGCATGCCGCTGTGGCAGGACAAGCTGTACATCTTCCTGATGCGAAACGCCGCCAATCCGACGGACTTCTTCCACATTCCGCCCGGGCGCGTGGTCGAGATGGGAACGCAGGTCTCGGTCTAGCGCGCGTCCCCACAGGCGGGAGCCCGGTTAGCGGATCAAGACGCACGGCACCGGAATCCGGGGCCGGGCACTCGGATCGAGGCCTGGCTCGGACCTATCGGAAAGGCGGCTCGTCGAAGGCTCTGAGCTTGCGTGAGTGCAGGTCCGCACCTTCGGCCCTGAGCAGATCAACGGCCGCAATGCCGATGGTCAGGTGCTCGGAAATCGCGCCCTCATAGAAGCGGTTGGCCTGGCCCGGCATCTTGATCTCGCCGTGCAGCGGCTTGTCCGACACGCACAGGAGCGTCCCGTAGGGCACCCGGAAGCGATAGCCCTGGGCGGCGATGGTGGCGGATTCCATATCGACGGCGACGGCCCGGCTCTGGTTGAAGCGTAGGGCCGACTTGGAATAGCGCAGTTCCCAGTTCCGGTCGTCGGTGGTCGCCACCGTGCCGGTGCGAAGCCGCATCTTGACCTCATCGCCCGGCATGCCGGAGATCGACTTGGTGGCGTCGTACAGCGCGCGCTGGACCTCGGCGATGGAGGGGATCGGAATGTCCGGCGGCAACACCGGGTCCATGACATGGTCGTCGCGCAGATAGGCGTGGGCCAGGACATAGTCGCCCATCTTCTGACTGTCGCGCAGGCCGCCACAATGGCCGATCATCAGCCAGGCGTGGGGACGCAGCACCGCCAGGTGGTCGCAGATGGTCTTGGCATTGGATGGTCCGACGCCGATGTTGACCAGGGTGACGCCGTTATGGCCCGGCGCAGTCAGGTGATAGGCGGGCATCTGGTGCCGGCGCCACGCCGAGTCGGCGATGGCCAGCTCGGGATCGGGGTTGTCGCGGGTGATGGTCACCCCGCCGGCGCACACCAGGGTCTCATAGGCGGTGTCGGGATCGGCCAGCTGGGCGCAGGCCCAGCGCACGAACTCATCGACATAGCGATGGTAGTTGGTGAACAGGATCCACGACTGGCAGGATTCGACCGGGGTGCCGGTGTAGTGGCGCAGCCGCGCCAGCGAATAGTCGGTCCTGAGGCCGTCAAACAGGCTCAAGGGGCGGTCCGGCATCATGCCCAGCGAGAAGCCGTCAGCGGTTTCGTCACCGATGGAGGCCAGTTCCGTGATCGGGAAATGCCGGGCCAGGGCCTCGGCGACAGACGGATCGGGTGCCTGATCCAGCCCGTCCAGCACATAGGGATAGGGGACTTCCTGGCGCGAGACGGCCACATCGAAACTGGCCCCGTAGTCGTCGGCCAGATAGGTCAGCTGTTCCTCCAGATAGTCGCGGAACATCGCCGGGCGGGTGATGGTCGTCACATAGGAGCCGGGCTGGGAAATCCGGCCGAAGGCCCGATTGGTGATGGAGGGACGAACCTCGCCGCTCCAGCTGATCCGCAGTTCGGGATAGGCGTAGCGGCCGTCTGACCGGGCCGCCGGGTCGGGCCGAGTGCCGTCCATGATAAAGGCCGCAAGATCGGATTTCAGGGCGGCGATGGATTGATCGTAAAGGGCGATGAGGCGCTCGATCGCCTCAATGGGGGTCATGTTTTCTGTTTTCATCGTCCCTAGTCTAATGCGCCTCAGGGTCGCTTTCGAGACGGCACGACATCGTTTTCGGTTTCAGACGGTTTCCGTTCCCTTTTTCAGGGAAGTCGCTATAGAGGTCTGATAACGCGCCCGGCCGAAAGGCCGGGCGCCGCTGTTTCCGGCCCCTGCCAACCGGGCCTTCCATCGTTCAGGACTCCCGCCGATGACCGACATTCTCTACCCCAAGGCCACCGCCGTCTGGCTGGTCGACAACACCTCCCTGACCTTTGAACAGATCGCCGCCTTTTGCGGCCTGCACCCGCTTGAAGTGAAGGGCATCGCCGACGGCGAGGTGGCGCGCGACATTCGCGGGGCCGACCCCATCGGCAACGGCCAGCTGACCCGCGAGGAACTGGCCCGGGCCGAGGCGGATTCGACCTATCGTCTGCAGGCCGAGGTCAGCCGCCATGCCGAGCTGCTGAAGACCACCAAGAAGGCCCCGCGCTATACTCCGGTGTCGCGTCGCCAGGATCGTCCCGACGCCATCGCCTGGTTCGTCCGCAACCACCCCGAGGTCACCGATGCCCAGATCTCCAAGCTGCTGGGCACGACCAAGGCCACCATCGAAAGCGTCCGCAATCGCTCGCACTGGAACACGGCCAACATCAAGCCGGTCGATCCGGTGACGCTGGGCCTGGTCGGTCAGCTGGAGCTGGATGATGTGGTCAAGAAGGCCGCCGAGAAGAAGGCTCGGGACCTGGCCAAGAATGGCGGCGCGACCCTGCAGCCGGCCGGCGAGGCCGAGGCGGTCGTCGAGGTCGAAGCCGATACCTGGCAGGCAGACGAAGCCGACAACGCCCGCCGTGCCGAGCCGACGGTCGAGGATGTGTTCGGTCGGTCGGACGACTAGGTCCGACCGGCGGGCGGGGAGGATCTAGACCTGGGTTTCCAGGACTTGGATCTCTTCCTTGATTCGCAGTTTTCGACGCTTGAGGTCTCTGACCTTCAGGGTATCCGTGCTCGGGTGCCTCAGCTCCTCCTGGATCCGGTGATCCAGATCACGGTGCCGGTTCCCGAGTTCGCGGATGCGAGCGTCAATCGCCATGGCTTGCGCCTCCTCTGTGAAGGGACCATCAATTCCACACCCAAAGGCGCGAGATGTGGAATCACGAAATCGCGAGCCGGGCGTGTCAGGAGGTCTCATGGCCGAGAAGGCCGCAACGAAAAGGCTGGTTGTCGGCATCTCGGGGGCCTCGGGCGCGGCCTATGGCGTGCGCGCGCTGGACGCCCTGAACGAGCTCGGTATCGAGACCCATCTGGTGATCAGCCGGGCCGCGGCCCTGACCCTCTCGTCTGAACTGGGCCTGACGCCGGCGGACCTGGCGGTGCGCGCCACTGAAACCTATCGCGTGCAGGACATCGGGGCGGCCATCGCCTCTGGCTCATTCAGGACGATGGGGATGCTGGTCGCGCCCTGTTCGGTCAGGACCATGAGCGAGATCGCCACCGGCGTGACGTCGTCGCTGCTGACGCGGGCGGCGGATGTGACCCTGAAGGAGCGTCGACCGCTGGTGCTGATGGTGCGCGAGACGCCCCTGCACCTGGGCCACCTGCGCGCGATGACGGCCCTGGCCGAGATGGGGGCGACGATCGCCCCGCCCCTGCCGGCGCTCTATGCCGGGCCGCGCACCGTCGAGGAGATGGTGGATCAGTCGGTCGGGCGGGTGCTGGATCTGTTCGGACTGGACTGGGAACGCACTCGGCGCTGGTCGGGTCTGGCGGCCGGCGGAGCCGACGAGGCATGAGCCTGTGGACCTGGGCCGTGCGGGCCTATGGCCGGGAGGGCGTTCAGGACATCTGCCTGTCGCTTCAGGACGACGACGGCCAGTCGGTGTGCCTGTTGCTGTGGGCGGCCTGGCGAGGTCCGGTTGATCCCGACGACCTGGAGGCGGCGGTCGAGACGGCGCGAAGCTGGCACCGGACGGCCATCGAGCCGGTACGCGGCGTCCGTCGCACCCTCAAGAAGCCGGTGCCCGACATGGACGATACGCGGCGCCTCGCCCTGCGCGAAGAGATCAAGCGGGTCGAACTGTCGGCCGAGCGGGGTCTGCTGGAGGAACTGGAGTCCATTTCCGGGCCGCCGGACGGGCGAGCCTTCGATGTCGTAACCGCCCTGGCCGCCGCGGCGCGCCTGTGGTCGGACCGGACCCCGCGCGAGGCGCTCAAGACCCTGGCGGGACGGCTACCGGAGCCGGGCCAGACCGATGTATGATGAGTGGCGATTCTGAAACGGGGTGGCGATGCCGGACTCCAGCGGCCCAATCAATGACGACGACGGTGATCTGTCCGACACCCGGCTGCGCAAGCAGGTCGCCCTCTTGCGTCAGGAACACGCCGACCTGTCGGCGTCGATCGAGGCCCTGTCGGTGTCGCCGCAGCCGGATCAGTTGCTGATCGCACGGCTCAAGCGCAAGAAGCTTGCCCTCAAGGACGAGATTCTGCGGATCGAGGCGATGATCCTGCCGGACATCATTGCGTGACATCAGGCTCGGGCGGCATGTCAACCGTCCAGGTCGAGGTGAAATCGGGATCGCGTACCGTTATGCCGGTTGATCGCAGCCGGTAATCTCCCGGTGGGGCCGGCTGGAATGCCCCAAAGTCAGGCGGAAGCCAGTACTCTTCGCCCGATCTCTCACCCTCCAGTCGGATCAGGACGCCGCGTTCGTCGGCGATCTCGATTTCCCCGAACATCTGAACCTGATGCGAAAATGATCCGTCGGATCGCACATAGGTGAGCCCGACCAGGACCGTACGGCCAATCAGATCATCCCCCGTGGGCTCACTTGGCGCAGGCGCAACTTCGGGCTTGGCCGATGTCGGGCTTTGGCCCGCGATGAGGCTTCCGAGCAGCGCGACCGACCAGCCCCGCGCCATCTACCGCCCCCGCTTCCTGACCCACATGGCCGCATCGGCTTCGGCCAACCAGTCTTCGGGATCGGTCTGGCCTGAGAAGACCCGGACCCCCACCGAGGCCGCGATCGGATGGCGCGTGTCCTGCCAGTCAAAGCCCTCGTCGCGCAGGGCCTGAATCAGGGATTCGGCCTTGCCCTTGCCGCCGCCGGCGTCGGTGCCCAGCAGCAGGACGGCGAATTCATCGCCGCCCAGCCGCCCGACCGCATCGGATTCGCGCAGGTTCCGGTTCAGGATTTCGGCACAGGCGACCAGGGCCCGGTCGCCGGCCTGATGGCCGAGGGCGTCATTGACCGCCTTGAACCCGTCCAGGTCCAGATACAGCAGCACCGCTTCGGTGCCGTGACGCCGACAGAAGGCCATGGCCCGGCTGAGTTCGCGCACGAAGCCGCGCCGGTTCAGAGCCGGGGTCAGGACATCGCGCTCGGCCAGGGCCTCGGCCGCCTCGGCCCGGGCGCGCCAGTGCGCCGCCTCGGCCTTCAGGCGCTCGATTTCCCCGGACAGGTCTTGGACAGCGGACACGCAGGCTCCTGCAGCGGAATCAGCCGCAATCAATTCGGTCGATGCTGCCCTCACTCGGTTGCGGGCGCAACGCGCGGAAACTATGGTCCGGGCCTTTCCCGAACCGGAACGATTGCATGACGTCTCAGACGCCACCGGTGGCGATCATCATGGGCAGCCGCTCGGACTGGCCCACCCTCAAGGCCGCCGCCGATATGCTGGAGGCTTTGGGCGTCGGCTACGAGGCCCGGGTGGTCTCGGCGCACCGCACCCCCGAACGGCTGTTCGACTTTGCGCGCGGGGCCCGCGACGCCGGCTTCAAGGTGATCATTGCCGGGGCCGGAGGTGCGGCCCACCTGCCGGGCATGGCCGCCTCGATGACGACCCTGCCGGTGCTGGGCGTGCCGGTCGAATCCAAGCTCCAGAACGGCCTGGATTCCCTGCTGTCCATCGTCCAGATGCCCGGCGGCATTCCGGTCGGGACCCTGGCCGTCGGTGCGGCCGGGGCCAAGAATGCCGGGATTCTGGCGGCCCAGATCCTGGCCCTGTCGGATGCGGCCCTGGCCGGTCGGCTGGCCGACTGGCGTGCGGCCCAGACCGCCTCCATCCCCGAGACCGTCGAGGACTGAGTGACTCTGCCCCTGGCCCCCGGCGACACGCTCGGCATCATCGGCGGCGGCCAGCTCGGCCGAATGCTCAGCCAGGCGTCCGGCCGTCTGGGCTTCAATGTCGTCATCCTCGACCCTGAGGAAAACAGCCCCGCCTGCCGCGTGTCGCAAGGCCAGATCGTCGCCGCCTATGACAATCCGACCGCGCTGCAGGTGCTGGGCAAGGCCTGCCAGGCCGTCACCTTCGAGTTCGAGAATGTGCCAGCGCGGTCCGTCGAGATCCTGATCGAGGCCGGATGCGAGGTCGCGCCGGGGCCACGCGCCCTGGCGGTGGCCCAGGACCGGGTCGATGAGAAGAGCTTTCTGAACAGCATCAAGGTGCCGACGACGGCCTTTGCCGCGATCAACGACCTGGGCAGCCTGCGCGCGGCGGTGGCGTCCCTGGGGGCACCGGCCCTGCTCAAGACCCGCCGCCAGGGCTATGACGGCAAGGGTCAGGCCTGGATCAAGGCCGACAGCGGCGCGGCCCGGGCCTGGGCCGCCATCGGGGCCCAGCCGGCCATTCTGGAGGCCAGGGCCGAATTCGTCCGAGAGCTGTCGGTGATCTGTGCGCGCGGGCGCGACGGCGACATCGCGGTCTATCCGTTGGGCGAGAACACCCATGCCGGCGGCGTCCTGAAGACGACGCTGGCCCCGGCCAATGTCGGTAGCCAGACCAAGGCCCAGGCCACCCGCATCGCCCGCAAGATCCTGGAGGGCCTGGACT
>CAUJHO010000007.1 GCA_963205025.1 Pseudomonadota bacterium | reverse complement strand
CTGAAATCCTGGCACGGTGCGAGCAGGCGAAGGTCGAGGCGGCGGCGAGGGCGAGCGAGGCCCGATCTGCACACCGGGAATTACGCGAGGCGCAGGGGCGCTGGGTACAGTCGCTCCGCAATCGGATCGCCAAGTTGGACTTGGAGATAGCAACATTTGCCTGAGGCCGCGGTATCCTGACGTGCCATTCTGCCTTGGCGCAGCGAGCGAAGAGTGGACCTCTAGAAGGGTCGCCTCCGAGTCAGGATGTACCGATGAACCGGCTCCACGCGAACGTCAGCTATCCCCCATTGCCGAAGTTGACGAGGTCCGCTTCCGGCGCTGCGTCTCAGTCGCTTGGGTCAGTTTCGACGTCGTCCTCAATCCGCATGGCGTGAGTAAGCAATCGCACGTACGCTGGAGGATCAGCTTGACGGATGATGCCGATGGCGCGGGCACCTCGCTTCGCCCATTCCAGCGCAAGAGCCTCTAGCGCAGCGCCTGTGGCTGGCGCCGGATTGCGAGGCCTAGTCATCGTTAGTCGGGATGGCCGACGCCAACACCCTTCTGACCAGATCGCGCGCCTCCCGCAGCTCCCTCGTCCACAGACCAGTTGTGTAGCGCCCGTTGGCCTCGCCCATGGGTGCTCCGGTGGATTTGCCTCCGTGCAGAGCGCAGCGACTACGACCCCTCATCGCCGCAAGCCGGCACGGTGTCCCGGCCCGCGTCTTTGCTCCGCATCTCGGGGACGCAAAGAGCCGAAACGCCGGACTCATGGGGTTGACCGGGTTTTCGCTGGTGAGGGGTTCCGGCGTGGGTCTTAACGCCCCCGAAGACGGCCTGGGCGCCGTCACCGACGACCGCGTTTCCATTGACGTAGACGTATCGGACTTCATGGGTCTGCTTGCCTCCAGAGCGAAGCTTTCCGAGCGTGTCGATGTGGGTGGCCACCGTGCGCGAAACCTTGGTGGCCATGTTGGTGTAGGCCTCCATCTTGGGGATGGTGTCGGCGCACTTGGCCTGGTGCATCAGGCCCATCGACAGGACATGGGAGGCAACGATCTGCTCGCCGATCACGGTCTCAAGTTCGTTGCGGGGCCCTATCGCGCCAAGAAGGGCCAGCGCCGCGTTGACCTGGGCCTCGGTGGCGACCGCGTTGCGCTCCTGCAGGACGCCCGCGATCCGCATCAACGAATGCTCGCAGAAGGCGTGCGAAGTGGTCCCGAAGGTATCGTTGACGTGGGCGGACCAGCCGGGCCCGTCGCTGTGCGGGTTGCTTATCTGCATGACCGTCTTGTCGGTGACCGTGATGGCCATGGAGGCCCGGGCAGGCTTGGCCTTCTGACGTTCTGTTGCAGCCGCGATGGCCTCGGCCTGCTTGGCGGACGGAGCCGGCGGCTTTTCAACGTTGGCGACCGGATTTCTCTTGGTCTTAGCCATTCAGGCCTCCTGGGAGTCGGGCGGTGGGAAAGGGGCCTCACAACGCTCACAAGCTCACAATGCGGTGGTGGCCCCCTTGTGAGAGCCCTGCCGAGCCCTGGGCGGTTGTGAGTTTGTGAGTGCCGCATCATGGCGATGCCCCCTCGCATCGTGAGCTTGTGAGCGTTGTGAGGGGGGTGTCCGGGTGCAGGTACTTTCCGCGCCCGATCTTCCGGACCTCGCCCGCCTTGGCCATCGCCACCAGCAGAGCCCGGACAGCGGTGTTGGGGCGACCCGTGACATCGGCGATCTCCCTCGGACCCACGGGCTCGGCTTCGCCCCTGAGCGCGTCCAGGATCAGCGTCCGCTCGTCAGAACGCCGGACTTCATGCGCGTCGCCCAGGACACGCCAGCGACAGGTGTCCTTCTCCCACTCCACGGCGGTCTCGATCTCAGCCACGTCGCGGCCTGTGGCATGGAGGGTTACGCCCTGTCCGTCGCGCTTCAGGACCATGATGGCGTCGGCCGCGCCGGTGATTCCGAGCGTGCCGCTGACCGTGTCGAACGGGTCGTCAGCCTCCATCTTGCGGGTATGGGTGACGACGACGATTGCGACGCCAGTCTCATCCGTCAGGGCCTTCAGTGAACCCACCTCCCGGTAGTCCGCCTCGTAGGCCGTCTCCTTGCCCTGGGGGCCGCTGCGGACCTTGGCCAGGGTGTCGATGATGACCAGGCGGGCGTCGGGGTGCTCCCGGATCCAGGTGCGAACCTGATCGAGCCCTCCGCTGTTCAGGGGCTTCATCTCGCCGTAGCTCCAGAACACCAGGCCCAATGGCCAGGATGCCGGATTGAAACCCCCGCACAGCTTTTCGAGGCGTCCGCGCAGCCGCCGCTCGGTGTCCTCCAGTGCGGCGTAGAGAACGCCCCCCTGGACACACTTGCGGTCACCGAGAGCATAGCCGCCGTTGGCGACAGCGATGGCCACCGCCATCAGCAGCCAGCTCTTGCCCAGCTTGGGCTTGCCGGCGAGCACCGTCAGGCCCTCGGCGATGTAGTCCTCGACGATCCACTTTATCGGCGGAAAGACCATTCCGTAGAGGTCCGCCGCGGTGCGCCCGTGCTGCTCGGACTTCAGGTGGGCGATGGTGGCGCTCATGCCGCCACCGCCATAGCCGTACGCCGCTCGACCTCGCGAAGCTCAAGTTGGGCGATCAGCAGATCGGCCTGCAACGCGCTCCAGGCGAACGCGATTCCGAGGAACACATCCTCCCGGCTGATTGCGGGGAAGGTGGCCCGTAGTTCGTCGTGAAGGCTCAGGCCAACCGGACCCTGCAGCAGGACCCGTTCGACACGGTCAGCGGCACGCTCGGAATCACCGGCGCGGCCGACGCCATCATGGTCCTGAAGCGCGACGGACAGGG